>CAZMBC010000001.1:0-326964 GCA_964564685.1 uncultured Christensenella sp.
ACCAGGGTATCTAATCCTGTTTGCTCCCCACGCTTTCGAGCCTCAGCGTCAGTTGTTGTCCAGTTAGTCGCCTTCGCCTCTGGTGTTCCTCCTAATCTCTACGCATTCTACCGCTACACTAGGAATTCCACTAACCTCTCCAACACTCTAGATGCCCAGTATCAGGTGCAATTCTGGGGTTAAGCCCCAGGCTTTCACACATGACTTAAACATCCGCCTACGCTCCCTTTACGCCCAGTGATTCCGGACAACGCTTGCCCCCTATGTTTTACCGCGGCTGCTGGCACATAGTTAGCCGGGGCTTTCTTGTAAAGTACCGTCACTTTCTTCTTCCTTTACAACAAAAGTTTACAACCCGAAGGCCTTCTTCCTTCACGCGGCGTTGCTGGGTCAGAGTTGCCTCCATTGCCCAATATTCCCCACTGCTGCCTCCCGTAGGAGTCTGGACCGTGTCTCAGTTCCAGTGTGGCCGATCACCCTCTCAGGTCGGCTACCTATCGTCGCCTTGGTGGGCCGTTACCTCACCAACTAGCTAATAGGACGCAAGGCCATCATAATCCGATACATAACTCTTTTACCCCTGTACCATGCGGTACTGTGGTCTTATGCGGTATTAGCAGATATTTCTATCTGTTATCCCCCAGATTACGGCAGGTTCCTCACGCGTTACTCACCCGTCCGCCACTAAGTCAAAAAGTGCAAGCACTTTTTGCTTCGTTCGACTTGCATGTGTTAAGCACGCCGCCAGCGTTCGTCCTGAGCCAGGATCAAACTCTTATGTTTAAATCCATAACTCTATCACGAACTACTATGCGTTAAAGTTCATGTAGATTTGTTTAACTCATTAAAATTAACAAAGTTTCAATTCTCATCTATCATTATTTAATTGTTAATGTTCAGTGCTGTTGCTCTTTTCAGTTCAACAGCAAGAGTAGTTTACCATTCAAAACAGTCAAAGTCAACACTTTTTTGAAAAGTTTTTACTTTTTTTTTACATTTTTTTTAGCATTAAACACACACACAGCCACGCGTTTCGTAAAAATTAAATTTTTAATAACGTTTAAACACCCAAAATGGTTTATTAAAACAAAAAAACCACACATTAGTAGGTGTGGTTTTAATTTTTATCTTGATTTATCTATAGTAACTTTTTATTTATGACACCCGATATTTATAACAATATAATATAATAAAATAAATTATAGTATAGTATAAAACAATATAAATTATGTTTTATTTTACAATATTATTGTTAATATTTAAACCCGGAAATTTTTCTGTTATTTTTGTATCGGTAAGCGTTATAAACATCTTGTTAGTAAAGGTTTTGCGCAAAGCTCCTAAATTTGCTCTAACAATCGTTTCAGACTTATCCCTTGAATTTGGTGGAAAGCTATGGAAACACAACTCAATTGTATCAATATTGTCTTTATAAGTATCCATATTTAGCACCTCAACCCTGCCGTGGGCAATTGCATGGCGGATAACACGAACAATATCTCGTTTCACATTAACTTTATCGTCCAGTTTATTTGAAGACTTATCCCCTTTAATAACATATGGTTTGTTATTTTTCATGCCAGAAATGATAAAATCGCTAAAATCCAATTTAGCCAAACGCAATAAATCGCTTTGCATAACTTGCTGATAAACATTTTCTTTGCAACTATAATTACACATGCAGTCGGCATAACCAGAGCAAATAAGTGCATTATACACCATCATTGTAACTATTACAGGTGCAAATTCCTGTTTGTAAAATTGCAAGTCTTCAATTTTTTTCGCAGGAAGGCGCAATTCATCAAAAATCATTTTATTTTTTGTCATTTTGTTTAAGGCATTAACGGATAACATGTCTAATAGCTTTGTAAAAATTTCATTATTAAGCGAATGGTCCTCATAACCATTAATTCCACCAAGATTAAATTTGTTAATCTTATCAATTGAAAAAATATAATTATATTGGTCATTAATCTCCAAATTATAAAAATTCGGAATATCATTCAACCTTGCTTCCCAATATTTAAGATATTTTTCTAATTTACTTTCATTAATAGAAACAGTTTCAATTCTGTAGTCTTTAATTTTAGCAGAGTTTAGCTTGTTTTTAATAAATAAATAATCCCTCTTTTCATCACCTTTAGATTCTTCAAACAATTGAAACATAACGCTTTCATAGAATATTTGGGCATCCAACATTGAAATATCGTCATTGATGGTTACGCGGTAAAATTTGCGAGCACGCAAATATTCTTCAACATCCTTAAACGACCTAAAAGGTTCTTCAAGCATTTTGTTAACAACAATCGGAAACTCGTTGTTAGGTTTTAAACGCGCTTTGCGCTCATTGTCGTATTTCCAACCAGGAAGTGCATTGTACTGACTATTTTTACCGTATAATCTGCAAAAATTATCGTTTAAGAACATAGAAGTGTAGCCTTCAAGCCACCCAAAGTTATAAATAATCGTATGTTGATTTGGCATCTTTAACGAGAACTCTCGTTTTTTCTCGTTGAAATTGTATCTTGAGGCATGCGCATTGGCATTTCTAAAGTAACCCAAAATTTCGTTTGGCGGAGTAATTTGATTGCTTACAGCAACCTTTTCTCCTTTGCTATTGGAGCGAAATATGTTGTTGTCATACACACGCAAGGCAGAGCTTTCGTAACATAGTGTGTATTTTCCATCCTTTCCGCCATTGTTTATTATAACAACTGCAGAAATATCATTGTTTTTATCAAAGCGAACCTTAACACTGCCATCCTCCAAGCAGGTGATAACCCACGACTTGTTTATGGGGAAAAGTTCATTTTTTACTTTGTCCCATCCTACAAACTCTTCAACTTTTTTCAATTTTTCAGTTTGAATGTTATTACCCATGCTTTGTATACGATATAATTTTGCAATAATATCCATTTGCTCTGCTGTCATATCACACTTTTCTGAGGCTTTAACAAATTTTTGCAGTTCCTCAGGCTTGCTAGTTGTTTTAAAAATAAACTTACCATTAACAGCATTTTCAACAGTGTTTTTATAAAACAAATTTATTTTTCCGTCATTTAAAAACAAAGAAGCAAATCGCAATACATTCAACCACATTTGTTCCCTATCTAAATCACAGCCCAAAACTTTTGAAGTTTTAACAAAATAACTGGGTTTAATATGCTGACTTAACTTGTATTCCTTTTTCATCATCTCGCGTATTAAATTAATATCACGTTTGCTGCTATTTTCAAGTTTTTCACGTTCATACTTAAGAAAGTTAAGCATTTCTACGCATTCGTCATAATCCTGTCGCTTAACTTGTTCAAAGTCTGAATTATCACCGCTTGCCAATTTATATAAAAGTTGCAAAAATGCCTGACTCATTGTGTTAGCTTTTTCAAGGTTGCCTATCATAAATATCTCCTAATTTTTTTATATTAACATATAAAATATTTAATTTCAAGGTGTGAACAAAAAATAACCTTATAATAAGGCTATTCTTTGTTAAAAAAATCAAACGCTTTCATAATCTCCTCTAAATCTTCTTTAGGGTTTAAGGCTTCCTGCAGGTCAAATCCGCTATGAGATGGTTGTTGTTTCTTTTTACCAATGTTTTTGCTAAAGGCATTTTCGTCATCTAATTCAGGGGTTTCCAAATACGCGTCCACTAAATTAGTGTGCTTTGTTCCCAGTTTTTCGTTTAATGCTTTTAAACGGGAGTTTATAGAGTTTTCAACTGGTTGTTCTGTTTTTTGCAATTTAGTTTTTACATGCTTTTCTTCCACTGGTTTATCGTTAATAACATAATCCATTTTGTTAAGTAGGTTTTTTATGTAATTATTGCTATTGCTTTTTAGCTCCTGCTTAACATTCGTGTTGGCAATTTTAGAGTTTTGCAATAGTACACTTGCAATGCCTGCCTTAAACTCCTCTATCTTTTTTATAAGGTCCTTATCCTGCTTTCCAAAACGCGTTTCAATCATTTCCAAAATGTCATTCCAGCGCTCATATAAAATGTTAATACGCTTAATTTCAAGGTCATACAACTTGCGGGCACTCCCTTCAATTTGGTCAGCCTTTTCCACAGCATAAATTAGTGCCTTTGAAATCTGCTTATCCTTTTCTTGATATGTTTTTAGCCTTTCATTAAGCAAGTTAACTTCGTTACGCAACGAAAATACTCTGTCCTTTTGTTCCGACAACTTTTCTTCATATTTTAAACTTAAAACATTGATATAACTTTCTACTTGTTCAATATCATAGCCTTTTTTATCAATAGTAAATTTAGCCATTACACTTGTTCCTACTTTTTTGTTGTTTTCTTATAATTATATTTATCATAAAAATGCCCAAAAGTAAACTTATAATAAAAACTAAAATAAAATTTGCAACGCTTAAAATGTCGTAGGTTAGCAAAAAAATCGGAAAAGCAATTGAGAATAAAAAAAAGAAAATGCAAAAGTGTAAAAAGTTTTTAAAAGCAATTCCAACAATCAAACTGCAAATTGCGGGAATTATAAGATAAATTGGCCAAAACTCTTTAAACGATAATGGTGAAAAATACACCAAAAACAGCGCACCACAAATTAAGAATAAATTACAAGAAAACCACAAAATTGCGGGATTTTTAAAGATTATAAATTTAAAAAGCAGCGAGGTTGCTACAAAAAATAAAAAGCACGGAAAATAAAAGCGTGAAAAATTAATAGGAATAATTTTATACACGCCCTGAAATACCAAAGTTGTTGCAAACAAAATTACAATAACAAGGTTAATATAATTAAATAGAATTACCTTTTTCATTATTATTCTTGCGTCTGTTAGCTATTAACAAGCAACTTAACCACACTACTCCTGCAAGAATTATTACCAAACTAACAGCTTGTGATACTGGAAAGTTTGTAGAAGGAATATACAATATATAGTTTGTAAGGCGCAAGCCCTCTAAGAAATATCTAACAATTCCGTAAAACACCAAATAACTCGAGGCCACAATCCCCTTTATTTTGCTTTTTCTTAGCAGAACAGTAAGCAAAATAAAGCCAATAAAATTAAGCAAACTTTCATAAAAGAATGTTGCTAAATAATAACTGCCGTTAACCTTAACCGCAAATGGGAACCATTGCCAAGCGGGGTTTGTAACCTGCAACCCGTAAACCTCTTGATTAACAAAATTACCCCACCTACCAATTGATTGTGCCAAGATTAAACAAGGTGACGCAACATCAAAACAATCCACAATATTCTGCTTTTTAACAGCGCAACACAGCGTTATACCAATAATTCCGCCAATAATTCCACCATAAATGGCCATTCCGCCTTCCCAAATTTTAAAAACATCCCAAAAGTTTGAAAACTCATTAAGCGAACATAAAACATAATATATTCTTGCACCCACTATTGAAAATGGGAATATCCATATAATTAGGTCATAAGGCAAATCTTTAGGCAGACCTCTATATTCCGCCAACTGAATAGCAAGCCAAAGAGCAACCACAAATCCCGTGCCTATAATTACGCCATACCAGCTAACTGATGTTATGTACATATCAACAACTAATAATATGGCCAAAAATCCAGCTGCCACCCCCAGGGTAATTAAAACCTTATCCCATCTAAATTTAAATCCGAAAACGCTAAATTCCTTTTTCATACTTAATCCTTATTAGTTTTACAATTTAAAATGTATTTTTTAAATTAATTATATATCAAAAGCGCTTTCTAAACAATTAAAATAACCGCAAAATGCTTTTTAACTGGCAGAATTCCACAAAAAAACCGCCATTATTTATCCGGCGGTTTTTGAATTGTTTATCTATGATGACTATCATCTGGTTCAGACGACATTCTTGGTGGTATGTTAACATGATTTCTTAAGGCTTGCAAACGATTTTTAAAGTCATTTAACTCTTCAACATAATCATTTGTATCAATTTGCCTTTGTTCTTTTTTATTATCTAAATATTCTTTATACAAACTTAAATAATCTCTAGATGGAGTTATAGAAGTAGGTTTACGTGTTACTCTTGCACCAAGATTATAATCAACTCCTATTTGAACCTCTTGAATATCTCTTGTTGCCGTTCTCAAGTTTTGAATATGATTTCTTAGTTCTGCAACTTTGTTTAACTGATTAGTCCTTTGACCATTTTTGTAGTTCACCATTGTAAGAAGTATTTCGCGTTGTTCATGCCATTTTTGCAAGTTTTCACCCAGTTTATCAGCACCAAATATACGTCCATTAATAAGTTTGTTAAGGTTTTTACTAACTTTTTTATAAACTCTTTCCGTACTTTTTAAAATGGCTTTCGTGCTAGCCTCGGTGCGTTGTCCTTGTACTTCTTCCTCAATATAATGCACTTGAGCTTCCTTAATATCTTCAAGTTGATTAGTAAGGTTCATTGCTTTTATCTGATTTAAAATTGCACGCCTTGAGGCACGCTCTATTTTAGCATCCTTAAACATAATGTTGTATTTTTTACTAAACAACCTAACAAGCCCCTGAACTGCAAAACCTAATCCAACTGAAAGTAAGCCAACAACAGCTACACTTCCGCCAACTGTGCTAAAGCCAGCAACCAAAGCAGCAAGCGCCGGTTTTGCAAATAAGGCTGTTATTCCAGCGTAAGTGCCAAGCCCTACTGCGCCAACAGCAAGTGCACTTGGAACAGGATTTCTAGCAACCCAATGCCAGAATCTGCCAGTTTTGGAAGAAGGAAGAAGTCTAAAAGATTGATTTAAATTTACAGCTTCTTGTTCGATGCTATTTATGCGTCTATCATTATTGTTTTGTTCGTCTATTATCTCTGCCTCAACCTGTCGGTCGCCACTAACAGGCAAAGTGCTATTATAATAATAGTTCATAAAGTCGCTTGCATTTGCAGTAATATAATCCTGCTCGTGCATAAAGTGCACCATAAGATTTTTGTTGCTTCCACTAAAAGCATTGTCATCAATATTGCAAATTTTATGCTCTACCCCGTCATTTTGCAGGTCTGCCTGAAAATATACGGTTTGCAAGTTTTTCATATCCTTAAATGCTTCGGCTTGCACAGCTTTAACATTTTTAGCAAGGGTTATGTTTTTTACGTTAGCAAACTTATTTAACACACCTGATGGAACTTCGCCACCCATAAAGTATATTTGTTTAACTTTTTCAGCAATGTCTGGGTTTGCTTGTGCCCAATCATTCAAATTAGTTACCCCATATCTGCCATCACTAGTTTGCAACCAAATAGGATAAACAACTTCTGTAGGTGCATGCTGTGGTTCAGGAGCAGGTGCATCTGGTTCGCCTGAAGCCTTATCACCCTCACCTACAATAGTTTGTTCATAGTCCTTATCTAGCTTTGAAATATTGGCATATATTTCATTAACTTTTTCCGTAACAGCATCAAGCAGCAAATTTAACACAGCAGAATTATCTTGTTTGTTATCCGTAGCGTCAGAAAGCATCAAATCCAAACGCGTATCCACTTGTTGATATGCCTCGTTTAGTTGTTTAACGCACTGTTTTGCTTGGTTGATATAATGTTCATTTGTGCTATCGTTAATATTATTTTCTGATGCAACATCAGAAACGGCGCCCAAAATAGACATTCCCTTTGCAACTCTTAATGCTTGATTTCCCAACGCTAATGCATATTGTAATTTAGCTTCTGTAATGTTGTTTATTTTTTTGCTTTGGCTTAATGTAGCAATTTTCCTTTGCATCTGGTTAGCATACTCAACTTCTGTATCAACTTGTGTACCCAAGGAAACACGATTATTAAACGCATTATTAACCTTTTCCATTACCATATTATGATAAGCATATGGGTCACTAATGTTAATAATTGCGTTATTAACAATTTCCATTCCCAAAAGCATGTCGTCAGTTACTACATTCTTTAGTTTATTTTGTGCAAATGTAACTAGTTGATTTTTAATAAGATCTTCCGTTTGTTTTGCATCACTAGCAACATCACTAATGTATGGGAACGAATTGGTTTCAAGCAAGTTAATTTTTTGCTTAATTTCATCAACATTAATCTCTGGTTTTGCAAGCAAATTAATTATCTGTAACGATTGCGCATCAATTTCTTTTTTGTATTCTAGTACTTGTTGTTTAGTTTCAATCACCTTATTAACAATTTCACGCAATGCAGGTACTTTAGTGTACACAGTAAGCAATTTACCTTTTGTTAAAGTATTGGAAACTGCACCCGCAAGCTGTATTTTTTCGTCAATTTCAGCAAGTAGTCCTTCCCTTTGATCAGTGTATTGCGCTTCTGCTATATTTACAGCAGATATAGTTTGAGCAATTGTTTCTCCTAGCACACCCACATCAAAATTTTCGTTGTCAAAATTGGGGTCGTTAATGCCATTTGTGATAGTTTGTATTTCAGTTTTAATTTGTTCAGTAAGCGAGTCAAGTTCTGCTTTATTTTTTGCCAACTCTCCCGCACTTGTTAACATATTAACAAAAGCTGGTTCAGTTTCCTCGTTAATAATGGTGTCTTTATTTGCATTAAACAAGCCAACCGCTTCGGCAATCTTATCGTTGTTAATAAACTTGTTTTGAACATCCAACAAATTAGTGTACAAATTTATATAACCATTTAAAATAGGCTTGATTTCTTCATTTACATGTTCAGTTTTGTTACCATTTTCTTGATTTCTATCGGTCTTAATTGTATTGTTATACATATTCATTATAATTTCTTCTTGCATTTTTCTATTAACACCGTTTTGAGCTACCAACTCCGAGCGCTTGGAAGCTACCACACCAAGCAAGACTTGTACAAAATTATTGTAACCCGCTTCTTTTTCAGAAATCTCATCGCCAGTAATAAGTTTACTGTTTAAAGAGTTTTCTAAATTATTTAGGTGCGAAAGATTAACAGTAAAAACTTTGGATTCTTGTTCTACTTCGGCATATGCGTCTAGCTGGCCCTTTAAAGAGGATGGTTTGTTCGTATATAAGCGAGGTATGTCCATTAAACCTATCTCAAACTTTCCATCGTCACTAAGTTTCATCTTGCCAATCTTTGCAAGAGAATAAACCTCGTTAAATTTTGTGCGATTGTTCATGTAGTCTTCATAATCGAACTTAAATAACTCATCACCAAAAAAATCTTTTATTTTTGCATATTTTGTTTCGTTCTTTTTTTGTTCTTTAAACTGTTTAAGGGCATCATCTTGTTTAATTTTTTGACCCAAATCAATCTGTACGCCTTTAACTTGGTTGTATACTTTTGTAAACTCAACCAAAAACTGTGCTAATTTATCATTGTTTGAAAGAGCAGTTCCTTGCTCAGCATTAAATAACCTTGAAATTAATGTAAAAACATTTCTTTTGCTTTTGTTTGTTAGCAATAATGACGTAAGGTCTATATCAGCAGACTTAACAACTGAGGTTACATTTTTTAAGCTAGCCCTAACACTTTTCTTAAATTCATTAAAATCCGTAAAATTATCAGAAGTAATATTGTTTTGTTGATTGTATTCGGTAATAAATTTCAATACCTTTTTAATACTGCTTTCCGAGTCGTAAAGGGAACGGCCAATATCATTTAAATACCAACCACATTCAGCTTTTATTTTATTGCGCTCATCTTTTCCCAACAACTCTGCCAAACCTTGCTCGTTATTAATAAACTGTTGAAGCAAAAAAACTTCACCTGGTTCAGGTGCTCCTGTAATATTTTTTTTCAAAATTGCATGATTAGCCATATATATCCCCCTACTTTGGGTTTTTTTGTTTATATTATACAATATGATTAATTCATTGTCAACACCTAAAAAATAAAGTTACTATTATAAATAGTAACCTTTTTGCAAAATATTCCTAAAAGCCTACAAAACACAACAACTATAACCAAAGTAAGGTTTTGTATGTATTAGGCAAATCCCAAACTAATTAGCAAAGCATTATCAATATTGTGCATTGTGGAACGGTCCACCTCGCCAATTTTATCTCTTAAACGACGCTTATCTAGCGTACGAAGCTGTTCTAATAGTACCACCGAGTCCTTGCTTAGCCCATACATGCTTGCAGTCAGTTCAATATGTGTGGGAATTTTGGCTTTATTAATTGCACTTGTAATTGCCGCAACAATAACTGTTGGAGAATATTTGTTGCCAACATCATTTTGTATAATTAAAACAGGACGCACTCCCCCTTGCTCACTTCCAACAACGGGGCTTAAATCTGCATAATACAAATCTCCACGCTTAATAGTATTCTTCTCGCACATCTACCAACCACTTCTCGTAATTATTTAAATCTCTCAATCCCATATCATCTAAATCAGCATTAAGTTTTTCCAAGGATGCACTTTCAAACACTAAAAAAGTTTTGTAAGCATCCTCAAGTTCCTGCTTATTTATTGTATGTTGCTTGTATTGTCTTTTGTGCGTTAATAGATTATTTTCCAATTTTAAATATTCTAAACGCATGTTGGTAAATTTTTCCATTTTAACTCCAAGAAAAAATTCTATCACAAGAAAAAATTCTATCATGATGATAGAATTAATTTTAATATACGCAAAGTTAACGTAATTATTTATTAAAATTTAAAATTAGCTAATAACACAAATTGCTGTGCTTATTTCACTAGTGTGCGAAATTGAAATGGCAACGTTTTTTGCATTCTTTGTAGCAAGCTTTATACGCACCTTATCCGAAAGTTGCAAATAAGGTTTTCCGCTTTCCTCATGCCTAACCTCAACCTCTAACAAGTCAATGCCGTTTCTAACACCTATACCCAAGGCTTTCAAAAATGCCTCTTTCGCACAAAATATGCCAGCCATGCGCTGCGTGCGGCTGTTTGTTTTGTTAATATATCCAATTTCATAAGGCGTATAAATCCTTTTAATATGCTCGGGCTTGTCCGCAAGCTTTTCCATTCTTGCAACATCCATTACATCAATTCCAACCATCATAATCTTCAACAACTCCATTTGTTTTAAATGTATCAAGCGCACTTTTAATTTCGTCAAAAGAATAACCTCTTCCTGCCATAAATCGTATAGTTTTTGACAATAACTCATGTGTTATTGGTTTATTGCCAATTTTTTTTTGCAATAAACCAATAATTTCATTTTGGTCACTTTTAAAATCAGCAAGTGCGTTTTCTATATCATTTTTACTTATTCCTTTTTCGTACAATTTTGTTTTAAGCATATTTTTGCCATATTTATTCCTGTGCGTTCTTATATACCATTCACAATATTTTTCGTCATTTAAATAATTATATTCTTTTAGCTTTTCAATTACATACTTTATTGTTTCGTTCTTATATTCTTTCTTTTTAAGATAGTCGTAAATTTGCTTTTGTGTTTTAAACGCCTCACCCATGTAATTCATTGCTTTATTAAATGCCAATACTTTTTCACTTTCAACAATAACATCATTTAGCCAGTTTAAATCAATTTCTTGTCCTTCTTGCAACGAATATTTTATTACAAAATCATTATAAAGCCCATGATAAAAACTATCATCAATAAACAGATTAACTTTATCCGCAGAGTTTTTTTGTGGTTCAATTTTAGTTATTATTGCCATACATTTCCTCCATGTAAGTATCATTAACAGTATAGCGAATATCAATTTTTTTTATATATTCTTCTAAATCAAAATAATCTTCTTGCAAAAGTTTACAATCAAAGGTCACAAAATCTAAATACCTAACACTAGTTTCTTTAATTTTATAATCCTGCAAACGAGCAAGAATTTCATTTGCATTTTCATAGCTTAAATATAGGGTTAAGTGTTTCGCTTGCTTTAATTGCACAGGTGTACATTTGTCCAAAGCAGAAAGTCCACTTGTAATATAGGCCCTATACAGTCCGCCAGCACCAAGTTTTATTCCGCCAAAATATCTTATAACAACCAACAGTAAATTTGTGTATTTTTTGTTTTTAATTAAATCCAAAAGTGGTTTTCCAGCAGTTCCGTTTGGCTCGCCATCGTCACAATATTTTTCTTGACTATTTAAAACATATGCATAGCAAATATGTTTTGCATCCGAATATTGTTTTTTTATTTCTTGCAGTTTTCTTGCAATATCATCTTCATTAAAAACAGAAAAAGCGTATGCAATAAATACACTTTTTTTAATTTCGTATTGACCTTTTACTGTTTGTTTAATAGTAATCATATTATTTTTCATTACTCAACTGTTTTTTCCAGCAACTATAGCATAGCGCTTTATACATGTCATCACCGCCAACCTGTCGCTGTTCGCCTTCATTTACAATTTTACCAGTACTATCAAAACGTGCATTTATTGTGGCGTTGCTTCCGCATTTGCAATAATTTTGTAGCAAACACATCTGATTTGCCAGCTCAACAAGTCTTTTACTTCCCTCAAATAGATGCGAGGTAAAGTCGGTCAGTAATCCATAGCAATATGCCGTAATTCCCTTTTCGTCACATATATCCCTTAATTGTTCAATTTGTTTTGCACTTGAAAACTGACACTCATCCACAATAATACAATCATATCTTTTGTTTTTAAGCAATTCTTTAAGGTTGTCATCCGGCGTAAAAATCATAGCCTTGGCTTTAAGCCCAATTCGGCTTTTTATTATTGTTTTGCCATCTCTAGTATCTAGCGCGGGCTTAAGCAAAAGAACGCGATATCCCTTTTCGTTAAGATTATATTTCTGCATAAGCGCATTGGCTGTTTTCGCACTGCCCATTGTTCCATAATAAAAAATCAAACTGCCCTTTTTAAAGTTTTTCATTTGTACGAACCCCTTAAAAAATTACTTTTTCTATTTTACCGCCGCCCAGGCACTCGTCACCATTATAAAACACAACATATTGGCCAGGAGTTACTGCTCGTTGTTTTTGTGCAAACTCAACTAACACCTCATCACCCCTTATGCTAACCTTAACATCTTGATCTGGTTGGCGATATCTAAATTTAGCCTTACATACGAATACGTTTTCGTTTGGTTTTTTAGGTATCCAATTAACATTTCGTGTAATAAGCGCTTTTGAATACAACCTATCGTTTTCGCCCTGACTTACATACACAATGTTGTTTTTAACATCCTTATCTACAACAAACCAACGGCCATTACTTCCACCAACCTGCCCGCCAATATTTAAACCTTTGCGCTGACCTAATGTATAAAACATTGCGCCTTCATGTTTGCCAATCACTTTGCCATCAAGCGTTTTAAAGTCGCCCTCTTTTGCGGGAATATAATTCTGCAAAAATTGTCTAAATCGCCTTTCACCAATAAAGCAAATCCCTGTGCTGTCCTTTTTGGTTGCAGTATTCAGTTTATTTTCCATGGCAATTTTGCGCACTTCCGATTTATCTAGTTCACCCACAGGAAATAACACACATTCCAATTGTTTTTGGCTTAACGCGTTTAAAAAGTATGTTTGGTCCTTGTTTCCATCCACTCCCTTTAATAGGTGAGTATAGCCGTTTTCACGCTTAACTCGGGCATAATGTCCAGTTGCAATATAATCTGCACCCAATTTTTTTGCATAATCCAAAAAAGGTCCAAATTTAATTTCTCGATTACACAAAACATCGGGATTAGGCGTTCTGCCAGCGGAATACTCCTGCAAAAACTCGCTAAAAACCCTATCCAAATATTCCTGTGCAAAATTTACAGTATAGTACGGAATGCCTATTAGATTACAAACTCGTTTTACATCTTCATAGTCGTTCACAGCCGAGCAAACGCCGTTTTCATCTTCTTCTTCCCAATTTAGCATGTATAAACCAATAACTTCATAGCCTTGCTCTTTTAATAATAATGCCGCAACTGAAGAATCCACTCCTCCACTCATGCCAACAACTACACGCTTCTTTCTTTCTTCCATTACTTTTTATTTCCTGATTTTTTATTTTTAATAATTCGATTATCACCCGAATTAACACTTGTTCTTAAAGTTGTTTCCTCTTTTATAACTCGCTCATTAACCTTTTCCACAACAGCATCCCGGCTTTTTAACTTATAAATGCTAATGTCTTCTTTTTCAGCCAAAACAACTGGCACTTTATAGTTTTTTGTAAACAAAGCAATAATATTATATACCCAACAAATTAAGGCAATGGCTGTACAATAAAAAGACATTTCATAAAAGAATCTAAAAACCAAGCCTAAATTACCCGCCATTTGGCCAACAGCATATAACGCCAAACATACGCATATGGACACAAGAGAATATAACCCTTTAAAAGGGCGCTTTACATAAAAACTATCAGCACCCACCCAGCCCAAAAATATTGTTATTAAAATCAAACGCATACGATTAATATCACTTGGCAGTGTCGTTGAATAATAAACATCTGTTTTTCTGCCATCACGCCTTGCCTTTGAAACAGCTTTGTTGCTAGCGTTAATTACTTGTTCTTCGGTTATTTTGCAATATTGGCACGCGCCATATTTCATTTTAGCACCGCAAATAGGACATTTCATAAGCCCACTCCTCTAATTCTACTAAAAGTATACCAACATATTCTCATATTTGCAAGTAAAACAAAAAACATGAAACTTAAACAGCGCGAAAAAAATAAATAAAAATTGCCATGTAAAAAAAGGAGTGCAAACTCCCTTTTTAATTATTTATTATCAACCGCATTCATATGTGAAATTAAGCGCAGGCATTGAGTAGAATAACCCCACTCGTTATCGTACCATGCCACCAACTTAACAAATGTTGGAGAAAGCATTATACCTGCACTAGCATCAAATATGCTTGCATGCTCGTCACCAATAAAGTCGGACGACACAAGCGCTTCTTCCGTGTAACCCATAATCCCTTTCATTTTTCCGTTGGCGTATTTTTTAACAACTGCCTTAATGGTTTCATAATCTGTTTCCTTTTTTAATTTAGCTGTTAAATCTACAACTGAAACATCCAAAGTTGGCACACGAAAACTCATACCAGTTAGTTTGCCGTTAAGTTCTGGAATAACAACACCAACTGCTTTTGCAGCACCGGTAGACGATGGAATTATATTTCCGCAAGCAGCCCTACCACAGCGCCAGTCCTTTTTGCTAGGGCCATCAACAGTAAGTTGAGTAGCAGTAACCGAGTGAACAGTAGTCATTAATGCTTCTTCAATTCCAAACTCGTCATTAATTATTTTTGCCAAAGGCGCAAGGCAGTTAGTAGTACAACTTGCATTAGAAACAACTTGCATATCTTTAGAATATTCGTTGTGATTAACACCGTAAACAAACATTGGACATCCCTTTCCGGGTGCAGTTATTACTACTTTTTTAGCGCCACCTTTTAAGTGCCTTAAAGAATCTTCAACCTTTGTAAACTTGCCGGTTGCTTCTGCAACATAATCTGCTCCTGCACTTTTCCAGTCAATTTCTTCTGGGTTTAATGATGCAAAAAATTTAATCTTTTTGCCATTAACCACTAGGTTATCGCCAGAAACTTGTACTTTTCCGTCAAAAGTACCATGAATAGTATCACGTTCTAATAAATATTTTGCGTAGTCAACTGTTATAAATGGGTCATTTACAGCAACAACATCAATATCAGGAAACTCAAAAGATAACCTTACTAACTGACGGCCAATTCTACCAAATCCATTTATTCCTAATTTTGCATTTTTTTTCATAAATAGTATCTCCCTTTTTAACTATAAAACAATTATATCAAATTTTTTGCATTTAAAGCAATTAAATCAGCGGGTATAAATTCACCATTTTTTCTTATTAACTTTCCATCAAAATAAATTTCACCACCACCATATTGTGGGTTATGGTTACAAATCAAATCCCAATGAATTGCTGATTTATTTCCGTTAAATGCATCATCATAAGAATTTCCAATTGCAAAGTGAATTGAACCGCACATTTTTTCGTCAAACAATATATCTAATATTGGTCGCGTTACATGCGGATTGACCCCGAAGGAAAATTCACCAATATACCTAGAACCCTCATCAGTATTTAAAATTTTTTCAAATTTTTCTTTTTCATTACAATTGCAGTCAATAATTTTTCCGTCTTTAAAAAACAGCTTAATGTCGCGATACTCCACCCCATTATATAGTGAGGGAATATTAAAGCTTATTTGACCATTAATTGAGTCCTTTATTGGCGCAGTATAAATTTCACCATCAGGAACATTGCATTCACCACAGCATTTAACTGCCTGCATGTTTTTTATTGAAAAATTAAGATTTGTGTTTGGCGCAACTATTTTAACTTCATCCGTATTTTCCATAAGTTGTTTTAGTGCATCCATGGCATTGCACATTTTGCTATAGTCTAAATTACACACATTAAAAAAGTAATTTTCAAAATCAGATGTGTTCATTTTTGCACTTTGCGAAAAACTAGGCGTAGGGTAGCGTAATAACACCCAACGCTTTTTAACCCGAACCTCTAAATGCACGGGTTTTACATAATGTTGTTCATATATGTCCATATTTTCAGATGACACATTTGCAAATTCAAACGAATTTGCCTCACCGCCAATAAGTATAGCGCAGTCACAATCCTGCATTGTAGCGCGGTCGTGCTTTGCCAAAAACTCAAAATAATTTTTATTTCCATATTTTAAATATGTTGCCTTAACACCCCTTTCATTGTGTTTTAAATAGGGGTATCCACCGTTGGTTAAAACCTGCTTTACAATTTCTTGCACAAATCCCATAGAACAATCGCTATACTCAATCCAAACCTTATCACCCTTTCCTACCTTACAGGAATAATTAACAAGTTTTTTTGCCAATTCAATTTCTCTGATATCAACCATACGCACTCCTTATAATATATGATTATTGCTATTTTTGTTTATTATATACTTATGGTCAAAAAAGAAAAAATGCCTAAAATTCTTTAAGCATTTTTGTTATTAATAATTTAACTTTAAAAGTTATATTTTTCTATATTTTTATATAACGCATCAATTTCCTTTGCGGGAACGGTTTTACCCACGCGTAACGCAAGCATTTTTCGGGTATAAAATACAACCCCAAAGGCTAGCAACACAAACCATAGCAACCACAATGTAATTAACCAAATTGCACGTACGTTCAAATTTAGTATTGGAATAAGCAGACATACTATAAACACAGCCATTGATAGGACCATAAAAGCTGTAGAAAGCGCCGAGCTTACCTTGTAACTTTTGGTTTTTTCAATATATTGACGCTTATCCTTCATTTTGGAATCTACTTCCATTTTAATAATGTCGTAATTGTAGCCAATAAACGAGTCCAATGTACGCAGATGCCTATTTTTTTCAGGCAACTGATTGATGGTTTTAACAACATCCTTATCTAGCAGTTGAATATCTGTTTCGGCATTAAAATCCTTAAACAAGCCCATAATTTTTGTACCAAGTGAATAAACAAGACGTTGTAACCCAACCCAAATTTTTTTAGGAAAAGAATAAACCTTTTTTAAATAAACAAGCTTATTGCCCGCTTTCCAACTGGTAATAAATGCCTTAATAACATCAGCGTTAATTGTTTCTTTAGCGCTATATATTATTGTTGCGTCATAATCCGCGCAAAAGTTTAAAGCAACAGTTATAAGTTTGTGCTCGTTAACATTTTGATCAATTTTAAACGCCTTAACCTTTTTGTTTTCAATATAAGTTGAACGGACTTTTGAAAATGTGCTGTTTAGCTTTCCGTTAAAAGCAAACATAACTTCAAACTCACATCCACAGTCATTACAAGCACTCTCTATGGTTTCATAACATTCGCCAACATTACACTCTGCCAAAACGGGAATAACAAATCCTACTTTCATATCAATCTCCTAATATTGTTATTATATATAATTTTAACAAAAAAAACAACACAATTAATGTTGTGATTATTTAAAATCTCATCAAAAATTGTATTGTTTTTTTATTTGTTATGTTCGGCAGTAGAATCTAAATCGTAAAGAAAGTTAAAAAGTTCATAAGTCACATCATCGAATAACATAATTGAAGTTTTCTCTTCATCATCACTATTGTAACTTTTAGATATTTTATTCTGATAAATCCAATCGTATAGTTCTGTACCTTCTCTTACACCGTGCAATCCCACTTTGTTTAAAAACGATTCAGGCAAATCTTTGTATTTAATTGGACTTCTATTATCAGACTTATTATAAAAGATGTTACTAACAAGGTTTTCATCAACATAGCTATTATACATATCAAAAATGTAATCGGGGATCTCACTTTTTTCTAGCCCAATATGTACATCACTATTTTGCAGATACATCAAAATTTGATCAAGGCATTCCTTTTCATCCATTAGTGCAATTGGAAGTAATTTTTCCTTTACTTCTCGTTGCGTAAACACAACCTTCCCATCTAACGAATGCATGCCTCTTTCTACCAAACTATTTAACTGACTAGCAAGCAATCCAAAAGTTCTACTGCGTTGTTTTGCATAATCACAAACAAAATTTTGATATAGTTTAACTTCTTCAATGTATTGTTCTGTTGTTTTTCCTTTTGATGTTGGTGGTTCTTCAATTGCTTCTGCTACTTCGTTAAACCTTTCGTCATGAATACCAGTTATGTTATAATAATTGGACTCGTACTTTGCATTTTTAAACATTTTGTATAGCGGGTCAAAATCTCCTACAAAAGCCTCACCCGTTCTAAACATATTACCCGCATAGTTAACTTCGCCATTCCAAATTGATGCGACATAGCCATTTATAACATCTTGAGTCATCTCAATATTCTTTACACGCGCTTGATTTATAAAACTAGCATAAATTTCCAGCATTTCGTCCTTTATCATCAACTGACTAAGTTCATCCGGATTTGTTGTATCCAAGTTTAAATATCCAAAACATTTATTAAATAATTCGGGATTTTTGTTTTCAAAAATATCACGCATAAAGTTTTCAGGAATATTAGGATGATTTTTCCTATATTCTTTTTCAAACATGTTTATTTCTGCTAACAATATGTTGGTTGCATCATCAAGTTTGTTTAATAGGCATTCTTGAACCTCTGATTCAATATCCGAAACTATTTCCATTTGTTCTGTATTGTTATTGGCTTGATGATACAAATATTCGCTTGTAAGTTTAGACATTAAACAAATCGCCAATGATTGTGTATTATGATATGTAAAGTCCAAAGCAGAAATTTTACCCTCTTGTAAATCCTTTAAAAATTTATTTACTGCATTTTTTGATGTAGTAGGAAAATCCTTTGCCATTTCTCTTAAAAAGTTTTTTTCTTGTTTATTATCTTTTACAAATTGCTTAAATTTTTCAAACATGACTATTCCTCGCTCTCTAAATTTATTATACAATGCAAAATAAAAAAATACAATACCCGATTGTATTTTTTTATTGGCGATTTCCACAATATTCGCAAAAACGAGCAGTGTTTTTAATTGTTTGTCCACAAAATGCACAAGTTTTATAAGCAGAATGTTCGTTAACCTCATTGATTGGCTGAACAGCTCCAGTTGCTTGTATAAATGGCGCATCACCCAACGATATTTCCCCATTTAAATCCATTTGAACACCTCTGCCACCCACCTCAACCTGGTTAAATTGCATGTTGCTTTGCAACTCTGGCGAAGTAATCGCATTAGTTTGTTGCGAAATGCCTACTTTTTTTTGCAATTTAGACGACATATTTATGCTATCCACCACAATATTACAAACATTTAAGCCCATATATTCCATTGAGGAAATAATGTCTGCATTAATAAACTCGTTAACATACTTGCCATTTTTTAATATTTGCTCAAATGTAAGGTCTATCTTTTCCAGTTTTTTGTTAACCATATTCCCAATTTCCAGCGATATTTCATTAGTTGCTGTTTTATCCTTTATATAGGCATGGTCCACAAGTAAATACGTAATAAGTTTTGCTGGAGAATCTACATTAATCGTTGCACTTCCCTCGCAATACGCTTCCACCCTGCCAAGTGGGTCTTTCTTACGATAAAACGGGCGGTCGGATGTAAACGCAAAATTATGCAAAAAACCCTTATTTACAAAATAAAAGTCACACTTAAACGTTTCGGGAGAGTTACCGTGTTCATCAATTTTATAAAGCTTCATTGTCTTAAAAGTTACTGGTATAGTGGAATTATCTAGTTTATGTTTGCCCTCCGTTAGTACATCCGTTACCCTGTCCTTGCAAACAATAACAGCACTATAGCCATCTTTTACAACAATGCTTGTACCTAGCCTAACCTTTCTGCCCGAAGTAGTAAAAAAATGCACCAAATTATCATTAAGTTCAGCAGAGCAATCAATATTTTTAGAGAACATACTTTTTAGTTTAGAAATTAAGCCCATCTTTTTACCTCATATTTTTTAATAAGTATAACATATTAAGCACAATATTACAAAAATTTAACTAAAATTATAGAATAATAAATCAAAAAGTCCAATACACTATTATATACATATTTTGGGAACAGGAGGGAAACATGACCAAATTATCGCAACTTATTTCATTGCCCGTGTTTAGTATATATGAAGGAAAGCTGGAAGGAACAATAGAAAACGCATTACTTAACGCCGAAAACAACAAAATAGAGTTTTTGCTTGTTTACAACGAAGAGGACAACCTTAAAAAATTGGTTGCTTTTAACGAAATATATTCCATAAGCGAAAGCGGAATTGCCGTTAAAAATTCCGCATTTTTAAACTTGTACGAAAGTATGGAACTAAAAAGTTGTAAATGTTACAACCCAATTAATACAATGGTGTTTAAAGTAGATGGAAGTTATTTAGGTAAGGTAACAGATGTTGTTATTAGCAAAAATAAGGTAACCTCTTTTTTAATCAACGACATCGAAACAGATATAAAAGAAGTGTTAAGTTTTAACAACTCACTAACTTTAATAAAATCTAAACTAGGTCAACGCGCATCAGCATTTAAATTGCCTGAAATTAAAACTAAAGTATTGGATACAAAGGTAAGTATTCAATCCCCCTCTCCTACCCGCAACCAAATGGTAATAACACCAAAACGAGCCGTAGTAAACTACAGTTTTTTAATAAATCGACATGTAACAAAGGACATACTATCCACCACCGGCGAAGTGTTGCTTAAACGTGATACACTTGTAACACTTGGGGTAATTAATTTAGCAAAACAATTTGGAAAACTTAAGGAATTAACACTTTTTAGTAAATAAAAAACACACAAAAGTGTGTTTTTTTGTTATTTTTTAGTTGTTTTCTTAGGCAATTGTTGTGCTTTTTCTACAAGATTTTTTAAGTTGGCCTTGCTTGCAGACGTTTTTGACGTTGTTGTTTTTTTGGTCACAACATTTTTCATGGTATTTTCAATTTTGTTCATAACAGCATCTTGATTATTTGCCAAGTTGCGATTTTCTTGCATAATTTTTTGGTTTAGCAGTTCCAAATCTTTTTGAACTTGTGCAATTCTTGTATCTTCCGCCTTTGCAGCCTCATCATGTAACTTTATATTCTCTTGTTGCAAGCGTTTTTCACTTTCCTCTAACAAGCGTAACTTAACAATAAGTTGATTTTCCTGTTGTTCCAACTGTTTCTGACGTTCATTTGCAACCTTAAGCTCTTCTTCAGCTTGTAACG
Organism: uncultured Christensenella sp.; assembly: GCA_964564685.1. GTDB lineage: Bacteria > Bacillota > Clostridia > Christensenellales > UBA1242 > UBA11490. The sequence continues at coordinate 21,517 of CAZMBC010000001.1, forward strand.
CGCGTGTTTTAAGTTCATCCACATCAATGTTTTCAATTGGCGCTTCATCCCCCACTCTACGCTTTTTCTTATCCACCACTCTTTGACGGAACTCAGGAGAATTAAGGTATTCTTTAAGATTTTTAATGCCCTCTATTTCACTTTTTCGAGTAAGCAACTCTTGTTCCATATCCTTAATCTTTACATTTAGCTCGTTAATTAGGTTTTCCCTCTCGCCAACCGCTTGGTCCATAGCCTCAAGTTGTTTTTTCAACTCATCTACTTCTTGTTGTTGCTGTTCTAAAATTGGCTTATTCTGGTCAGTAATTTTATTGTTTATAAGGCCAAAAATTTTGTTAGCATATGTTTTACCTTCTTCGGTCATAGCGCGTTCTAGTTCATTTTTCTTTTCTTGAATTTCGTTGTTAAAGGCATTAACTTCCTTTTCCATCTCGCCTTGCTGTTTGTTAAATCTGATGGATGCAAGTTCATAATCTTTTTCAAGTTGTTGTAGCTTTTGCTGTTCTTCTTTGTATCTCTTTTTAATGTAGTTTGCCTCAATATTAACCGAAGTGTTGTTTAACTGTTCGTTAAGTTGTTTTAGGTTTTCCCTAACAGCTTGCGCCTTGCGCTCAAACTCTTTAGTGACCTCGTCAAAGTTTTTTTGGTAATTAAACATCTCATTTTCTTTGGATGTAATCCTGTCGGTCAATGTGCGTTTAACATTAAAATATTTTTCACTTTCAAACAATGCTCTTTCAATTAAAAGCGAATTTTCAATTCCCAATTCCTCAAAGTTGTATTGTTCAAAAGCGCCATTTTGCAATTCTTTTTCTTCACGTTCTTTTTGCTCCTGCAAAGCACGTTTTTCAAGATACTCTTGCAAAGCAGGAATACCTTCTTTAATTTCCTTTTTAGTGAACAAAATTTCGTAATCAATATAACTTGGCATTGTAGAACAAGCCTTATTTATATAACCTTCAAACTTATGGAATGAGTGATAAATATCGCCAACAATTGCGGTATATCTTGCACGCAAGAACGCTACGAAAAGCAAGCCCACAACAAGCACCAAAACAGGCGTAACCGCAATTAGATACAAGCTAGGAAGTACCTCTCTACCCTCTCTGGCATTAATATACGCAAAGCCAAAAAGCAAAGATAAAAGCGCAATAATGTAAGTGAAAATGCTTAAAATTTTGGAAGAATTGTAGTGCGTGCTTGCCTTAATAGGTTGGTCCACGCAAACGGTGGTATTTAAATATTTGTTAGGCAGGCTATCTCTATTAAGCATATATTGCTGCCACGCGTAACGCATGTTTTTAGGAACTTTTTTAAATCTATTGTTAATTTCAACAATATTTTCTTCGGTTATTTGCGGGTGACTTTCAAAATATCTGTTCATTTTGTTTGTTGCACGCAAAATTCTAACCTCGTAGGTAAACGCGGTGCGTATTAGCGCAATTATAACCACAAACATCAATAGTCCCATCGACACTAGGAATAAGTACGATGGATCGCCACCAAAGTCACTAATCAGCAATCCCACATCCTGAAAAAAACCGATAAGCGACGACCAAATTTTAGTAATAAAACTTTCACCTAAAAAATTAAGCATAAAAATTTGTCTCCTTGTTTCATACACATATATATATTCCGTAGTATAACATAATTTAATTTAATAGTACTAATAAAATTGGGGTAATTATAAAAAAATATCTTTTACTCTATTATGCGTAAAAATTTTTGTTATACACAAAAAAGTGGCCTTAAACAACCACTTTTTTAGGAATTTGTATAAATTTGTTTTTTGTGAACGAATACAAAAACATTTTGTTAACTTTTTGATTATAACACTTTTCGTATGCACGAGCATAAAGTGACAGTTGTGTTGTGTAAGTATTAATTAATTCTTCATCACTAAAGGCTTTGTTGGTTTTAAAATCCACAATTATAACTTCATTATTAGTTTTTATTATAAGGTCTATAACTCCTTGAACTATCACCTCAACATTCTCGCCATTTTCAACAAGATTGCTGTGCAAATCTTTCATAGTAAACATTACTTCTTTTTGCACTGTTCCACTGCCAACAAGAGCTTTGATATTCTTAACGCAAGTAATAATTTCTTGTGCATTTAATAAATGTTTAACTTGTGCATACTCGGGTTTTAATTGCACCGCGCAAATTACATTTTTTATTTCTTCTTCGCTTTCGGTGTAGTTTATCCCTTCCATAACTTCGTGATATAATGTACCCAAAAGTAGGGAAGTTTGCTCTTGTTTTCCTTCAAAAAGTGTTAATCGTTTGGGCGCATAAATCACATTTTCATAGTCATTTTCTTCTTTTAAAATAGAAGAAACCGAGTTTTTTACAGGAATGTTTTTAACACCTTCATAAGGATACTTAAATGTATGTGTACGCTTTAACATCTCTACAATTTCTGCATCGCCCTCGTTAAAAATAACAGGTAAAACCTCTTTTTGTGAAAGTATCAAATCGTTTTTTTCGTGCACAAAAATATTGCACTGACTCTCTTCCCCTTCGTTTAATACAAAGTTATTTTTTTCATGCAATACGCTTAACACATTTCTAGGATAACTTTTAAATATTAAATCCAAATATGTTCTAGAGGCATATACACCTTTAACCTTGTTTGCAAGGATATTATTTAAATTGTAAGTACCTGTACAACACAAAAAATTTTTTGCCCTTGTTAAGCCTACATACAACAAGCGGATTTCCTCATCAATATTGTCCTTTTCGTTGGCGTATTTACAAGCTGTACGCACCAGAGTTTCCTTTTCCACACGATTTTCAGCATCCAAATACTTTATGCCCACGCCATAGGTGTCGTTTATGATAATGTTGTTTGTAAAATGATTTACTAAAAAGTTTTTACCCATTCCACCAAACACCACAGCAGGAAACTCTAAGCCTTTACTGCTATGTAAAGTCATTATTTTAACCGCATTGTTTGTTTGACTGTTCATTTCCAAAACAACCCCTTGCTGACTTGCTTTTTTAAGATACTCAAGACACTTTACAAGGTCAAAACTAAAGTCATCATTGGAAACAATGTTTAAAAATTCTTCAATGTTGCTCAATTTTTCAGCACCATCAGGCATGCTGTAAAAATAATTACCTAACTCCAACTTATTTAAAATATTTTCCAGCGTTTCCTTAATTGTGTGATTTGTTAAATAAAATCTATAATCCTTTATAAACTGATAGTATTTAGCCAACTTTGCAACTAGTGTTTTATTTTGACCTTCGTTATAATACTTGTTTACACATTCAAAGAACGAAAGCTCATCCGAAATACATCTTATTTCACCCAGCTCTGCATCAGTCACTCCAAACGGATAGCTTTTTAGTACCACAGCACACGCAATATCGTCGTTATGTGCGTTCAAAATTTTTAGCATACTATAAAGCACCTCTATCTCGTAACTTTCAAATATGTTTACACTAAACGACACATTGCAAGGGATGTTAAGTTGTTTTAAACTTTTGTACACTTCCTGAGCCAATTCTTTTTTAGCCCTTAACAAAACAGCGATGTCTTTGTACTCAAGTTTTTTTACACCTTCGGCTGTAAGATACTCTTTTCCAAGTAGGTCAGCCACTTTCATTGCAATTAAGTGTCCCTCCGCCTCGTTATTGCTGTGTTGTTGGGTGTCAATCTCAGCCTCTACTTCGGGTTTACTGCAAATAATATCCATGCTAACAACTTTATTTCCGGTTATTTCGCCCCCACCCCTAACTAGTTGTGCCGAGTCTTTATAATTTATTCCCACTGTATTTTCGGTTATTATTTCATTAAACACAAAGTTTACAAATTGCAAAATATTGTTTTCACTTCTGTAATTTTCGTTAAGTTTTACAACCTCACCATTTTTACCTAAAGAATAATCGTTGTATTTATTTAAAAATAACTTTGGATTAGAAAGCCTAAACTGATATATGCTCTGCTTAACATCACCAATCATGTTAACATTGCTTGCTTTACTAATGCAGTTTAAAATGTTTTCCTGAATCTCGTTAATATCCTGATACTCATCCACGAAAATGTAATCATAACTATTAACAATTTCCTGTTTGATATTTTCATTCGCAAGTATTTGCAGGCTTTTGTGTTCAAGGTCGCTAAAATCCAAAACACACTTTGCTTCTTTAAGTTTACAATATTCATTTTTAACTAGCTCAACAACATCAAATAAATTGCAAATTAGTTTTTTAACATAACTTAATTCAGCAGCATCATTTAATTGCAAAAATTGTTTGCATGCATTAAGCGCATTTGCAAAATCCTGTTTAATAATAAAGTCACAATCTTCTAAAAACTCAACTTGTTCTGCTGTAGTATTTTTTGTTATTTTAGGCTTATTTTCAAATGCAATATCTTCAAACATACTAGCAAACTCTTCAAAAGTTTTTGTATGATATATTTGCAAGCAAAAATGCATCCTTGTGCTAATATAAGCCGAGTATTTGTCACCTAATACCAAGCTTTTGTCATAAAATACTTGTAAACTCTTGTAAATCTCATAAAAAATATTTTTAAATTTTCTTAACAAATATTGCACACAAACATTATTTTCAAACTGTAAATTATAAACTTTGTTTTCAACATAATTTATCCACTCTTCCGCATTGCTTTTACTATTTAAAAAGATGTAAATTTTTTTAACCACATCGCCCAGAACTGCAGTATCTCTTTTGGTGTTAAAACTAGAATATAGTTTATAAAAATCTTCATTATTTTCCACAATTAAATTGCTAAAAACATTATTCATAGCAAGGTCAAACAAATACTTTTCTTCTACTCCGTCCAACAATGCAAAGTTAGAATCTTGTTCTATTGCATAAAAATATTTTTTAATTATTTTTTTACAAACAGAGTGCAATGTACCAATTTCACATGTTTCCATGCTTTCTAATTGTTCATTTAAAAACGCAACAACTTCTTCGTCTTCAGTTGCACCAATACATTCAAAAATTTTATTATAAAGTTTAACTTTTAGCTCGGATGCCGATGCATTTGTATATGTAACAATTAATAATCTTTTTAAAGGTATTCTATTTTCCACAACAAGCTTAACAATTTTAGCAATCATGGTTGTTGTTTTCCCACTACCCGCACTTGCCGAAACAAGAATGTTTTTACCTGTTTGGTTAACGAAGGCGTTTTGCGCATCACTTAATATTAATTTAGTCATAATTACACCCCACTCCAAACAACGAAGCAACATTTGGTTTTGCTTCCATATTAACAAAATCATTTTGGTATAATGGGTTAAAATTACAAAGCCCTTTGTATTTACAATAATCACATTCACATCTATTATCTAGCTTTAGTGGCGCAGGCGTTATTGTGCCCTCAAGTATTTGTACAGCGCCATTACGCAACTTCTCAACAACAAATTTAAACAAGGTTTCTTGTTCCGAATTTGTTAAGCACAAATTATTATAATAGTTGTTTTTTGTTTTAATCTTTCCATCTTTATCTGTGCCAATACTAACAATGTCACTATTGTATTTTGCACTAGAAAGCCTGTCATCAAAATTTTCAAAGCATGCGGTTTCTTTATTTATAATGCCTTTTAATTTATACTTGTCCTTTCCGTCTTTTAAGCTAAAATCATTTGTAATAGGCAGATAGAATGCACCTGTTGGAATATATAAGTTATTGTCAGAAAATGACATCAAGTAAACAACTAGTTGCAACTTTTTGCCATAAAATATGTCAGTAAAATCATCAAAGTGTGATGAACCCGTTTTATAATCAATAACATTAAAACAGTTTTCATAGCCATCCACTCTGTCGATAATACCCACAAGCGATAAATCTTTATCCATATAAATTTTGTTAAAAATACTAGTGTTTTTAAAAGGCATTTCAAAATAGGCGGGCTTATATTTACTATGTTGGTTTACGTAAACAAATGCCTCCATTATACGTTTACACTCACCATACAAACTTTTAACTACAAAACTATTTTGTTTGTTTTTTAACACAAATACGTACTTATCCTTTTGTAGTATTTCATCAAGCACAGTATTTACAATCTGTTCTAAATCATCTGGATTTTTAAGCAACAATGGCAATGCAATCTTTAAAAATTCATGAATTATGTTTCCAATTTCAAGCGGACGAACCTCGCCATCTTCTTTAGGCTTTAAGTGTAATCCATAATCTACGAAGTGCATATAAGGACACCTGTAAAAATTTTCAAACTCGCTTACACCACATTTGCCATTTGCAAAAAACAATTGTGAGCCTTTAACATTTTTAAACGCATTGTTAAAATTATAGTTGTTAATAATTTGGTCATTCTCAACACTTTGTTTCAAGGAAGAAATTAGCGTTATGTAGTTTTTATTTTTACAATAAATATCGTTTAGCTTTATCATTTCTAATAAACTTTCTATGGATGTTTGTTTATTTAGATTGTTAAACAAAATATTTTGTTTATTTAAGCCCAGCATATTGTTTTCAATTTGATTAAAATGCAGACCTGCATTCACAATGTTAATATTCATAAACCTAACAATGTCAATTACAAAATTTGTTAAATAGCAATCATTTCCCTGTGCTCTTGTATGGAATGTAAATGTTAAGCTTTTGGTTGCTGAAAATAGCATTTCAAATAGTTTAAACTTACTTTTTTTGTTTACAAGTTGAACAGTTGGGTTTAATTTTTCTTCACCCATCATAGCAATTTCCGCATCTGTTAAAATGCCATCGTCACTAGAAAAGGCGGGCAATTCCCCCTCATTTGCGCAACAAATATAAATGTTTTCATGTTTATCCACATAACTGTTTACAACATCACCTACAAACACACTATCCGCCAAAAGAGGTGGCATTGTAATACTATTACTTTCTAAATAGCCCTCAAAAATTTCGTAAAAAACTTTTGGAGAGCATAAATAATCCGCCATCACATTTTGCATTTCGTCAAAAATATTGGTTACTTTATTTTTTACATTCTCCAACTTTCGATATTCCAGCACATCATTGGCGTCAAAATACACTTTTAAAAGCTCATCAAGTTTTTCTGAAAAGTTTGTTTCTTGCAAGAAATCATTTAATTTTCGTATGTAAAAGTGTATAGGGTGCTTTTTTCCAACCCCATCAATTAATTTTTTAAAGGGTAGAAGAAAATTATAATCCACATTATCTTTTGTGTACAATAGCGAATGCCCCTCCAAACCATAACGGGTTATAAAATCCTCGTACTGAACTAGACTAGAATTTTCACAACATGCAAACGGACTTTTTAATAAGCTTAAAAGTTCATTTTTGCTTATCCTATCAAACAATCCGGAAAGTCCAAGCAAGTATCTGCAAATAATGTTGTTTTTAATACACTCGCTTTCATCCATAAAATATGGTAGCTCAAATTTATTTAAACACTTCTCAATAATGTTTTTTTTATTTTTTAAATTTGGCACAAGAATGCAATAATCATTATATTTTGCGCCATTAATTATTTCGTATTTTATTTTGCTTGCAATGCCAGTAATTTCCTGCTCAAAAGTATCAAATTTTAACACTTTAATTGCTGATGATGGTTTTGGTAAAATATTACATTTATATCCAAAGGCGTTATTATTTAAGTGCAAAAATTCTTCACTTAATTGCGGCTTGACCTCAATAATGTCATAGCTAATATTTAGCATTTTTGCCATACTAACAAGGTCGTAAAAAATATTATTAACATAAATATTTCCGTTACGTTTATGCTCGTTTGATTTTGCAAAGGTAGTGGCAACAGCCACTTGTTCAGAACATTGTACAAGTTTTTCAATAATCCCATATGCCTGTTTCGTAAAATCATCAAATTGAACAAAGTATACACACGTGTCCTTAAACGCCTGCTTACTTATAAGCGTTTTACACAAAGTAAGCCTGTTAAACACATCCATAAAATCGCTTTGCAAATATTTTTCATATTCATTATAAATTAAATCAAGGTCTGCAAGCTTTAACCTAAGAGTAGAGCTTGCCCCTTCTTTCAACACGGAAATGGGCGTAGCATTGTTACTTTTAAACATACAGATTATGTTGTATATATCACTCGCAAAGTTTTTAAACTCTACATTCTTTTTAAACGCTTTTAAATTGTCCTTTTGTTCTAAAAGTATTTTTTTTACAAGCGCAACTCCGCTCATCATTGACAATATTTTTTTACTTCGACCAGTCTTTTTTATTATGTTGTTGCAAAAACGCGAAAGCGTAGTTGTTTGAACATCAAAAAAACTACTTTCCCCCAAAACCGAGAAAAGTTTCTTTTCATAACTCAAGCTAGCCCTGTCCGGCGTGATAATAATATGTCGCTTGCTTTTGTCACGGTTTTTCAGTGATTTCAACAAGCCGTCAGACGCTATTGAATTTAACGACGAATAAAAAATTTTTAACATAATATTCCTCGTTAATATTCTAACAAATATCAGTACTTTTTTCAATTAATATTTGTAAATCAATCAATCATATTTTAGCGAAATATTCCGCTTTTGTTTTTGCCTTTAGCAGGGCAAGTTCGTCTTCTCTCTGTTTTAAAATTCTTTTTAAATCACAACACTCTTTTTCAAGTGCGGATATTTTTGACGACATGCTATTAAGTGCCTCATAATTTGCACTTTTTTTAATTAATTTAACTAACCCCATAAACAAGTGTAAAATATCTTCATCACTTATACACTTATTTTCTTTATAAGGCATTTTTAAAATTTTGTTTTCTATTTGTTCCATGCATAAATTATTTACAAAATAATGCACATTATACTCCACCAAAATTTTTATAAGCTGGCATATAGTTAATATGTTAAGCATAATTTATAACAAACTAACTTTTAGAGGTTCTTAATGAAAAGCATAATACATATAACTAGTGCCGTGCCCGCGACCATCTCTGTAGACGGATTTGAAACTTTTAATATAAACACTAGCCATGTTAAATGGGTAGATATTGCATTAGAAAAAGATTTTTATATTTCCTTTCTTCCACACAATCAAAATATTTTTTTACCCATAACAACACTAAATAAATTTTCAAGCACTCCATCCGTCCAGAAAATTCCCTATTTCAAAAATCATATGGAAATAATATATAATCCTGCACAAATTTTAAGCACACAAACAGATATTATATTGATTGAAAAAAAGTTGGGTGACCTTTATATAAAATTAGTTAAAAACGAAAAAACACATTTGTGTATTTCTACACCAAATAGCGAGTTGCTAAACTGCATTACACCAAACATAATGAGCGTTAGTAGCGAAACAAGTGGATATTTTATTTTAAAAGGGATAACCGATAAAAACACACAATACGTAACAATAATTAATTTGAGTACAAATAAAATTGTTATTAACGATGAGTTTAATATTATTGAAGAAGATAACAAAGTAATTAAATTATTACAATTTGTAAACGACATTTCCAAGCATGGATTAGTGTATGTATTTGACAAAAAAAACATGTCTTGTGACAGTTACTCAATCTACAAAGACACTAACCCATTTGTTACAGAAAATAAAAAACTTATTCCCTTAGCCTTTTTACAAAGTATAAAATACAAAGATTATAACTTAAGTAAATATTATTTAAAGGATAATTTAGTTTCTAATGAACATTTAACATCATATTTCGGAAATATTAAAAATATTTTTTACAATACATACTTTAAAGGAAATGCAATAAATTACACTGTAGAAAGTGAGCAATTTAAATCATATAATTTTTATATTGATAACAATAAAATATCTGAAATTGAAGAAGTATCATTGTTTTAAAAAGAGGTTAAAATCTCTTTTTTGTTTTTATTAATAACGAATTTACTTAATTAAAAATGTTGTTAAAATGCGAACAAAATAGTATAATATTAATATATCTTATGGAGAAAATATGTTGTACTATATAATAGGTGGCGTTGTTTTACTGTTGTTATTTTCATTATTCACTGCAAGAACACGCGTTAAAAATTTATATAATAAGTATTCAAAAATAACAAACGACAAAGGCGTAAACGGAAAACAAGTTGCATTTTATGCAAAACAAAAACTGCAACTTGATGGCCTTGAATTTTCGCTTATTGATGGAACGATGACAGATTGTTATGTGCCAAAAAAGAAATTGCTTTGTTTAAGTGAGGACGTTGCAAACAACACATCTATAGCTTCAGTTGCAATTGTTGCTCACGAACTTGGACACGCACACCAACATTTTACAGGTGACCCAATGTTTAAGCTAAATCAGTTGCTCGGTAAAATAACTCGCCTAACTTCAAGATTTATTTTACCCCTACTTATATTTGGATTAATTGCACACATATTTAAATGGCCAACGCCATCGTTGGGTGTAACGCTAATAATAATTTCTGGGGTATTATTTGCTATGCAAGTGCTATTTAAGCTTATAATAATTCCAGTGGAAATTAATGCCAGCACACGCGCGTTAAAATTTTTAAAAGAAAATCAGATTATAACAGCAAAAGAAACACCAAAAGTAAAAAAACTGCTTCGAACAGCTGGTAAAACATATATCGTAGCGCTTTTCGATGGAATTTTAACACCAATAAGGCGCTTTAATAATAAGATAATGAGGAGTTAATTTATGATAGGAATGTTATATTGGCAGTATTATTTGTTGGGAATAATACTTTTACCCGGAATTATTTTGGCTGCTTACGCGCAATACAAAGTTTCGAACACATATAACGCGTTTAGTAAGCTACCAGCAAAAATTGGAAAATCCGCAAGTGAAATTGCAAGATTGTTGCTTGATACAGCACAATTGCAGAATGTAAAAATAATAACCGCTAAAGACGGAAAAATGAGTGATTACTACGACCCCAAAAACAAGTGTTTGGCATTAAGTGAACCACAAAGTACCAGCGTTGCTTCAATAAGCGTTGCTGCGCACGAGGTAGGACACGCCTTGCAACACAAAGCAAAATATGCACCAATATACTTGCGTAATTTGGCCATAAATTTATCTAACCTAACCTCAAACCTGCTTATGCCACTTGTTATTATCGCCCTACTATTTAACTTTTGGATTATGCCAACATCCACATTAGGAACAATAATTTTGTGGATTGCGGTGGGAAGTTTTGGATTAAGCGCACTAATAAGTGTTGTAACATTGCCCGTTGAGTACGACGCTAGCAGGCGTGCAACCGCAGTTTTGCATAAAAGCGGAATATTTGACGAGCAAGAAACAGTTTATGCAAAGCGTATGCTAAATGCTGCGGCATTAACATATGTTGCATCCATGATTATTAGCTTGCTATCTCTATTAAGGATAATAATAATATTCACTCGCATCCGGGATAACTAAAAAAGCAAAGATGATTATCTTTGCTTTTTTTTATTGGTTTTGAATAACAACCTTAATATTGGTTGATACTCCTGCATATAGTTTAATTTTTACACTATATTCGCCAACCGTCTTTATCGCATTCGTTTCTACTTTCTTTTTATCAATATCGTAACCCAAGTTTTTTAGCTCATCTGCAATTTCCTTGTTTGTTACACTTCCAAATATTTTGCCGTTTGCACCCGTTTTTACTTTAAGGGTCACAACTTCGTTTTTTAACTTTTCAGCAATCTCTTTAGCATGCTTAATATTTTGTTCTTCTTTATAGGCATTTGCATGTTTAGCTTGATTTGCCTCGTTAACATTAGTTGCGTTGCCCACAATGGCGTATCCATTAGGAATTAAAAAGTTTTGCGCATAACCGTCGTTAACATTAATAACATCACCCTTTTTACCCTTGTTTTTAACATCTTTTAATAATACGACTTTCATAAATCCTCCAAATTGTACTAATATTGTAATATTAAACATCAAAATTGTCAAACATAATAATATATCAAAAAACGAGGAAGTAAATTATGGATTTAAAATGTCGCCAACTAAATTGTGAATACAACGACAAATTTTGTTGTACTCGCAAAGGAATATTAGTAAACAAACAAAACATTTGCTCTGACTTTTGCAAGTGCAAACAGCTCAAACCCGACCAGAAGCAAGATGTTAGCAAAACAATGTTTGAAAAAGAGCCACAGATACATCCATATAGACACAATAAAAAAGTGATTATCGAGTGCAAAGCCCCCTGCTTATTTAACGAATGTGGCTCATGCAAGGCAAACGGCATTTGTGTAGAGGAATGCCCTAGCGCAACAGCAGAGTGCATAACATATATGCCTAAATAAAAAAAACTACGCCTATTTAGCGTAGTTTTTTACACATTTTAAAAAACTATTTTAGTTCAACAGTTGCGCCTGCTTCTTTAAGTTTTGCTTCAAAAGCTTTTGCTTCTTCTGCAGGTACATTTTCTTTAATTGTGCTTGGAGCACCATCAACAATTGCTTTAGATTCACCAAGGCCTAGACCAGTGATCTCTTTAACAACTTTAATAACCGCAATTTTGTTTGCTCCAACTTCCTTAAGAAGGATGTTGAATTCACTCTTTTCTTCAGCGGCAGGAGCGTCAGCAGCGGCAGCAGGACCAGCCATCATTGCAACTGGAGCAGCAGCACTTACGCCAAACTCTTCTTCTAACATTTTTACTAATTCGCTTACCTCTAGAACAGATAAACCTTTAATTTCATCTACAAATTTCTTTAAATCTGCCATTATAAATTCCTCCAAAAATTAATTTTTACCCTCTGCTATTAAATTTAAAGCCCTTGCAAAGGAAGAAATAGGGGCTTGTAATGTGCCAAGCAACATAGCAATAAGTACTTCTTTTGAAGGTACTTTTGACAATGCTTCAACTTCGCTTGCACTCATAATTTTACCATTAACAATGCCTGCTTTAACAGCCATTTTGTTAAGGTTTTTGCTTGCCTTGCAGAATATTCTTGCTGGGGCAACCTCGTCAGTACTAAAAGCAATAGCAGTTGTTCCTTCGAACACTTTATCTTCTAGTCCGCTAATGTTAAGTTCTGCTAGCGCACGCTTTAATAAATTGTTTTTAACAACTTTATAAGTAACATTTTCGCTTCTAAAAGATTTTCTTAATTCAGTATCTTCTGAAACGGTTATGCCACGATAGTCAACTAAAACAATAGATTTTGCGTTTGCCAACTCTTCTTTCATGCCAGCAACAATTTTCTTTTTGTTCTCTTGATTAGCGCTCACTTTTTCTCTCCTTTTTTAAAATGTGTTTATAAAAAGAAAACCTTACGCCAAATAAGCATAAGGGGGAAATCCACTTTATTAACTTACCTCGGCAAGATTTACGTTTATACTTGCTGTCTTTGGCGAAAAAGAATATTCAATTTACATCAAGGATTATACAACAAATCATTAATTATGTCAACCCTATCATAACAAATTTTTAAATAATAAATATAATTTTTTAACTATTAATATGTCATAAATTACGTAATATTATTTAAAATATTTGCAAAAAAATATATAACATACTATAATTATTAAGAAAATGGAAGAGATTAAATTAACAAATTTAGCAATAGATTCGCTCTGGTATTTAACCAAGGAAGAAGTGGACTTTTACAACAAAAAAGTTACACTAACTTTTGTTGTGTTATCCGAAATATTAGCCAATATAAAATCATTTTCTAATTCTAATTTAAGTACAATTGCCACAAAAAAATTGTTTGAAAATATTGTTATAGCACCATTTTCTGCGGCTCAAAAAGGCATTGATATAGCGGTAAAATACAGCACTGAAGATTCTTTTACAATGTTTGATAATACTCGACTTAATACTAGAGGTTTGGCTAGAACAAGGATAATCATGGGCATTGTAAATAACGAGTTCTATGACCGTAAAAAGCGAAACGACAACCACTTTGCTGTTAGCGTGCCGTTACAAGGTGTAACATTGGAAAACACCCCTTTTAAGGGTAAAAGCTTGTTTGAGATTATGGTAGAATTCATTGATGAGCACCCACAACTATGTGACGGCGACGAAAAAATGATAGCTAATTCATTTATTAACTCAAAACAACACTCATCTGTTATTTCCGCTTTGAACGACGCATTTGAAAAATACTTTGTAAAGCTTATTCTAGCTTATGAAGATGAAGTAAACAAACAAGGCGGAAGTCAGACATGCCGAGAACTTGCTTACAAGATATACAAAAAATTAAGCGGTAAATTTGGCAGATATGACTTTAACTCAAAATCGATACTATCCTCTAATTTTGTGCAAGATATTGTAAACGAATTCAAGCAAAATTTATAATCTCTAGTTCTGTATAAAAAACTAATAGAATAAAAAAATAGCAGTCCTAAACTGCTATTTTTATTTTTTAGTACTTATAGTCAACTTTAATTCCAGGACCCATTGTGCTAGAAATTGCAACACTTTTTAAGTAAGTTCCTTTAGCTGCTGCAGGTTTTGCTTTAATAAGCGCATCCATAACATGCTCCAAATTATCTTTTAGTTTATCAAAACCGAAAGAAACTTTGCCAATCATAACATGAACAATGTTAGTTTTATCTAAACGATATTCAACTTTACCTGCTTTAATTTCTTTAATAGCTTTTGCTACATCAGTAGTAACTGTACCACTTTTAGGGCTAGGCATTAAGCCTTTTGGTCCTAAAATTTTAGCAACGCGGCTAATTACTGGCATCATATCAGGTGAAGTAACAACTACATCAAAACCCAACCATCCTTGTTGAATTTTTGCAATCATATCTTCGCCACCAACAAAGTCAGCACCGTTCTTTTCTGCAATATCTGCGTTATCGCCTTTAGCAATAACCAAAACCTTTACACTTTTGCCTGTTCCGTGAGGAAGCACAACAACACCTCTTACTTGTTGGTCTGCATTTCTGCCATCTACACCAAGTTTAACATGAAGTTCTACTGTTTCATCAAACTTTGCTTTAGCAGTTTGTTGAACAAGATTTATTGCCTCATCAACACTATAACTAACAGTTCTATCAACTAATTTAGCACTTTCGTTATATCTTTTACCTTTTTTCATAATTCCTCCTTGTGGTTGAAATCGAGTAATCTGAATATTTTTACTCTCCCACTAATTTTTTGCGTTACAATTATTCAGTAACTGTTACGCCCATACTTCTGCAAGTACCTTCTACCATTTTCATTGCTGTTTCAACACTAGCTGCGTTTAGGTCTGGCATTTTTAACTCTGCAATTTCTCTAACTTGCGCTTTAGTAATTTTTGCAACTTTATTTTTAATAGAGTTTGCACTTCCACTTTCAATTCCACAAGCCTTTTTAATTAAAACGGCTGCTGGTGGAGTTTTAAGCACAAATGAGAAAGACCTATCGGCATAAATGGTAATTTCAACTGGAATAACCAAACCTGCTTGGTTAGCGGTTTTCTCGTTAAATTCTTTAACAAAGGATGGTATATTAATACCAAAAGGACCTAATGAAGAACCAACGGGAGGGCCTGCAGTTGCTTTACCAGCGTTTAGTTGTAACTTAACAACTTTGTTCACTTTTTTCTTTGGATCTGCTGCCATATAAACTTCCTCCTGCCATTACTGGCTATGTGGTCTAAACAAAGCGCATTAAAAAGTATTTACGCTTCTCCCACTAACTGGGCATATTGCCCACCAACTTTTGTTGGTATAATCCACAACCCAAACTGGGCTGTAATTACTGAACTTTTCTGATTGCGGTTAAGTTAAGGTCTACAGGGGTTTCCCTGCCAAACATTTCAACCACAACTCTGCATTTAAGTGCGTCTGCATCCACGGATGTAACTACTCCAACAAAGCCATTTAACGCGCCCTCAAGCACCTCAACCTTATCGTTAACTGCCACATCAATATTTTTAACCTCAACGGTTTCCAAACGCATTTTTCTAATTTCTTCCTCGGTTAAAGGAAGCGGTCTGCCTTTTGGGCCAACAAAGCCCGTAATGCCTCTAGTACGCGTAATTGCGTGCCAAATATCGTCACCATAAATCATTTTTACAATAATGTAACCTGGCATCATTTTTCTAGAAACAACTTTTCTTTTGCCGTTTTTTTCTTCAACAACATCTTCCATTGGAATAACGATATCAAAAATACGATCTTGCAAGTTGTATTTATCAATAACAATTTCTAGGTTTTCTTTAGCCACATTTTCGTAACTAGAATAAGTGTGTAGAACATACCACTTGGCTTGTTCTCTTGCTTCTTGAATTTTTTCTTCCATTACAAATTAGGCAAAAAGCCTAACCTCCCTTTCAAATTAAAATAATAAACCATGCAACCAAGCAAGTAAACTTTCAATTCCAAAAAGCACCAGCGTACAAACAAACACAACACCGATAACCATACCTGTTTGTTTAACGGTTTTGCCAAAAGTAGGCCAAGACACTTTTTTAAGTTCGCTTACGCTTTCCTTAACTTTTTTGCCCAAACTTTTCTTTTCTTTTTTGTTTGATTTTTTAGCGGATTTAGAATTTTTAGCAGATTTATCATCCTTTTGTTTTTTATTGGATTTTTCTACCTTTACTTCCTGCTCTACAATAGTGTTTTGTTGGGTGTTCTCTGCACCCTCAACGCTGTTTGCATTTTTTGCTTTATTAGCGTTGTCAACAACTTTTTTAGCCATATTGACCTATCCTTAAAAATTTATTTTGTTTCTTTATGAACAGTATGTTTTTTGCAGAATCTGCAGAACTTACTAATTTCAATTTTTTCTGGGCTGTTCTTTTTGTTCTTTTGAGTATTGTAGTTTCTGTTTTTGCATTCTGTACAAGCAAGTATAATAGTTTCTCTCATAGTTTCCTCCAGTATATAAGTGACATTTTTGCGAGTAAATTTTATCAAAATAACAACAGTTTGTCAACTTTTTTATTTCACAAAAAATAGAGCCTTTCAACTCTATTTTACATATCTGTAATGATTATACATTATAAAGTAAAAAATTGCAATAATAATTAGCAAAATAATTATTAAAAATATTAACATAAATCGTCATTTTTAAACTTTATCACGCTAAATGTTAGCATCAGTACGGAAATTGCACTAAATCCCACTAGTATAAACCAATTCTGTTTTAACGCATTAAAGCCTAAACCCAGCACATTTGATGCGACAATAGTTAATGGAGATAGATATCCAATCCAATCGGTCATAGAAGCTTCTGCAAGGGTTACAATAATATAAAACACCATCGCTAAAACAACGGCGGAAAGCGTGTTAAATTTGTGTTTTGAAAATAGTCCTAACGCAAAGCTTAGCACGCCCATAATTAGTGTTATAAGCCACATAACAAGTGTATATGCTAAAAAGTTTAAAGCAGAAAATCCACTAAATCCCGCAAATACAACAAGTGCCACAAAATTAAATAACGCAACAACTATTGTAAAATATGTAGTATTTAAAATTAATCGAACAAGTTTTGTAGAAACAATTTTGGCCCTACTAATATTAAGCGAATAAATCATTTCATAACTGCCATCTTTAAAATTCCCTGAGGTTAGTTTAACCGCCAAAACGCTGGCGTATATTAGCCCCAATAGGCCCCAAATTTGATACATATTAGCTGTAAAATAGTCCGCGATATTATCCATTCTGAACATATCCTCAAACACTGTTCCAAAGCTTTCTTGTGCAAGTTCATTCAGTACTTCTTTTAACATAGGGAATAGCGCTATTGTTGCAAAACATAACACACCCACAATCAAACTAAACAGTATAAAATTCTTTAAATTATTTTTTCTTTCTAACTTATATAAAGATTTATTTACAAATTTCATTTGAGCGCTCCTTACTCATAAAAGTGCATAAAAATGCTTTCTAGATCGCATTCTTCAATATCCACATTAACTAGGTCAACAGAATTTAAAAATTTAACAAGATTTTTCATTTCACCGTTATATTTAAATGTGGATAGCGTACCATCTTGCTGAAGCTCGCTTACTCCACTTAACACAACTTTTGGCGTGGAATATTCCGTTTCTAGCGTAACCTTTTTAAGACGTTTGGTCTTAAGATTTTCCATTTCCTCAATAGCAACCACCTTGCCGTCCTTAATTATTGCAACACGGTCACACAGCCTTTGCACTTCAGTTAGTTCATGACTGCTTATCAGTATACTCGCACCGCGTTTCTTTTCCTCAAGCAATATCTTTTGCAGATTCTTCTTAACAAGTGGATCTAGGCCCAATGTTGGCTCATCCAAAACAATTAGTTTAGGGCTTGATAACAGCGCCATAATCAAACACATCTTCTTTTTATTGCCTAAAGAAAGGTTTTTTGCTTTCATATTAAGTGTTAGCTCAAGTCTTGTGGCAAGTTCGTCCACCCTATCCATAGACACACCTTTGGCTTCAGCCACAAACTGTAAATTTTGACCTACGGTTAGGTTAGGAATATAACTAGGCTCGCCTCCCGCATATCCCACATCACCTCTTACCCTGTGACCGTTTTTAAATGCATCCTCGTTAAGTATAGAAACATTGCCATCAGTGGGTTTTATTAAGCCCATTAACGCGCGTATCGTTGTTGATTTACCCGCTCCATTAGGTCCAATCAATCCTAAAATTTCGCCCTCTTTCACGTTAAACGTTACGCCTTCTACGCCAACAATGTTGCCATATAATTTATTTAAATTTTGTACTTCACAAGGAATCATACGCTTCTCCCTATATGTTTTAGTTTTAAATACTATTGGTATTATACTAAAAAACTTTTAAATAGTAAAGAGCCATAATAGGTTTTTAATAATTTTATACTGTTAGCCACTCTCACAATTGCAATTTATGTCGAAACAAATAAATTTGTATTATGTTTTTTTTTAAATTGGGTATTTACATTCGTTAGCTTGAGTGTTATAATAAAGCCATTAAGAATAAACTATTAGATAAGGAGAAATATCATGGGAATGGTCGATTTAGCTGAAGATAAATATATAAATAATTATTTAAAAGGAAAAATACTACCTATGTTTAAGGTGAAAAGTGGACTATTTCATTTTCCTATTTTTCTTAAAATGCCTAATCCTTTCTATGGCTGTAGTTCACAAGATTTTTTCCCGGAATATATCGAAAATTTACCTCCAGAAACCGAACAAGAATACATAAATAGAATTCACAGGACGTTTAAAATTGCAAACACAGCATTAAGCGAGGACAATTATCAAACACTTTTAAAAAGGAACAAAGAAAATTTAGAAGAAATGGCAAAATATCAAGCAGTGATTGATAAGATGTATTCAAAAATAAACAATAAACATGCTAAAGAGGAGTTTATTAAAACTACACGCCATTATCAAGGTTATGGATTAATATTTTTCTTTAGATATGGCGGAAAAATAGACTATGATGTTTTTAACGTAATCGCTAAAGATTTTGTAAAAAAATATAATAGAACAGGTAGTATGGAACACCCATTTATGGATACTTTAAAAACTCTTACAGAACTCGGGGTAATTTCTAGGTATTCAGCTAACAATATGCAATTTTCTGGTTTCTCTCCAGTTAGGTGTGGAGACCATTATATATTTGCCAAGGATGTTTTGGATATATATAAGCTTGTTCCTTACAAGGCATATGATGGGAATCTTGAATATTACATTAGCCAAAAAGCAACAATGCTTTATGATAACAAAGCTAGAATTACACCTTCGGAATGTAATTACAACATAGGTTTGGCAAATCGCGTAGTTAGAGATTACGAATCAAAACAAACAGGAAAAGGACGTTAAAAAAATCGCGATTAAATCGTGATTTTTTTCTTTTTGTAATTAAATTGCCTCTATCTTTCTATCGAAGCAACTGTTTTTTTCTCCAATTTAACATCTGGCTTTTTATTTTCCAGTAACTCTTCATTTATATCCTTATACTGAGTCTGTTGGTTAGTTTGTATTTGATTTTTAATAGTTGTATTAACTATTTTAGCTTTTTCATTAAAAGCAGTAGGCTTTTCAGCTGCTATATCACTTTTAGATGATTTAGGAGTTTCCTTGTTAAGGCCACTTTTTATTTTATTTAATTCCTCCATCAAACTTTTTACTTTATTTTCAGAGGCTGTCTTTTCCGTAGACAACTTTTTATTTTCTACCATTGTATTTTGATATTCGTTAAGTTCTTTTCTAATTTTATTAACTTTGCTTTTATCAACGGTATTAAGCGTATCCAACGCCTTTGGAGCGGCATTTGCAAAGATGTTTGTTGCCTTTTGTGAAAATAAAATAATTATAGGCAAAATCTTTTCGCGATATTCTTTTTCTTGGTCTAATAATTGAGGATTAACGCCATATAAATCCTCAAAACACTTATCCAAAAGCTCGCTTAAGGCCTTGTAGTCCTTAGTTTGTAAAAAGTACTTTTCAATCTTTTGATATTCAAGGTTAAATTTTTTTAAAACAGAGTTAGTAAACTCGTTATTAAGGCGCTTTATAAGTTTTAAGCGTTCTTCAAAAAACTCCTTATAAAGGCTCATATATTTATCAGAAGTAAGTTTTCCTACATTTAGCAAAAACTGCTTTTTGGCTACTATATAGCCATCAAGATTAGGGTCGTTAGTATTTTTATATTCTTTACCCTCGCCCGTACTATTGCTAATATTTATATTAAACTTACTGTAACTTTTTTCAATAAATCCCTCCATGCTATCCGTATAAGAGGACAGCGCGGTTTTTATTGTGTTTTGCAAGTAACCATTAACTTTAAACTCGTTTTCTAACACGTAAATAGTTGCTTTAGCAGTATTTGTTGCGGTATTTTTTTCGTAAACAACTTCAAAAACTATTTCTCCATATTCGGGCTTGTAGCACGAAGAAAAAACCGAATTCCTAAAAGTTGCTTTTTTAATTTTTTTACATGCAATCAATTCGTTTGCTACCGATTGGCTAATTACATAGCGGTCATCAATATACTCACCCAACAAGCAGTTATCTATTACACTAATTTTTTGTGTTGTAAATTGGTCCTGACTAGGAATATTGCAAATCTGTTCGTCCGTTTTAACCATATGCAGTTCCCCCGAGTTTTTATAATTATATCAAATTTTACAAATATTTACAAATTATTTAATACATACAATTTCATAATATGTACAATTATTTTCTATATTTAAATAAAAATTATGACAATATAAAAAAACACCCGCAAAATGCGAGTGTTTATAAAGTTGTGTTTTAAACTATTTAATAATAGCAGAAACAACACCAGAACCAACTGTTCTACCACCTTCACGGATAGCGAAGCGAAGACCTTGTTCGATAGCGATAGGAGTGATTAATTTAATAGTCATTCTTACATTATCGCCAGGCATAACCATTTCAACGCCATCAGCAAGTTCAATAGTACCAGTAACGTCAGTTGTACGGAAATAGAATTGTGGACGATAGCCATTAAAGAATGGAGTATGACGGCCACCTTCTTCTTTCTTTAGAACGTAAACTTCTGCTGTAAATTCAGTATGAGGGTGAATAGAAGCAGGTTTGCAAAGCACTTGACCACGCTCAATATCTGATCTTTGGATACCACGAAGTAATAAACCAACGTTATCACCAGCAACTGCTTGGTCTAGTAATTTACGGAACATTTCAACACCAGTAATAACTGTTGATAATTTAGAATTCATACCAACGATTTCTACTGTATCACCAACTTTAACAGTACCACGCTCTACTCTACCAGTAGCAACTGTACCACGACCAGTGATTGTGAATACGTCTTCAACTGGCATCAAGAAAGGTTTATCAGTTGCACGTTCAGGTTCAGGAATAAATGTATCAAGAGCATTGATAAGGTCATAAATAGGTTGACTATCAGGACCATTAACATTACCAGATTTAGCAGCTTCCAATGCTTTTAATGCACTACCTTTAATAATTGGAGTGTCATCTCCTGGGAAACCATACTCAGAAAGAAGGTCACGAATTTCCATCTCTACTAAGTCAAGAAGTTCAGGATCATTAACTTGGTCAGTTTTGTTCATGAATACAACAATGTAAGGAACGCCAACCTGACGAGCAAGAAGAATGTGCTCTCTTGTTTGAGGCATAGGACCATCAGTTGCAGCAACAACAAGGATAGCGCCATCCATTTGTGCAGCACCTGTAATCATGTTTTTAACGTAGTCTGCGTGTCCTGGGCAGTCAACGTGTGCGTAGTGACGTTTATCAGATTCGTACTCTACGTGAGCAGTATTAATAGTAATACCTCTTTGTCTTTCTTCTGGTGCTTTGTCAATTGCGCTGTAGTCCATAGCAAGAGCTTTACCAGCAGCGGCAAGAGTCATTGTAATAGCAGCAGTAAGAGTTGTTTTACCATGGTCAACGTGGCCAATTGTACCTACGTTAACGTGTGGTTTTGTCCTTTCAAATTTTGCTTTAGCCATTATTTATTATCCTCCTAATTTTTTATTTATAAATATTAGCCTATTTTTTTTCGCCAACAATTTTGTCGGCAATGTTTTTTGGAACTTCCGCATAGTGCGAGAACTCCATATTGAAACTACCTCTACCTTGCGTCAATCCTCTTAAATCGGTTGCATAACCAAACATTTCAGCAAGGGGAACAGTAGCATCAATTACTTGTAAACCGTTACGATTTTCCGTTCCGCTTAACATACCTCTACGGCGATTTATGTTACCCATAACATCACCAAGATATTCGTCTGGCATTTCTACTTCCACCTTCATGATAGGCTCTAAAAGAACAGGATCTGCCTTTTTAGCGCCTTCTTTAAATGCAAGAGAGCCAGCGATTTTATATGCCATTTCGGAAGAGTCCACATCATGATATGAACCATCGAAAACAGTTACCATAAAGTCAACAGTTTCGTAACCAGCAAGCACACCGTTTTGTTTTGCTTCCTGAATACCACTATCGATTGCAGGAATGTATTCTTTAGGAATAGCACCACCAACAACTTTATTTTCAAATTTATAACCCTCACCTGGTTTAAGTGGAGTCATCTTAACCCAGCAGTGACCATATTGACCGCGACCACCAGATTGTTTAATATACTTACCTTCAACCTCAACTTCCTTACGAATAGTTTCGCGATAAGCAACTTGTGGAGCACCAACATTAGCTTCTACCTTAAATTCACGCAACAGCCTGTCAACAATAATTTCAAGGTGAAGCTCACCCATACCTGCAATAATTGTTTGACCAGTTTCTTGATCGGTATAAGTTTTAAAGGTTGGGTCTTCTTCAGCAAGTTTAATAAGTGCCAAAACCATTTTTTCTTGGCTTGCTTTAGTTTTAGGTTCTATTGCAACCCTAATAACAGGTTCTGGGAAATCCATACTTTCAAGAATAATTGGATTAGCAATGTCACAAAGTGTTTCACCAGTAGTTGTGTCTTTTAAACCAACTATTGCAACAATCTCACCAGCGTATGCTTCTTCAATTTCCTGGCGGTTGTTTGCATGCATTCTAATCAAACGACCAACACGCTCTTTTTTGTTTTTGCAAGGGTTAAATACATATGAACCAGCAGTTAACATACCGCTATAAATACGGAAGAATGTTAGCTTACCTACAAAAGGATCGGTCATAATTTTAAATGCCAAGCCAGCAAAAGGTTCGGTATCAGAACTATGTCTTGCAATAACTTCATCACTATTAGGTTTAGTACCTTTTATAGCCTCTATGTCAGTAGGAGCTGGCATATAATCAACCATAGCATCAAGTAATTTTTGAACACCTTTGTTACCAAGCGCAGTACCGCAAGTAGCAGGGAAAATGTTCATGCTAATTGTACCCTTACGAATTCCTTTTTTGATATCCTCCACTGTTAGTTCTTCACCAGCAAAGTATTTTTCTAATAACTCATCGTCCTGCTCTGCAGCAACCTCGATAAGTTGTTGTCTGTATAATTCAGCTTGCTCCTTGTATTCTGCAGGAATTTCAATAACTTCCATTTCTTTTCCAAGGTCGTCTTTGTAAATAGTTGCATTATTTTCAACAAGGTCAATAATACCCACAAAAGTTTCGGCTGAACCAATTGGCAATTGAATAGGAACTGCATTTGATCCCAAACGAGTTTTAATTTTTTCACAAACGTTTAAGAAATTAGCATCCGGCCTGTCCATTTTGTTAACGAATATCATTCTAGGAACTCTATATTTGTCCGCCTGACGCCACACTTTCTCAGATTGCGGTTGAACACCCTCACGAGCGGAGAAAACCGCAACCGAGCCATCCAAAACTTTTAGACTACGCTCTACTTCTGCAGTAAAGTCTACGTGTCCTGGGGTATCAATAATGTTAATTTGATGGTCCTTCCAATAGCAAGTTGTAGCAGCACTAGTAATAGTAATACCGCGTTCTTGTTCTTGAGCCATCCAGTCCATAGTGGCAGCACCTTCGTGCACTTCCCCTATTTTGTGAGTTTTACCGGTGTAAAACAAAATTCTTTCAGTTGTAGTTGTTTTACCCGCGTCAATGTGGGCCATAATTCCCACATTTCTTAATCTTTCCAATGGAGTATTTCTAGGCATAATAATAAATTCTCCTTAAATTACCAACGATAATGTGCAAAAGCCTTATTGCTTTCTGCCATTCTATGGGTATCTTCTTTTTTCTTGTATGCTCCACCCGCATTGTTGTAAGCATCCATAATTTCTGCAGCAAGTTTTTCTTCCATACTTCTTTCGTTACGAAGTCTAGAGTATTTAACTAGCCATCTAATTGCTAAAGTTTGTTGTCTTTGAGCGCTAACTTCAAGAGGAACTTGATAGTTAGAACCACCAACTCTTCTTGCTTTTGTTTCAAGCAATGGTTTAAGATTATTAAGAGCTTGACCAAAATATTCTAAAGGCTCAACATTTAGCTTGTTTTGAATAATATCAAAAGCATCATAAACAATACCTTGAGCGATTGCTTTTTTACCATCTAGCATAACTTGGTTAATAAGTTTAGTAACCACTTTGCTACCGTATCTTGGATCTGGTAATACATCTCGCTTTGGTACGCCACCTCTTCTTGGCATAATAATTCTCCTTCATTTTAAATTTTTAATGTTTGCTAAAATTATTTACTTTTTTTAGCGCCGTATTTACTACGAGATTGTTTTCTTTTGTTAACGCCTGCAGCATCCAATGTTCCACGAATAATGTGATAACGCACACCTGGTAAGTCACGAACCCTGCCACCGCGAATTAAAACTACGCTGTGTTCTTGAAGGTTATGACCCTCGCCTGGAATGTAAACCGTACCTTCTTGACCATTACTTAAACGAACACGCGCAATTTTTCTTAACGCAGAGTTAGGTTTTTTAGGTGAAGTTGTGGTTACACTAAGGCAAACACCTCTTTTTTGTGGGTTTTCATCTAGAATAGGCACAGTGGATTTAACTGCAACCTTTTTTCTGCCTTGTTTAACTAATTGATTAATTGTTGGCATTATAACCCTCCTAAATAAAATAAAAGAATGTTTTTCAACCCAAAAACAATTCTTATGCAACACCCACTTAGCACACATTATCATAATACGTGGGTTTGAAAGGCGGTTTTCACACTTAAACATCCTTTCAAAAGCGAATTTTGCACAACTTTGCGCACAAATTCAACTATACTATAATACGAGATATAGTTTAACAAATTAATTAATAACTGTCAACATTTTTTATTATATAATTACTATAAAAAATCGTATAAAAAAATAGGAAACGATTTCTCATTTCCTATTTAAACTTTACTTTGCTACCAAATTACCACTGGCATCAGTTGTATAGCTAGCATTTTCCGCGTCAACTGTAATTGTCCAGGAATAATCAGAACTATTTACTTCAGCAATAAATTCACTACTAATTGATGTTACATTTTTGCCAATTTTAATTTCAGTTGGAATTCCACCAACGCTTACTCCATTAATTGAAGTTTTGGTTGTCGTATAGAAAATAGGAATTCCGCAATTGTTATTAATGGTTGTTATGCTATCTGCAAATTCTAATACCCCATCTCTCGCTTTAGCTGTTGGAACCGCAACTAATGTATTGCCTGCTTTGTTGTATAATATTCCATTAATACTTGAGTATTGAGTGTTGGTTGCTTTAACATAAAAATTCTCAACTGTGTTAAACACATACAAAGCTGTATTTAAATTTGTGTATCCTGAGTTTAAAAAATTATCCGAACATTTTGTAATTGTAAAACTATCAGCAAGTGTTAGGCTCTTTAAATTATGTGCTCTACTAAACGAACACTCAAAAGCATCCACACATCCCTCTGGCATGGTGTAGTTTACAGCACTTTTAGCGGCAGGATAAGCTACTAGATATTTATAATCCTTTGTGTAAAGCACACCTTCGTGTGTAACAAAGTATGGGTTATCCGAGCTTACACTAAAGCTTGTTAAATTTGATGTAGCGCAATCATAGAACACATGGGTGCCCACAATATTATTTATATTATTTGGACCAACATAACTTTCTCCACCAATTTGGACTACAGATGCAGGAATATGAATATTTGATTGTGTGCTTGTACTGCAATGGTTAAAAGCAAAATCACCTATCCATATTACACTATCTGGAATATTAATTGGTAAATTTTTACAAGCTTGAAATGCCGCCTTACCAATATATTTTACATTTGGCATATTTACACTTTGTAAAGCTGTAGCTTCGCTAAATGCAAAGTTCCCTATCGTTTCTATGCTAGGTAAATCTAATGTTGTTAGTTTAGTGGATTTTTGACATCCAGACACATCAATAGTCTTTACTTTTGGGGCATAAATTTCAGTTACGGAAGTTTGATAAATTGCGCCGACACCGAGAGTTTCAACCTTCGGCATATAAACTTTTTGTAAAGAATTTGCCAAAGCTAGTACAGCTTTGCTAGCAACAGTAATATTGTTGCCCATATAAACTTCTTGAACAGTGCTGTTGTTTCCTAAAACCGAATAAGTTGGATTTGCAGCTGCTGCAATTGATGCAACATCCACAATATCAGTGCCATTTAGGTAGGCATCCGGAATAACAACTATTGCAGGTAGTGCGGCTTGCGAGTTTTTAATAACTTGATATGTTTGAGTACCACTATCATAGCTATAGTTAGCAGCCGGTAGTGTTCCATCCAAATATTTTGCGTAGAAAGTAACATCTTCAGTAAGCAGATATGGGAATTCTACTTTGTTTTGATATTCAGAATCCGTGTACCAGCCCATAAACATCTTGTTAGCTACTACAGGGTAGTCCATTTCCTCAATGTATGTGTATTTAAACGCCGTTAATGGCTCAAAATCCGAAGCATTACGAGCGGTGTTTGATCCATAATTATATGTTAAGGTTGCAGTTTGGTCTTCACTATCAGAAATTTGTGCAAATACATCCTTAACAGTTTGATTTGTATAGGATAAGTTAACACCTGTTATTTGCGCACCATCTGCATATAATTCTGCTTGAACAACCTCAAAAACAACATGTGCTTTAACAGTCTTCCCGCTGTCTGCATTTGTAAGCACATGCGAAAGTTGTGCATTTCCTTTTAAAATTGCTGTTTGACCAACAGATACAATTTGTAATTGAGTTCCACCTTGACTGGTTACAAGATAGTAAAACCCGTCATTTCCGTTTACCCAATATCCGCCTGCTGTTCCGGTATTAGCCTCTGCCTTTATTGTAGGAATAAATCCTACCATGTTCTCCGCATAAATGGTTAGGCGGGCTCTTAATAAGCCATCTACTGCAGTTCCTGATGATGTATATGCTTGCACTGTCCCTGTTGCGTTAATTCCAACCGGTTGTGTAGGCACAACCAACATATTTTCAATAGTAGCATCTTCTTCAATTGATGCATTTATAACAATACCAGTTTTTAGCGTTATATTATTTAAGCTTGCGGTTGATTGATTTCCAAAAAAAGCCATAGTGATGCCAAATGTTGCACCAATACACATCACGAAGCCACATAGCAACAAAACTATGCTTTTGATTTTTTTTATTCTATTTCCCGTTTTCATTAGTATTTTCCATTTTCCTTGTTTACTTTAGTATTTAAGTTTTTCTTCGATTATATTCTTAAAAACCCCGAACATGCGCGGTTTGTTTTATTTTTTTGTTTTTTTGTCCGGAAATTTAGCTTCTACCAAAATAACAAGTTGTTTTGGAAAAGCATCTATCATATTTTCGTATGGAGTGGGTGGATTGTATTCCAAACCATATGACATAGCCATTTGAAAATAGTTTACAAGCATTTCGTCCATGCGTTTATGAGCCTCTTCCACGGTTGCACCCGAAGTAAACAAAGCAAGGTCATAAACAGCAATAGAAAAACAATTGTTTTCTTTATCTTCAAACAAAACTGCAGGATAAACAAAAGCTGGCATTACACCCTCCCATTTTTCAATATCACATAAATTTTAACACACAACATATTTTTTGTGCAAACAATTAAACAAACTTTTACACACAAATTTATTAAAACAATCACATTAAATACAAAAAATACTCCCTTGCGAGAGTATTTTAAAAATTATTTTTTTAAATAAGGATCTTCTTTATGATCATTTAAAATTTTATTATATAAATTATTACTTTCAATTAACGAAACAAGACTTTGAGGAAGTTCTGTGTGTTTCCCTGTAAAGAAATAGTTATTTAGTTGATTAAAATATGAGAAAGCAACTTGTCCATTCTTAAAATTATCCAAAACGTAACCAGCGTTATGCGAAATCGCATCAAGGAACATTTCTTTTCTTTGTTCGTTGGTTTTAACCGCAAGATTACACATTTTAGGAACAATTTTTAACAAATTTAAAGTAATATCTGCACTATCACCGTTTGGGTCAATACTCTTAACAAGGTCAGGCAATTCATGCACACTTAGCAAATCAACATAAGAAAGGCCATTAAGATGTTTCTTCATTGTTTCCTTTAAATCAGTCAAAGATTCCGTCATGTTATAACGCGCATCTAAAGGCAATTTTACTCTGTGAATTTCTTTGCCGTTTTTTAAATTTTCCTCGCGTTGTAGCACAACAACTGACTTATCTTCTACTTTGTCAACAATTTTAAACCCCATTGTGGTGTAAATTAAAAGTGCACTACTTTGTAAGGTCATATCCTTAACCTTTGCATCTAATTTATCAAACAAATCAACACTAATCTCAAGTGGTAACGAGCCTTTAAGATTTCGAAGTCTGTCTAGCTTGCTTGGCTCTTTCAAATTTTTAAATACATCCGCTATAAGTTTATCGTAACTAATTTTCTCGTCCTTTAGCATCTTGTTTGTAATCTGTTTTGCCGCTGGTTCGTTAACCAAATTTTTGATAGCTTCGGCAACATAGTCAAATTCCGACTTAAATTCTGAATTTCCTTTTTGGGTAACACCATCAAATGGAAAATTATTAAGTTGAGGTTTAGCAGTTATTATTCGACTAGGATCCTTAATGTCAATTACTTTTAGACCATTTGGTGTTGAAAGGCTAACAAATCTTTTTCCATCATAAAAGACATTAATTTTATCCGATTCAGCAAGATATTCTACAACAAGTCTAAATTCACCTTTTAATAGTGACGTATATTTTTTTTCACTCATATTTATATCCTCTTTCTTACTGCTATTATACACTAAAATTTTGCAATTGTAAATACTTAAAGCAAATTTTTTTTGTTAATTTGTAATATTTAAAAAAACCCCAAATAAAGGCGTAAATCCGTATTTTTGTACATTACAAACTTTTCAAACTGATATTAGGTTAACACATACGCATTACTTAACAACAAAACTAAAATCTATTATTATATTTTCAATTACTTAACTATGCATCTGGTCTAAACATGTGTTGCATATGCAAAGCAAAATTAAATAGCAAAAAACTCTCTTAAACAAAAAACTCACCTGACTAGGTGAGTTTTTAATTAAAATTCTTCGTCCTCAAAAAGTTTAGAGGTTTGTTCATCCATTACACTAACTTGCTGTTTTGTTTCGTTTACATCAACAGGAGAAATATCCTTATTTGTTTTATATCCTGTTCCGCAAGGAATTTGTTTACCAATCATAAGGTTTTCTTTTAAGCCAACCAAGTGGTCAACTTTACCCTTTATTGCGGCATCAGTTAGAACAATAGATGTTCTTTCAAATGCGGCTGCTGCCAAGAAACTTGGGTTAGAAAGCGCTGCTTTTGTTATACCTTGAACAATACGCTTTGCAGTTGCAGGCACGCCACCCTCTGCAATAACGCGCTCGTTCTCTTCTTCATATTTAAAGTGATCAACAATTTCACCAATAAGCAGGTTAGTATCACCACTATCTTCAATACGAACATTTCTTAACATCTGTCGGATAATGATTTCAACATGTTTTGTGTTTAAATCAACACCTTGAGACGAGTATGTTGCTAAAACTTCTTGTAACAAGTAGTTTTGAACATCTCTTATACCACGAGTAAGCAAGATGTCGTTAGGGTAAATATTACCTTCAGTAAGAACGCTTCCTGCTTCAACAGTATCGCCATTTTTAACCTTAAGTTGAATTCCATAAGGAATTACATAATGACCATCGCCATCACTATTTTTAACAGTAACCTCGTAATATTTTCCGCCTTCTTTGCCGGCTGATTGCATTTCTTTTATTACAACTTTACCCGCAACCTCACTTACAGTAGCAACACCTTTTGGTCGGCGTGCTTCAAATATTTCAGCAACACGAGGCAAACCTTGTGTAATATCTGCAGCATTCGCAACACCACCAGTGTGGAATGTTCTCATTGTTAACTGTGTACCTGGCTCACCAATTGATTGAGCCGCAATAATACCAACAGCTTCACCAATAGCAACAATTTCGTTACTGCTCATGTTTTTACCATAACATTTAGCACAAATACCATTTTTACTACGGCAAGTTAGGCCAGTACGAATATCTACGCTTGTAATTCCTGCACCAGCAATTTCATCTGCTTGTTTAGCAGAAATCATTGTGTCAGCAGGAACAATAACTTTTTTAGTTTTAGGATTGATAATGTCATTAACCGAAAAACGGCCAATAATACGCTGTTGTAAAGAACAAACTGGCGTTCCGCCTTTAACAATAGCACTTACGGTTAAACCCTTAACTTTTTCGTTGTTGTTTTTAAAGCAGTCGTCTTCAGTAATAATAACTTCTTGCGCAACTGATTCCAGTCTACGAGTTAAGTAACCGGAGTCAGCAGTTTTAAGCGTTTTATCCGCCAAACCTTTACGACCACCACGGGAGGATATAAAGTACTCTAATGGACTTAAGCCGGTACGGAAGTTACTTTTAACTGGAATGTCAACCTTTCTACCAGATGTGTTTGCCATTAGACCACGCATTCCACACAATTGCAATACCTGTTTAACGCTACCACGCGCACCTGATTCGGCCATCATTCTGATAGGATTTAGTGGGTGCATTTTACTTAACACAACGCCTTCTAATTCTTTAGTTGCATCTTTCCACAGCTTAATATTGCGATCAAGTTTTTCGTCTTCAGTAATAAAACCACGCTTGTAGTACATATCATTTTCAAGAACTTGTTTTTCTACTCTGTCCGTAATAATCTTTTTGTCATCAGGAATTTCCATATCGAACACGTTAATTGTTATTGCGCCAATAGTAGAATACTTGTAACCAATTTCCTTAATGTGGTCAAGCATCTTAACTGTTTCGGTTGTTCCAAGTGCATTAAAGCATTGTTTAATAATTTTATCCAACATTTTTTTGGAAACCAAAAAGTCAATTTCGTAATTAGCAACAGTATCCTCGTCCAAACGGTCAACAAAGCCCATGTTTTGAGGAATGTTGCTATTAAATATTATTTTACCAACAGTGGTTTTTACTCTTTTAACAAGTTTTCTGCCTTCAAACTCAACTTCTCTGCGAACAAAAATTGGGGATTGAATTTCAACAACACCGCTTTTGTAAGCCATAATGGCTTCATCTTCGCTTTTAAAATATTTATTTGCTCCACGGCCATCTTCTTTAACGTAAGTTAAATAATAACTACCCAGAACCATGTCTTGTGTTGGTGTACAAACTGGGTCACCATTTGATGGTTTTAAGATGTTGTTAGAAGAAAGCATAAGTACGCGTGCCTCAGCAATTGCCTCTGGACTTAAAGGAACATGGACGGACATTTGGTCGCCGTCGAAGTCGGCGTTAAAGCCACCGCACACAAGTGGGTGAAGTTTTATTGCCCTACCCTCCACCAAAACAGGCTCAAAGGCTTGAATTGATAAACGGTGAAGAGATGGCGCACGGTTAAGTAGCACTGGATGGTCTACAATAACCTCGTCCAAAATATCCCAAACAACAGGCTTTTGACGATCAATCATTCGTTTAGCAGCTTTAAAGTTAAGCGACAAATTACGCTCAACGAGTTTGTGCATAATAAATGGCTTAAATAATTCTAGCGCCATTTCTTTTGGCAAACCACACTGATACATTTTAAGTTCTGGACCAACTACAATAACCGAACGGCCAGAGTAGTCAACACGCTTTCCTAGCAAGTTTTGACGGAAACGACCTGGTTTACCCTTTAAACTTGCGGTTAATGATTTAAGTTCGCGTTGTTTAGGTCCCTGTACGGCTTTTCCGCGTTTTCCGTTTTCGATAAGCGCATCAACAGCCTCCTGCAACATACGCTTTTCGTTACGAACAATAACTTCTGGCGCACCAATAGAAATAAACTTTTTCAGGCGGTTGTTACGATTTATTATTCTACGATATAAATCGTTAATGTCCGAAGTGGCAAATCTGCCACCATCCAACTGAATCATTGGTCTAATATCTGGTGGAATAACAGGAATAACATCCAAAACCATCCATTCTGGTCGGTTTCCGCTACGCAACAAACTTTCCACAATTTCAAGTTTTTTGTTAATTTTAATTTTCTTTTGACCTTTTGCTTTTTCGTTTTGAGCCTTTAGTTCTTTAGATTCTTTTTCCAAATCAATTTCAGACAAAAGTTCCTTAATAGCCTCACCGCCCATTCCTGCGCGGAAGCCATCTTTACCGTATTTTTCAACCGCCTCACGATATTCAAGGTCGGTTAAAATTTGCATTTTAGAATAACCAGAATTTGCGGGCTCGATAACTACATAACTAACATAATACACAACTTTTTCTAGTTGTTTTGAATTTAGGCCAAGCAAAACACCAATTCTGCTTGGAATAGATTGCATAAACCAAATGTGTGCAACAGGGGTAGCAAGTTCAATATGACCCATACGTTCACGACGAACGCTACTTTTTGTTACTTCTACACCACATTTATCACAAATTACGCCTTTATGACGAATTCTTTTATATTTTCCACAATGACATTCCCAGTTTTTCTTTGGTCCAAAAATTCTTTCGCAAAGCAAACCGCCAATCTCTGGCTTGTGGGTACGATAGTTAATGGTTTCGCTTTTGGTAACTTCACCATAACTCCATTCTCTAATCTTTTCAGGAGATGCAATACCTATTTTAATTGAGGCTAAATTATTCAATTCAAACATAAAATTTTACTCCTCCTAATCGTCCAAGTCGTCAAATAATGCAGATTCATCAAATATGTTATCAAAATCCTCATTACTCTCGTAATCTTGTTCAACATTTTTATCGTCTTCAAATTCAAGTGCAATATCGTTAACTTCTTCTTTAGCCTTTGTTACTGTTGCAAAGGTTTCAATCATATCATTATCCAAATCACTTAAATTAAATTCTTTGTTATTTTCGGTTAACAACTTAATATCCAAGCCCAAACCTTGAAGTTCTTTAATTAATACCTTAAAGGATTCTGGAATTGAAGGTTCAGGAAGTGGTTTACCTTCTACAATTGCTTTGTAAGTTGCCAAACGACCTTCTGTATCGTCTGATTTAACGGTTAACATTTCTTGTAGTAATTTAGTTGCACCATAAGCCTCTAGTGCCCAAACTTCCATTTCACCAAAACGCTGACCACCAAACATTGCCTTACCACCCAATGGTTGTTGAGTAACATAAGCATAAGGACCAGTAGAACGCGCGTGCATTTTATCGTTAACCATGTGCTCTAGTTTAATATAGTACATGTATCCAACAGTAACTGGATTTTCAAAAGGTTCACCAGTACGACCGTCATAAAGTTGAATTTTTCCGTTTTCTGGGAAGTTGTTATCCTTTAATAGTTGTTGGATGTCGCTTTCTTTAACACCATCAAATACAGGTGTTGCAATTTTAATACCCAAAGCTTTTGCAACAAGTCCCAAGTGAACTTCTAGCACCTGACCAACATTCATACGGCTTGGAATACCAAGTGGGTTAAGCACAATATCAATTGGCTGGCCATTTGCCATAAATGGCATATCACTTTCAGGAAGTATGCGGGATACAATACCTTTGTTTCCATGACGTCCTGCCATTTTGTCGCCCACGCTAATTTTACGTTTTTGGGCGATGGTTACTCTTATCATCTGATTAACACCAGTTTCAAGCTCGTCTTTGTTTTTGCGTGAGAATATTTGTACATCAACTACAACACCGCTTACACCATGAGGCACGCGTAACGACGTATCCTTAACATCTCTTGCTTTTTCACCAAAAATTGCACGTAACAAACGCTCTTCTGGCGTTGGCTCTGTTTCACCCTTTGGTGTTACCTTACCAACAAGGATATCCCCCGGTTTAACCTCTGCACCTACACGGATAATTCCGTTTTCGTCCAAGTTTTTAAGCACATCCTCACCAAGGTTAGGAATATCACGAGTAATTTCTTCGTCGCCTAGTTTTGTAGAGCGGCATTTAACTTCTTCTTCCTTAAGCGAAATAGAAGTGTAAACATCCTCTTTAACAAGTCTTTCGTTAAGCAATATAGCGTCCTCGTAGTTATAACCTTCCCAGTTCATAAATGCAATAAGCATGTTTTTACCAAGCGAAAGTTCGCCACCACAAGTAGAATATCCGTCTGCTAAGGTTTCACCTTTTTTAACTTTTTGACCAGCTTTAACAATTGTTTTTTGGTTTACACAACTATCTTGGTTGGTCTTTTTAAACTTAATAAGTTCATATTCATCGGTTTTGCCTTCATCAGTTGTAACAACAATTTTGTTGGCATCGGCACTTTTAACCACACCACCATTGCGTGCAACAATAATTGCACAGTTGTCGCGTGCGGTTTTATATTCCATACCCGTAGCAACAATTGGCGCTTCAGTTTTAATTAAAGGCACAGCTTGGCGTTGCATGTTCGCACCCATCAAAGCACGTGCAGTATCATCATTTTCTAGGAATGGAATAAGGGATGTAGAAATACTAATTAACTGGCCTGGTGCTACATCCATATAGTCAACCATATCCTTATTAACTTCAACAATTGTGTCATAATAACGGCAAGTAATACGGTCATTTTTAAACGAGCCATCCTCGTTTAGTGGCTCAATTGCTTGCGCGATATAGCAGTTTTCATCCTCATCAGCCATCAAGTAAACAATATCATTTGTAACAATACCCTTTTCTTTGTTAACAACGCGATATGCGGTTTCAATAAATCCATACTCGTTTACTCTAGCATAAGAAGAAAGCGAGTTAATCAAACCAATGTTTCCACTTTCTGGCGTTTCGATAACACAAATTCTGCCATAATGACTGTGGTGAATATCACGCACTTCGTCAGTTGCACGGTCTTTGCGGATACCGCCTGGTCCAACTGCACTTAATCTACGCTTTTGCGCAAGTGAAGAAAGAGGATTCATTTCGTCCATCAACTGGCTTAATTGGTGACTTGCCAAAAATTCCTTAAATGCACGGTTAATAGGACGGGCATTTACAACTTGTGCAGGAGTAATTTCGTTTAGGTCATGGCTTTGCAAAGTTTCCTTAACAGAGTTTGTTAACTTATTCATTCCGCTGCGGAAAGCATCTTGCAATAACTCACCAGCACCCTTAATTCTACGGTTGCAAAGGTGGTCAATATTGTCCACATAGCCAATTCCGTCATTAAGGTTTAAAAAGTAGCTTACTGTAGCCAAAATATCGTCTATTGTTAAGGTTGAGCCAACAAGATTGTCCACATTTTGACGAATTGCTTCAATGCGCTCTTCTTTGGTTTTATATTCTTTTAAGATTTCTGCCAAAACAGGGTAATAAACATTGTGCTTTATGCCTAATTCTTTTTCGTTGCATTTAATAACATCACTTAATTTAACACGGTTATTACCATAAACTTTGCTTTTCTTACCAGCATGCTCTACCCAAACAGAGTTAATGCCAAGGCTTTGAATTTCGTTTGCAAGTTCTTTAGTAACAATATCGCCCGCTTTTGCAATAACAGTCTTTTTGTTTAGCACATCTTCAGCAAGTTTTAAGCCACAAATACGATTTGCAAGGCTTAACTTTTTATCTACCTTAAATCTGCCCACATCACCAAGGTTATAAAATTGAGTTGAGAAGAATTGTGAGAAGATGAATTGTTTTGTTGCTTCTGCATTAGGGATTTCGCTTGGACGTGTTTTACGGCTTAACTCTAAAAGTGCATCATGCTGACTTTCAAAGCCGTCTTTTTCAAGTGTTCCCCTCATAATTTCGTGATTACCAACTGCGTCTAAAATTTGCTCGCTAGTAAGGCCAAAACATTTTAAGAAAATTCCTAAAGAAATTTTTCCGCCTTTATCTAGCGCAACGCGAATAAAGTTAGGGTCTTTTTCTTTTTGCTCTAATTCCAACCAACTACCGCGTTTTGGATTTAGTGTGGATGCAAAAAGTTCCCTACCTGTTTTATCTACAGTTTTAGAGAAGTAAACGCTTGGACTTCTTACAATTTGGCTAACAACCACCCTTTCGATTCCGTTAAAGATAAATGTACCCTCTTCAGTCATATAAGGAACATCGCCAAGGAACACTTCACTTTCCTTAACCTCGCCAGTTTCTTTAATAACCAACCTTACACGTACTTTTAGCGGAACAGTATAGTTTGCACTTTTACGCTTTGTTTCGGCCTTGCTTAATTTTGGACGGTCCTCTAGCGAATAGTCTAGCAAATAAATCTCCGCTTTGCCAGCGTAGTCAATAATAGGTGAAAACTCAGTTAAAACTTCACCTATTCCGTCTTTTATAAAACTATCATAAGAATTTCTTTGAATTTCAAGCAAATATGGTAGTTCTAAAACTTCTTTTGTTTTGCCAAAGTTATACCTAACATTATTTCCATATTTAACTTTTTTAATGTTTTGTGTGTTTAGCATTTACGCTACTCCTCTTAAAATAATTTATACTATTAAATTGTTTTCGTGTACCGTTTAAAAAGCAAAAACCCACCTAATGTAGCAATTTTTTGCTACATTTGCTGATGGGAATTAAATTTTTTTGTATTTAAATTAAAAACATTTAGACACACTTCTAAACAATACTATGCTTTAGGAGTTTATCATATAATTTTTGCGCTGTCAACACTTTTTTATGGATTGTTATAACTTTATAACCCACATCCTTAAAGCCCGCCTTTTAAAAAGGGTTGCCTTAATTTTGTTTTTTATACTACTTTCACAATAATTTACACAAGTATATTACATATAAATTATATTAGATATATAATACCTTAATTAATACATAGTTTTGTTTTGGATGGCAGAATAGTCCTTATACAGCTGCAAACAATCTTTCCTGCCTACCTCAGAGCACATTTCCACCTTTCTTTGCGGAATACTTTCCTCAAACGCTTTGTCCCTAAATCCAATAATTTCGGTATCGGTAGTGTTACAGCCATAATACACCTTATTTATGTTTGCCCAAAGTATCGCACAAAAACACATAGGACATGGATATCCTGTTGTGTATAAATCACAACCTTGTAGGTCAAAAGTGTTTAACTTTTGGCAAGCCTTGCGTATAGCGTCTATTTCACCATGGCAAGTTGGGTCGTTGTTTGCAACCACATGATTGTGCCCCCTTGCAACTATCTCGCCATTTTTAACAATAACACAACCAAAAGGCCCACCGTGCCCGCAGGTTATCCCCTCTCTGGCTTCCTTTATTGCCTCATCCATGAACTGCTTATGCGTCATAATCCACCCCTTTTTCTGTTGTGTATTTTACAAATAATTTTATGTTTTGTCAAACAATATAACTAGCACATGATTGCAACAACAAAAAAACACGGAATGCATCCGTGTTTTTTATTAAACAACACCTATAACTAAAGTTCCATTACAAGCTTCTGTAGTTATATTATTACCATATGCGGTGCAGCTACCATTAAATGTACAGCCACTAAATGTTACAGACATATTATTAAAGTAGAATGTTGCATTAGTGAATGTTTGCCCTGAAATTTTTGCTGTACAATCTGTATAAGTATTTCCATTTTTATTTAGTGTATATGTTGTTTTAGTAGTAGTTAGGTCGCTAGCCTTACTTGTAGTTGTAGTAATTAAATGAGCAAGCAAGAAATCCCAATCAAATTCACAGTTGTTAAATGTACATTCAATAAAGTTTAAATTGCTTTGCTTAACTTCACTATGCCACACTTTCAAATCAGACGCTTCAGCTTTAAATATCATATTTATTTCATTATTTGAGTTAAATGTTTTCTTTTTGATATTTACCTTTAGTCCAGTTATATCCACATTATTTATTTTCCAACTTGCAAAAAGGCTATTTACATATTTGTCGCCAGTATATTCTATTGTTGTGATAAATTTTTTTGTATAATCAAATTCTACTGCGCCTGTGAAGTACATTACATTATTATCATCGCCAAACACATAGTTTTCTATTCCTAGCGGTTTAGTTATATCACTCCACACAATGCCATCACCAAATTCAACCTGTTTTAAATAAGTTGTTACACCATAACGTAAAGTCAGCCATTGTTGTAAAGTGTTATAGTGGTCTTTATTTTCTAGTGTTACTTCAATTTTTGTGCTACTAGTGTTAAGTCTGCGGTTGGCTCCAATTTGTGCCGGCATAAAGTTTACACATAAATTGCTATCGCTTAAAGAATCAATATTAGAATATGTAGCAAATTCCTTCATTGTGTAATAATCATATTCAACATCGTTGGAGCTATATTCCCATAATGAAGATTCATCCCATATGTTGCATCGGCCATGATATTTTGTAGAAGTGTTATCAAGAATATTATCATTTGAATTTATTTTTATAGTAGACGTCAGTGCATAGTCATAGTTTGTACATCCTGTACCATATGTCATATCTCCCGCATTTATGTACATCATATCAATATTTACATTTTGGAATACATTTGTCGTTTCATCCGCATTTCCAAATAACAAGTATAAGTTTTGTTTTAATTCTACAAATAATTTGCTTGCATCATTCATATTACGTGTTGCCGTATATATATTATTAGCATTATATAAAATCGCTTCGGCATTAAGAATTTTTGATGAACTAGAATTGTATAAATATCCGATTATAGCACCAGTGTTTTCTAACTCTGTTGGTTTATTATCGTAATTCAATTCAACCAATTCGCCATTGGATAGTTTTCCAATAGATAAATCATCTGCTTTTGCTTCACACAATGTAGAATCTATCATGCAACCAATAATTCCACCTACATTTCTATTTCCAATTACTTGTACTTCACTACGAATTACTTGTACTTCACTACGATCGGTTTTTCCAAATTTAACATTGTATATTGTTGCTGAATTAGCCGCCTTACCAACTATTCCACCCGTGGCTGACATAATATACAAAATAGCATAGTTTGAAACAACTTTTGCAGTATTAAGTGCCGTATCAATGGATGAGTAATTTTCTGCACAACCAGCTATTCCACCCACACAGATTGTAAATGCTTTGCTGCAAGTGCTAGTTATTTCACCGCTATTTATGCAGTTAAATAATATTGCAGAATTATTTAGATATCCTACAATTCCACCAATATTTAATAAACTGGCTTCATTCTCGCTATTTGCATGTTCAGTAACAACTGCCCCATTAATGCAGTTTTTAATACTAGGTATATAGCTACCTTCACCGCTTGCACTACCCACTATACCGCCTACATTAGCGTAGCCGTTTGCACTACCTGAAGAAACTGTTACATTTGTTACATTTACATTTTTCTGAATTGTGCCGGCCAAAACACCTACATCTTTGCCGTAAACATCTGCGTTTTCAAATTTAACATTATAAAGCTGAATTGACGTATCACTTGAAACATATCCAAACAAGCCCACATATTCAGCACCCAATGCAGCCATGTTTACAATTTTATGACTTTCGCCATTAAAATTGCCGCTAAACGCATGTTTTTTATCATAACCAATTGGCGTCCAAATTTTTCCGCCCAAATCAATATCTGCATCCAACACAACAGTATAGCCACTTAGGCTAGTATTTGCGCTTTGCAATCCTGTTTCATATCCGCTTTCATATTTTACGCTTTCTGGTTGTGCTGTTCCGTTTACTAGGTTTGCCAAATATGCAAAGCCCTCTGCCGTTTTAACAGTAATATTAGCACCACTTACTGAAATGTCCGAAGTTTCGTTTTTAGCATAATCCGACCAATATTTTGCTTGTATTTTTATTACAGGCAGATTGTTGTTAACGCCCTTAACTCTTGTCCAAACATTACTCCAATCAAAGCCATTTAATAATTCATATTGTAATCTATCATAACTAGTTGGAATGCCATGATCTGCATCGTTAGTATAGCTGTTATAGCCATAATAAACATTACTTGAATTATTTGTTATAGTTGGAATAGATGCAGTAGGCACATCTACTAGCTCATATTTGCCATTCGAATATTGAATGTTAGCATAGTATACATTTTCAAATATTTTGTTGGATGATTTTGCTTGCTTACCTTTCATATTATACATAACTGCATAACAGTCTTCGTAAGTTATTTGCATTGAATTATCATATACACCCACAAACTCGCCTTTATTAGTAGGATTATAATACCACGCATATATGTCCGCATTTTGAATGCCAATTTTAGATAATTTCAATTCATTTATATTTGTCGCTTTGCCAATCAGTGTGCCAACTCCACTATTTGAAGAGTTTCCACCTGCAACAACTGCATCTATTAGGTTAACATTGCTCATGTTATTTGTGCCGTTAACATATCCAAACAAGCCCGCATAGTCAGCACCCAATGCTATCATGTTTGCAATTATATGATGCTTTCCATCAAAATTACCGCTAAACGCATGACCCTCATCATAACCAATTGGCGTCCAAATTTTTCCGCCCAAATCAATATCTGCATCCAACACAACAGTATAGCCACTTAGGCTAGTATTTGCGCTTTGCAATCCTGTTTCATATCCGCTTTCATATTTTACGCTTTCTGGTTGTGCTGTTCCGTTTACTAGGTTTGCCAAATATGCAAAGCCCTCTGCCGTTTTAACAGTAATATTAGCACCACTTACTGAAATGTCCGAAGTTTCGTTTTTAGCATAATCCGACCAATGTAAATTTTCTATTTTTGTGTCAAATAAGTTAGTTTTATACATCCATCTAAACGCAACCTGGCCACTTTGCAAATAATTACTATTAATCGCACATGCCGAGTTTTCTATAATCCAGGTGTTTTCAAAATTTAAATTAACAGAATAAAGTGAATTTGTGCCAGAATAATCACCATTAAACTCGCTAACTTTTTTAGTTTGCTCACTTGATAACGAAGAGGATTGAGAATAATAATTTAAATAAATATATTGTTCTGTAGTTATGTTATAGCAAACTACATCACGCATAAAGTTGCTTGTGCTAATGGATTTTTGATATTCACTAGAATAGGCAATAACACTTTGCGCAATAACACCGCCTTCACCAATATTTAACTGTGTTTCTGTATTTGTACTATCACATCCACAGGTGTATTCACACGCAAATATCAAGCCATAGTTATTGGAAATTGTGTTTCCATTAGCAATAAATACGCTTTGAGAAATTGTACCATAGTTTGTAATAGCATTCACAGAAGCTGTGTCATCATTAAATTTTGATTTTACAATTAAACCATAGTTTGTAATAGTTTTGGTGCTATTTAAACTACTTAAGCCATAAACAACAGCCTTTCTACCAAACACAATATCTTCACCATACGAAGCAGAAGAACTTAAATATAAAGGCATATTTGCTGAATTAATAGTTCCAATAAATACAGGATTAATTCTGCTACCGGAACTTTCATAACTTTCTAAAAAGTCTGCATTAAGCACTTTCTTTCCGTAAATTTGTGTATTAAATTGTTCGTTAGCAATTGTTGTAGCAACCGGAACGCCATAGTCGTTTGAGAACGGAATAAAGTCGCCATTGTAATAAACATATTTTAATGTTAAGTTAGAGGCGCTTGCTAATACAGTTCCCACAATTCCACCTTTAACTAACGTATTTTTATAAAAATCGTCATAATTACTAACAAAACTGCTGTCTATTGCAGTAACTTTGCCACTTTCACGCAATTCTGTTGAATTTGACACTGCTGTAAAGCCAATAGGCGAAACCGAAACCACATTAGTTAACTTGGCCTCCTGTATTCTTTCTCCAACACTACCTATTACTCCACCAACTGTATGATAAGAATTTAAGTAATAAATTGCATCCTCATTTAACAAATATCCAGTAGAATAAGAATCTGATATAGTAAACTTAACATTATATATATTTCCTATAATTCCACCAAC
Source organism: uncultured Christensenella sp. (assembly GCA_964564685.1). Taxonomy (GTDB): domain Bacteria; phylum Bacillota; class Clostridia; order Christensenellales; family UBA1242; genus UBA11490. The sequence goes on from CAZMBC010000001.1 coordinate 64,023, forward strand.
AAAAGATGTATGATTTATATTGTTATTTGACTTATTAAAATAATTAGTTACATCAGTATTTATTGAAGCGTTATTTATTGTTGCATCAACACACAATCCTATCATTCCGCCAGCGTTTATGTTGTATTTGTTAGGATTGGAATCTGATGAGTTTATGGCAGAAGTTATATCTCCACTTGTTGCAATATATTCAAAGCTATCATTATACGAATATCCCGCAACGCCACCAAGTGCAAGTTGCATATCGTTTCCGTTACTTTGACCACAGGCACTAATATTACAGTCATACACAGCAACCATACTTATTGTATTGCTTGCTGAATATCCAATTATTCCACCAATACTGTTGGTGTTTTTGTTGATATCATCAACGATAATATTAGCATCGCCAATACTTATTTCAGATAATGTTGAATTGTTTGCTTTACCAAATACTCCACCAACATTAAAGTGTGAGGTTACATTTAACTTGTTACTTGTAACGCTAATTGGTTTGTTCGAGCCTACAGAGGCTGTAGTTATTGTAACAGCATCCATAACACCTGCAAGCGCACCAATGTTAACAGTGCCGTCTGTTTCGCCATTTTTTACGCTATAGTTTGTACTGCTAAAGCTAATACTTATGCCAGTAATGTCACTTGAAATATTATAACTTGTGCTGCTAATATCAATATTTTCTAGTTTTGCAAAGTTTCCACCCACATTAAATTCGGTTGATGAACATTCCACATCTTCATTAATATTCATTTGGATTTGGTTGTTGTTGCTACGTATCTTTGTAAGATTTGTTGTATCTCCAATGCCTCTTAACAACACACCTTCGGTGGCAGAGGTTAATGTTCCAAAAATTCCACCCACATTAACTGCTTGAGAGATATAAGCTTTGCTTGTATTTTGAGCTCTAGTTTTAAACACAATTTCTAGGCTTGCATTTTCAACTTGTAAATCTGTTGTACCAGCATCAATTTCTTGCTCGTTAACAGTTGTTATGTTTTTGGAAAGGGTAACAAATGCGCCCATCCAACCAAAGTTTAATCCAATTTTATTGTTTTCATCTACTTCGTTAGTAATTTTTGCACCAATGTTACAAACTTTATTTTTCTCCATGCGAATGTTTTCGCCATAAGCTACCAATCCACCGGCATAATCGGTGTTTTCAAATTCTACATTTAGCGAATTGCTTTCGTTACCATTAATGTTTACGCCCATAATTGCGGTGTTTGATGCTTTTCCTAAAAGCACGCCAGCATATGATGCGTTTGAAATTTTTACAAAGTTTACATCTAATGTAAATCCCAAGAAGTTTGCATTTTTGCTATTTGCAACAAACGCGCTACTTTCCACGCCTGACTGATTAATGCTAATGTTTGAAATTTTGTAGTTTTTATATTTCTTTCCATTAACTTCAACCGCATTTGTATCTTCAGCGTTTGCATAAGCACTACGTAGTGTGCCTTGGAAAGGCTGTGAACCATCGCCAACTGGTTTCCATGCAGACGAAAGAGTAATGTCTTGTTGCAACACAAACTCTGCATGCAAGTACTTACCCATTAATGCAAGGTCGTCCTCGTTGTAAACAAGTACAACCGATGGCTCAATATTATTTGCATGAACAGGGAAAATGTATTCTGGGTCAATCTTATCTAGATTATCGTTAATACGCGTACCGTTCCATATTAAGATATCCCAATTTACATAAATTTTTTGTGCTTTATCCTTTATATCCGAGGCTTGGTTCCCCAGTTTGGATTCCCCAACAAACTTATAGAAATCGTTTTCGTAAGAACTATAGTAAATTCTAGCAATAAACTCTGACAGTGTTCTTAACGAGCCCATTCTGCCAAAGCGCGAGAAGTGGAAATATGAAGTACCGTCAATTGAATAGTCGCCCGAAATATAATTGCCCTCATTTTGCTGTTTAACATTTGCATATGTACCCGAAATAGAGTTGGTATCATCAAATTTTAACTCGTTATCGCTAAATGATGTTGTAAATGCCGACATATTTCCAATTTCGTTTAGTACTTTTTTAGTTTGAGTAACTCCGCCTGATGATGTATTGCGCTCTATTTTGTAAGTTTGAGCAAAATACATGCTTTCGTTGCTAATTCTGCTAGTAGCGGTTGGGAATTTATAGTAACTTAAAATATCATTTCTACCCATTACATAACCCGTTAGCAATCCAATAGAAGCTTCCTCGGCATCTACATAGTATTGCGCTCTTACAGGGTTAAGATGATTATACTGCCAAATGTTGATTGCAATAATATTGTTTAGTTCGGTTATATTGTCATTAGCATCTTTGTAATTGTTCAAAGTGCCGTTAAGTTTATTTGCATTAGCAATTAAGGTTTCGCCTTTTGTTGCATTAATGTTTGTTGTTTTAATTAATAACTTAACTTCATCATTGTCTTCATTATCTTTAGCGTACATGCCCTGAACACCAATCACCCCGCCAATGCCAATTGTTGCATAAACCGAAGCCGTAGTATACGAGCTGTCTATTTTTCCGCCAACATTTAATCCAACTAATCCGCCCGCATAAAGCGCATCTTGCGAAATTACATCAACGCGGTTGTAAACATTTTCTATAGTGCCAAAGTTGTTAAATCCAACAACGCCACCAATAAAATGTGCGTTAGAGTTTTCGGTTGTATTAAGTCTATAGTTACCAAATAACGTTTGGTAGTTACCTGTTACAATTTTATTAGAGGTTGGGTTGTTGTAAGTTGATGTGTTTTGTGAGATGTGTTCGTCAATATCCTCTTGGTCAGAGTGATATACCGCCACTCTATTCACAACACCTTCGTTATGTGCCACAATACCGCCTGCCACGCGTGAAGCAATTATTTTCATTCCATCAGTGACCTCTAGGTACGCGTTGGATAAATGTGATTTTTCACCCACATAACCCACAACGCCACCAACAACCTGGGCTTCCAAAGTAATAGCGCCTTTTGTGGTTATAGTACGCATACGGTCTAGGTTTTTAATGTAGGTGTTTGAAATGCTATCGTTATTCTCAACATCATAAATTCCCACAATTCCACCCGCATACGAAACACTTGTGATGTTGTTTATAACGCCATTTTCTTCCGTGTTTAGCGGAATGCCGTTATACGCTTCAAATGTGGTAAATTTTGCTAAATAGTTGTTTTTACAGAACAAGTTTTTGTTGCCCGAATAGTTTGCTTTAACAGACACATTACTTGTGATATTAATCAACTCAGATTCACCCGTAACAATACCCGCAATTCCGCCAACAGCATTAAGGCCCTGAACCTTTACATTCGTGCTGCCGTTTACATAAACATTGTATACTTTACCATCTTCAATATGTCCTGCAAGTATGCCCACAAGGTTTATATTAGATGCATTAATTTCTTGAATATTAATATTAAGAGCCCTTATTATACCTGTATTTGGAATACGGCTTTCCCCCACTGTGGTTGGCATTAATTTAGAAAACAAACCTACAGATGCTACTTTAGTTGTGTCTACATCATCATCTGCAATTATGCAAAGGCCGTTAATACTCATGCCGTTACCATCCAAATTGCCTTTAAACACAATTTTGTATGTTTCGGCTTTTTGATAGTAGTTGTTAAAACTAACATCCTTAATTATCCTTAAGGCTTGTTTATTTACATTCTCACTGCCCTCACTAGCCGTGCTAACTGTTTTAAGGATATTTTCGTTAAACGAGTCGCCATCTAAAATTGTAATCGGGTTAGAAATACTGCCAAGGTCAATGTCGTATTGCAGATCACCTTCTTTGTTAGGTTTACCATTTGTATCGGCTTTATATAAGCTAACTAACGAGTAATAATAACCCTTTTCGTTTGCTTCTCCACTAATACTTCCATTGTTTTCAACCTTGTTATAGTATCTTATAGAAAGAGTTTTTAAGTTTGCACTTACAAGTTCTGGTCTGCCATAAACATATGACGAATTTTTAAAGAATTGGGCATAGTTTTGTTTTGCCAAATCAGTTTCTTCTGCTTGCGGCATAAACCAAACAGAACTTACATTATAAATATTTTCTGCATAATCAGAGTTAAATGCATAGTTTACAAAAGAGTTGTAATCGGCAAATTGTATGCTATTTAATGCAGTACCTAAACCAAATTTCTCGTTTGAAAACTCATCCACAAAATCATTGAATTGCTCAACCTTGGTGTATAAAATGTTGTTTATTAATATTTCACCATTATTTGCTTCTAATACTTGCGAAAAATCTTGAATGGTAACTTTTAAATAATAACAATTTGAAACCCCTCCACCTGATGTAAACGGAATATCGTTTTGACCAGTAGCTTTAACCGAGCTCATGGAATAACAGTCACTAATTTCGCCTTTTGCGTTATCCAATACAAAGCCCGAAGCCATTTGACTACTAACTAAAATGTTGCTATAGCTATTACTAATTGTTCCCGTGTTTTTGTAAGCAAATCCGCCACCATTTGTTTGGGAATAAACAGCTGAGTTCATTGAGCGAAGATGGTTAAGTGATTTAATTCCGCTATACTTGTAGCCAATATATTCAGTACGGTCTAGGTCAGCGCCAATACCTGTATCTGGCAACACATTATCATATCCCTCTATACCCATAGCATAGCTGTAAAGAATGTTACCATTGTTATTTGCAACAAAGCCACCCAAGCCAGCGCCTGTTGTGGAGTTAGAGTCAGTATCGATAACGCTTGCGCCTTTAAAGTAACTTGAAGAAATGCTTCCGTTGTTTTCGCCAACAAAACCGCCAATATAATCGCTACCCTTAACAGATACATTTTCAACATTACTATTTGTTATATATCCGTTGTTAACACCTACTAAACCACCAATCAAATTTCCTTGAGAAGTGTTGTTTTTGCCACTGTTTACATAAACAACATCTACAGTATCTTTATAAGAATTTTTATTAAAAGCTGTAAAGTAAATAGAAAAGTCTTGAGCGCTCTCTACACTTAAATAACCTAAGTTGCTATACTGACTTAAAATACCCGTGCGTTCATCCCTTAATGTCTGTGCATTATTAACCACTTTGGTATTTGTTATTACACCATAGTTTTCGCCCGCAAGCACACCAAACTTGATATTTTTATAAAGCGCAGTGCCTTGAGTATTTAAAGCGTTTATTTCCAAAGATGAATTTAAGTAAAAAATTCCGTTTTCGCTTATGTAACCTGGGTTAACCTCTATTGTAAGGTTTTTAACAACAACATTAGTTAAGGTTTGATTTCCTATTTGGCTAAACAAACCAATGTTAATGTTACTACTTGCTGTTGAGAATGTGCTAATTTGTGCAAACGACATAATTGTTATAGTGTAGCCATTGCCGTCCAACGAAGCAAATGTAGCAGGAATCGGCTCCCAATTTTCAAGTACAATATCATTTAACAATATGTAGCTTTCACCTTGTTGCATGTTTTTAAGGTCATCCACCGAAAGAATAGGGTTTGGATACTCATCATCCGAAACATTCATAATATTTGCTGTTAAGCTAGCCTCAAACGCATTTACTATTGTTCCGCTGGCATTGCCATATTGCATATAACATCTCTTATTTTCTTTGTCATACACAATTTGTACGTATGCATAAATTGATGAGCTCATGCTGGTGGAAGTAAATTGAATAGACGAAACCGTTTTATTGTCCTCATCTTCTATCATGCGGATAATAAACTCGGAATATGATTTTGCTTGTAAATTGTTTGCAAAAGCCTGGTTAGGTTTTGTGGAATATAATAGGTTAGACAAGGTCGTGCCATTTACATTTTCATAGTTTTTATTCTCATCTGTTCCGTAATTTATATTATTTTCCAAGTTATTAATTTGTTCAAGAATGGTTTGTTCGTTTTCTGAAGCAAGCCAATTATTATACTCGAGCGAATAGTTTGCATTAACATTTATGTAAAGTTCTTTTACTTGGTTAAAATATGCATCCATAACACCATTTACAGTGTCATTAAACTCTATCCCTGTAACAAGGAATGGTACTACAAGTATTTCCACACTGGATTCGGTTGTATAAACACCATAAGGAAGTGTGCGAGAAGCAGTATAAGTTAGTGTTATAGTTTTGTAAAGCATGTTATGAATAGTGGATAAACTACTTTTGTTTGTTTTAAACACAAAATAATAGTCACCATCAATATATTCAACCGTTCCATACTGGGATAACGCATCCTCGTTGTAGGATAGAGCATCATAATCAGTTGCATTTATGTTTAGTTTAACGCTTGTTCCTACTGCAACTGGTGCAAGCTTTAATCCATCTTCCAGCGTAACATCAATTTTAGGTGTGCCAACTACATTAAGAGCATCCAAAGTGGTATCAAACACCACAATATCATCTGCACCATCATTTGTAACGTATCCAACAAATCTAACCGATACTGTTTGAGTAGAAAGCGATTGGTCGGCATAAAGTGCAAAGTAATATCTACCATCAAATTCACCGTTTTCATTAGAAACCTTATTATAAATAGTTATGGCGTTTGTTTCGTAGTCTTTAATATAGTTAGGATATCTCACAAATTCCGAATATCCGTATTCAGTAGTACTACTTTCCACAATTTGTTCTAGGTCTAGCGCGTTTACGGAAGGAATAACCCTTACATAATCAAGTTGAGCATATGCTGGGTTAATATCTAGCGAAATTAAACTTGCATAGCCAGGAATAATTGCAAGTGAAGGGTATTTAAATGAACTTAAAGTATCCGAATTTAAATTTCCTTCATTATTAGATATGCTTGAACCATATGCAAGATTTGTGTAATGAGTAACTGCAGCAGTTTGCACCTGTTGAGGTTTTATAACAAGACTAAACTCATATGTTTTTATATTATTTATATTGCTATCTTCTAGCAAAGCAACTGAAACAGTAAAGTTTTCAAATTGTGTAAATCTATTGTAATTTTCAGGTGAAATACTTAAGCGGAAGGTGTATGAGAATGTGCCCTCTTCTTTACTTGTATCAATTAAGCGAAGCTGAAGCAAACTAGAAAGAATTTGCGTGCTATTGTTCTCATCTGCTTTTAGTTTAAAACCATTATCAAATTCAACTACATATTTTGTTAATAAAATATCATTAGCGCCCTTTATGCTAACATTAAACTCTTGTTCCTCAGAATCAGTTGTTAACACAACATCAAATGTTTCGTTATTATTAACAATTATCTGCATATTGTCTGGACCGTTTATTGCAAACGTGCCATTAATACTGCTAACCGAAACTGTTTTGCTAAATGTTGTAAAGTATTGTTTAAACAATTGACCATTTACATTAAAATACATAAACGGAGTTATTGTAATTTGCTTATTTGTATAGTTGTTTTTAGCAAGCAAACTTATAATTTGACTGCGAACTTCTCTTGCTTGCTCGTCCGCACCAACTTTTAAATCCAATCCGTTTGCAAATATGTCATTAGTTGCTAGTCCTACGCCCTCTATTTTAAAGCCAATATTTGCGAAATTTGTTTTTCCGTTTATTTTAGCATTAAACCCCTGTGTTCGGTTTTTAATAAGTTCCACACTACTATCAATTTTTTCACCGTTCTCATTAACTAAAACAAAATCAGTAATCGCCTCGTAAACAGCAACCTGTATAGTTTGATTTAGGTCATAGTTTAGTTCCGATGAAATATTTATTTGGAACATTCCCGTTCCTTTAACAATTGCGTAAACCTTGCCTTTCTCTGTTTTTATCTCTAGCTTGTTTGGATTAGATGAAGTAAACGTTACTTTTCCATCCGCAACAAACTCGGGCTTAATGTTAAGCATAATAACACTATTATCGTTTAGGCAAAATTTGTTTTTACTTGCATCTTCAAAATATGGCAAAGTTAAAATTTTGTTTTCTTGATAAACTGCACTATAGTCATCTTTATACTGTAGCGCTATGCTTTCTGGCGCAATTTCATAAACTAAATTTGGATATATTGTGTCGTTTTTGGTCACAACCTTTTCATAAGCAAATGGAATTGGGAAACCACTATTGATTGTGTTATTTATATAAAGCGGCTGAACAGTTGGCAAAGTATCTGTTAAGCCCGTATTGCCCTCTCCCGCATAATATAAGCCCGAAATATCAGCACTACTACCTAAAGTGTTAATTCCCACCGAAAGTAAGGTTTCGCCACCAACATAGTTTAGTTCGGTGTAGTCCTGTCCGCCGTAAGTGAATGCAATGCTAACATGTACTGACGATTGCGTTCCGCTTAATGGCGCGTAAGTAACTGAATAGTTGTTAAGGTTGTTGTAAGACTTAGTAAATGCATTTTCTTTAGCGGTATTTACATCTTCAAAGTGCGTTTCAGTGCCATCTACACTTGTTGTAAACCCAATGTAAAAACTATTTGAAGCATACAAACGTGGATAGGATGCAAATATACGTCTGGAAAGGCTTGAAACATCCTCACCTGAAACAACGCCAGTAACCTCAATTATTTTGTTGTCCTGATAAAATCTATAAACTCCATCCGATACCTTTGTGTATACAATAAAGCTTTGGTTAAGGTCAACATTTTCAACCTTCTCTCCCTTAAATGCAAAGTTACTAACATAGTTTCCACTTGTATTCTTAAGTAAGGTATAGCTGTTAAATATACCCTTTTCGGATGGTATTACATTTTCAAGATAATCTAGCATTCCGTTTTTGCTGCTATTTTTAGCAAAGAAATTGTTTACAGCTAGGTTTGCATCAATATTGTTAGCATCACCCACAAAACCACCTATTTGAGTTGCATTACCGTAAATCTGACTAACAACTGGGCTGGCATAAACAAACAAACTTCCCTGTGCTTTACCTATTAAGCCGCCAATTACAGTTAGGGTTGATAGCGTATTAATGTTTGCGTCCGCAAAGCAATTAACTAAAGAAGTATCACTTGCTTGACCAATTAAACTACCTACATAGTTTTCGCACTCTGTGCCAGACTGTACATATTTAAGCACAACAATATCACCATAATACATGCTATTGTTTAGCAAAAGTGAGGCTTCGTCCACAAGCGCATTAACAGTGGCGTTGTTTACATATTGCTTAACAGAACTGTACGAAATGTTTGTATACCCCAATGCGTTTTCATTTGCAAGGCTAGCGCCGTTTGCACCCGCCGTATCTGTATGATATGCATTTACACCCACCAAACCACCAAGGTTGTTGTAACCTATAATTGACGAGTTAAGATAGTTAAGCGTTTGTTGCTTTTTGGTAAATTGTACTTTACACTCATTAATTTTACCCAAAAAGTCAAAATTGCTATTTATATCAGAATAGCACAAAACACCCACGTTGTTATTGTATGTATAGTAAGGATAGGTATTGAATAAAGCGGCTTTACCAAAAGCATTTGTACCCGCAATGCCACCTATATTCTGTGAACCAATTAGTGTTGGGATAACTGAGGATTGTGTTATTGTGCCATAGTTATATCCCGCAATTCCGCCAATATTATTTAATCCAACAATAACGGCTTTTGAGTTAACATTTTGTATTAGGCCGTTGTTAATGCCCGTAACGCCACCTATAGTAGAGGTTGTGTTTGCATTTGTTTGGTCGTTAAACGTGCTAAAGTTGTTTATGTTAATATTTACATGAGTTGTATTGCCCGTATTGAATACATCATTAGACACTTCGCCACTCATGTTATAACCTATCAAACCGCCCGCAACGATATTGTTTCCTAAATTATTGTTAAAATTTAAAGTACCTTGCGTTAACACCGCATTTGTTAAACTGCTGCGTAACAAACCAACAACACTGCCTAAAACAATATTTCTGTTGTTTGCAGTAATTGCACCGTTATACTCAATTTGTCCATTAATACTAATAGCGTTAATTGGAGCATTTGCAAAACCCACAATTGCGCCCGCATAAATATAGCCCTGATACGAGTTGCTTTCGTCTGTAATACTAACATTATAATCGTTTAAAACAAGGTCGGATACACTATAACTATAAATACTGCCTGTGTCAGCACCCGTTCTAACTTCGCCCGTGTAGCCAAACAAACCCACATACAAGTGATTTGTTCCTTCTACACTTACGCCCATGCTATTTTGTATTACTTTGTTTATTTTAAGGCCGTTAATAGCATAACCTTGTCCATTTAGTGAACCAGTAAATGGATTGGCGCTTGTGCCAATTGGCTCCCACTCACCCGTAATGTTTATATCATTAATTAGGCAGTAGCAACCACTTAAATCATATCGTATATCGTTAAGGTCATTCTGACTGGATACATAATATGGCGAACTTGGCGTGCCTTGTAGCAACTCAACGGTTGCAGTTGCCTTTTTATAATAACGAACATTTCCGTAAGAGTCTATATCAACGCTATCCAAAGTTGCAATCGTAAAACTAAAGCCACTTTCAAAATTTTCAAAGTTATTTCCGCCGTTATAAAGCGTAATTGTAATTCGGCGGTTGATTTCGTCTAACGCAAGATGATATAGTGCGCGTTCATAACTAATTCCATTCAAGTAATACTCGCCTGTTGCCTCGTGTTGTTTAAGCGGATTGCCGTTAGCATCTAGCAAAATAACACCAGGGTATGTTAATGCACCATTAGAATTGATGCTATAAGTAAGAGTTTTAATGTGCTTGTTGCTGTTTTCTATGCCCGAAATAATACCGCTTGTTAGCATAAGCTGGTTTTTGTTAAACGTAACGCGACTTTGGTTCAATGTAATTGCTATGGTGTTAACCACATTTTTAACAACAACCTTTTCGCCCGTATTAGAAATTGTTTTTTGATATTTTACTCCATAGTTATCGTAAAAATCTTGCACATAATTTACAAAAATTGTAAATTGCGCGTCCTCGGCAATATCTGGGTTTTTGCTAGCACAGAATACAATGCAAATTTCATTTGTTGTATCGTCAAGCTTAACTGCCATAACAACTTCCAAGCCTTGATATGTAGAAAGGCTAAACACGTAAAACTTGTAGCCTTCAGTTACATCTAAATAATTTTTGCCATATTCCTCCGATACTGCATTTCCTGTAAAATTCACACCATCATAGTTAATAGAAAATGAGAAGTTATCTACATTAAAACTTGCATCTATAGGGTTTGGCATAAAGTATAATCTACCCACTTTAAGTGTAGCAAGTTCCTCAACATTAGTTTGATTATAAGCAATAATATCTGTAACGTTGTTTTCTGTGTTATTTATGTATATTTCGGTAACTGGTTTTGTGACCTTAATCAAAAAATTGCAATAAAGTGTAATATTTGCATCATAAGTTGTGGTGATAACATAACTTAATGTACTTTCGCCAGGTGTTGTGCGATTTATTTGAATATAAAATCCACTCTCGCCCACGCCTAGCAAATTTCTATCTCCTACGCTTGGCGTTATATTTAAAATGCCCGGCAAAGTAGAGTAATCATATTCCACACCATCCACACGAATTTGCATTCTTAAGGTTGCACCACAAACAAAGCTAATTTCATATGGTTCCTCTTCTTTTTCCGAAACATCATAAGTTGTGTTTCCTAGTATAACCTTAATGTTGCTTATGCTAACTGGTTGCCAAATATCGGCTATGAAGGAATGTTTGTAGCCATTTGGAGTAACAACATTTATTGCGCAACTGCCTAAAATATTGCTTTCATGTTTTAACACCCATACACCGCTTTCCTGGTTATAACTAACAGTTACTAGCGTGGTGTTTGTACTTTCCAAAATAATTTCGCTAATATCTACTGTAATATTTGCAAAATCCGAGTTGATAAGTTCAGTTGTTTTTCCTTTTTCTATTTTAACGCTTTGTGGAGCGCTAACCGTGCTTTCTTGCGTAAATAACTTTAGTTTATTTGTAGATTCAAACTCATAAAGGTCGCTATAACTTTTTGCGTTTTTATAGCTTTCACTTTCTGCCACCAAAATATAGCTGTCGGATATGCTGTTTACAGCGCCATCGGCAGTTAACTTATTGTAGTCGTATGTTATATAAACATCTTCTCCCGAATTAACAGTATAGTTATATTTTACACTATCACCGTAAGGAATAGGTGAAATATCAATTCCGCTTTCGTTTTTAATTTGAATAGAGGCATCGGTTACAATTTGGTTTTTGGTACTGTTCCAAATGTACAGCCTGATTTTCTGACCAAACAGAACCTTGCTTTCCCCTACGGCCTTAACATTAATTTTTGCGCCCTTATATTCTACCAATTTGCCATTAAGGTTGTTGTACTCTTTATAAACATCATAGTTGTAAGAGTAATTTCTGTAAACGGTTATTGTTTCAAGTTTTGTACTAACATCTGCCGAATCTCTGTTTAGCACAATTTTTTCTGCAAACGCACTAACCTGTACCCTAACGCGTATTTGCTTGCAAGGGAACAAGTTTTCATAACCTTTGTGATATATCTCAAAATCCACATAAGCAAAGTTTGCACCAGCGCCTTGTTCAAAGTTAAAAGCATTGCCCTCGTTTGTTGGGGTAACAATAAAGTTTTTGTAGCCCGTATTTATCATTTTTATTGTATAAAGGTTGTTAATGTTTTGTGCTTCTACATTAAACTTTAGCGTTTTGCGGTTTTCGTAACCTGTTGTTTCATTTCCAATAACATTGTTAGCTAAGTGCATAACAAAGTTTTTTACACCGTCCTGCAAATACTCTTCACAAAGTTCGCTGTTTTCAGTTGTTTTAGAATCGGTGTTTATTGTTTCTGCAATAATTGCGTTAGCATCAATTGCATCCAACACTTTAACCGTAATTATGTCGGTTAGGTTTGTATCGGTTTCGCTAACCGAATGTTCCGACCTCGCCTTTAACACAAACTCGCCAATATTAGCGTCCAATATGGTAATGTAATTCCCTTCTATCAAAACTCGGTCATGACTTATTGCCACATTTTGCGCCAAGTCGTCAGCAGTTGCGTATGCGGTTAAAATTACATTTCGCATAGTTGTATCTAGTGGCTCATACACAATTCGGCTTATTTCGTTGCTTCCAAACTTGCCCGAAATATCCGTTCTAACATTACGTTCTACAGGAAGTACACCGTTTCCCTCTTCGTTTCCATAAAAACTTAAGCTTTTTATTTCCACCTGAACATCCACCACGCACTGTGCATGTACGCTAGCGTTTTCTTCGCAGATGGCAGTTATAGTAGCAGTACCACCTTGTTTCGCCACAAACCTACCTATGTATGTATACTCGTCATCTTCCGATTGCTCAGGAGCTTTTACAAGTGAAACTTTTTGATTGTCAGAGGATTCAAAACGAATACTAGCAGGCTTTTTAGTTCCGCTAATTGTAGCTGTAATAACAAACTCATTATCTGCTTCTTCTTCACTTAACACAATGCTTTTTTCGGACGCGCTAATTTGCACTTTTATGTCCTTATATGGGTCACCAGTGCACGCACTAAATGCCGTAAAACCACCAAGCATTATCATTAAAATTGAAAGTATTTTTCTCATCCTTGTCATTTTCCAATTTCACCTTGTAAATAGTTTTTGAATAAATCCCCGTTTTTATAATACATACACATAAATTTATTCATAAATTTATTATAATTTTTTTAGCACCCCTAGTCAAATAATTTACTATATGTATTATATATTATATATACGACTGCTGTTCCAGCACAAACTATTGGCTTGTGCTATCCAACCCTTATTTTTTTCAAAACAAAAAAACCGACATTTCTGTCGGTTTTTTGTTTTATTTTGCTATACAGAATATTTATATTGCAAGTTGCCTTCCTCATCCTTTTTAGCATATATTTTAGCAGTTTTTATTATTGTATATTCACTAGTTTCATCCGGAAGAGGTTGGAATTCAATACAATATACTGTTTCGATATCTGAACTGATGTAGAAGTTTGTTATCTTAAACGTTAAAGTTTCTTGTTGAGCAATTATATTTCCCACTCCCCAATGATAGCCTATTATACAATTTGTATCGTAATACTTGTTATATTCTGGATATTTACTTAACGTTATCTTTACATCATTATTAGTAATTATCTCATCATATCTCGTTCCAGAAATTACATCCTCTATTAAATTTCCTTCTTCGCTATTATAGTCCAACTTAATTTCTGATATATTTATTGCTGTATTAATAGCAAATCTATCGTCATACGAATATCTTAAAATATTGCGTGAAATGATAAAGTCCTCTTCTTTTGCAGATTTAGCATCTTTAAACAATTGTGAAGCCTTACAGAAGTTATAAATTATTCCTCGTTTACAATTATTTAAACCAAAAAACTCTGATAAACTAAGGTTTTTACATGTTGCGCTATATGCGCTATAAGTACATTTTTCGTCTTCACCAAACTTATCCAAGTAAAAATTAAATTCAGAAATTCCGCCCCATTTAGCATATCTTGTACAGAAAGCGTAGTTTATTTCAAATAGTTCGCTTGCTTTTGCTTTTTTGTTTGAATCTTCCATATCCGCAACAACTTGAGCTACTGAATATTGCGATGGACATTGTTGTGTATTATCAAAATAAACAGTAAACTGCATTACAAGTAAGCCACAACTTACTTTGCTACCTGTATTATGCTCAATATATATATAAGCATAATGTGCAAATTGGTCAAGAACAACCTTTTCATCAGCATCATTGGTATCCCTTTTTGTAATTGTGGAATTCTCAACCTCAGGTTTTGTATCTGTTTGCGAATAACCATAACACAAACCCACGCTTGCAATAGAGGTTGCGTTGTTGTAACCAATTGCGGTGCTAAAGAAATCATTAACTGAATTCACATTTCCTACATTACTTGGTGTAAGACTAGGCGTCTGCTCATTTTCACAAGGGAAAGTGGAATAATACACGCTTTGGTCAACTCCTGCATCATTGTTTAAATCAAACCTAAACCCACTTTCAGTTAAGCCGTTGCCTGATGTTCCATTTGTAGGGCCATACCAGGACTCATTATCACCAATATTTTCATCCTTAAAGTCGCGTCTATACATACTATTGTTCTTAAACACATCTTCAAGGCTGTCTACCCCAACAGTTTGCCATTTGCCACCCAAAATTCCATTATTCGCATCTTCACTAAATCCGCCAAAGTAAATTGTTACATTTAAAACTTTGTTGCCTTCTGAAGTAATGGTACTAGAATCTTTTTTGCCACCAATCAATCCGCCTACATATGCATTACCTGTTATGGCAGTTTTGTTTTCAGCAGCATCAGCCTTTTTAACAGCATTGTTTGTAAATGTTAAACTTCCACCACGTCCTACTATGCCACCAATATATTCGTTGCCCTCAATATTGCCAGTATTAGTACAGTCCGTTATCGTTCCCGTAGCTGTGGCAGAAATACCACCAATATAGTTTGCAACCTTACCGCCATTAATAGATATATTGCTCGTACAATTCTCAATCGTTCCAGTGTTATATACAGCAATACCACCCGAAGCACTAGTTACTTTTATTTCCTTTGAGTTTATTGCATTAACTTTGCTGATTGTGCCGCTACTAGTCTCCGACACACTTGCAAAATTTGCAAGACTGCCTTTATACGTAAAATCTTTTAATGTAATTTCTTTTATCGTTCCAGAATTTTCTTTTATTAAGTACGGATAATCACTATTAGAATAATTCAAACCTGTAATTGTTTTGCCATTGCCATCAAAAGTATAATTTTTTCCAAGTGAGGATACAGTTTGTATTGTGCCCTTTTCTTTACTACTGCTTTCAACCAATAAGCCCGTAATATCACGAGTAATTAGCACATTCATATTGCTTGCACCATTTAACTCGCTCCAAATTTTAAGTCCCCTAAACGTGTTAATGACCATCACATTATTATTCTTTGTGCTATAGAAAGAGTATGTATTGTCGTTACAAGCATGATAAGTATTTACCCTAATTCCATTATATATATAAGGATATGCATTGTTAATGCCATAATTATGTCCACTTCTGTTTAAATTAACATTCCAGATTCTTTGTGTCTTAGCCTCCTTAACCTCGTTACTTTCATCAAAATAAGAAGTTAAAGCATTAGCAAAAATTTTATCCTCATCATTAATATCCTTAAATGCAACAGCATATTTAGATGAAGTGTTTATAGCTGACGCATCGATAAGCGCGTTTCCAATTACACCATTATCTTTATTGTTAGCAATAATTGTGTCGTCCTTTAAGCTTCCACCAACAAACACTTGGTCTATTTTGCCATAGTTGTTGTAAGCAATGCCTACAGTAGTTAAATTCGTATACTCATCCAAATATAAAATATTAGGAATAGCATAGCAATTTATAATGCTACCATAGTTGTTAAATGCCAAACCAGCAAATTTCTTTGGGGTTGTATCATCGCTTGTTTGGGTTGTATCATTTTCTGTTAGATTTTTTGAATAAGTAACATTTAATCCACTTTGGCTAATGTATCCATAGTTATTAATTACATAACCCGACTGATTATCCGAAAGTAACTCACTATCTTCACCATAAACAACAACATTGTAAATGTATCCTCGATTTACATCTAAAAATGAAGTAGCCACATTAATATCTGTGTTATCTCCCTCGTCACTTATAATGGTTGCTTCACCTGTATTTCTAGTGTAGCTGCTACCCAAGGCAATTGCAATGTTTGCAATGTTGCCATAGTTTGACTTAAACTTATTGCCATTTAAAGTTATGGTTAGGTTTGGGCCAAGCTTTGCAGTTAAAACTGCACCTGCCTCTATTGTTATATCCCCAGATAATTCTACATTTTTATTCAAAATATTAAATCCGGAAATAGTGCCTGATATATTAGTGTTAATTACATTTATATTAAACTTTCCTTGTTTATCGCTAGTAGAAACAAATAATTCATTTATTATTTTATCATTACTTTCTGACGAATTAGTGCTTGTTTTTGCCAAAAAGTTGTATTTATCTGCCATTAACACATTTGATTTATTATTATCTTCAACATTATACAAATCCACAAGCCATTTGCCATAAGGTGCATAAATTGTTCCTGAATTTGCAAGGTTTAAATGCAGCTCGTTAACATACATACAGCTAGCATCAATATGTTTACTGCTTGAGTTTTCATTGTTTATCACAAGCGATTTTACTTCACTTTCAAAGTACCCAAATGGAGTAACAGTGATGTTCTCCCAAACCTTATTTGACGTGCTTAAGTTAATAAAGTTTGTAAATGTTATTGCATTGCTTAACTTATATAAAATTGTGCCTGAGTTGTATCCAATTATGCCACCCAAATACATTTTACAATTGGTGTCAGAATAGTATACATCACCATAAGTCGTAGCATATGAAATGCTAACATCTGTTGCGCTGTTAGTTAATTGTGCCAAGCCTGCAACACCGCCAACATAAATGTTTTTCGCACTTACAGCTTGTTCTTCAGTATCTTTGTTTGTTAAATTAATATCACCATAGTTGTTTACATATGAAATTGTTGTATCTTTTGTATATCCAACAATTCCTCCTAACGCACAAGTTGCGCTATCATTTTTATAATTTACATCAATTTGTTTTGCGTTTACGCCACGAGTTATAGCAGAACCTTGGGCATATCCTACCAAACCACCAATGTTAACCTCTTCACCGGTATTTGTAGAACTTGAATTAAAGCTAATTGTGCTATTGTTAATATTAGTTAAACCATTGGTTGAGCCCAATGCCGAAGAGTTGGTCATTTTGCCCACTAATCCACCAATATTATTATTGTTGCCCGTATTATCTGTAATAGTAAAGCCAGGTGTTGTTCTTACATATTTGTCGTTAAAATACGCGCCAAACATTGCATTATTAACCGAGCCATTGTCCATACTGCCAACAATGCCACCAACATTAATTTCTTTTGCTGATGTTATGTGACTGTTATTTAAATTAATGCTTTTATTTAAATATACATTGTTAATAGCAGTGCCATCTTTTATTTCACCAAAATAGCCACCATAATTTAGCGTATTTACTTTTACATCGGCATCCATGCCAAAAGTTAATAATACGGCATTTGTTCCATATGATGATGTATTTATGTTTGTGAAAGTGCTGTTTAACTCCCCTTGAAGATTGCAAACATAGCCCGCAAAACCACCAAGTCGATATGCTTCATTTGCATTTGCAAAGGATTTTACAGTTAAATTATCTGTCATGGTTATTTCAAAGTTAGTTACTGTAATACCATACGCCTCACCTATAAAGCCACCAAAAGTGTTTGGCAAGTTAGAAATATTAAAACCTTTATTAATATTAAAGTCGCAATTTTCAAACCTTGAACCCGAAGCCATGCCAAATACTAAACCTGCTTTGCTTGCGTTGGATAAAGTCATATAAGTTGTTTCTTCATTTTTTAAAACAATATTAAAATTACAATTTGTAAAAGTTGTATTCCTTAATTGGCGTGCTAATAAGCCGAAGTAATTGTTTTCGCCAGTAAAAGTATAGTTATCATCAATAATAAATTTAAAATCTATATTGCTAAAGGTTGCATCCAAAATTTCTTCAAACAAACTTGATGCATTGCCTTTGTAATAAATTTTTAAAACTGGATTATTACCTGACTCATCCTTCAAGCCGTTTAAAGTACCCCTAAACACAGTTTTGTATTGCTGTGTGTTGGTGTTGTTTAATAGTAAGTTGTAGTTTCCTTGTTCTAGATTAATTACTTTTCCACGGGAATTACGAGAGAATATTTTGTCTAGTCCTTCATGTGTGTTGATTTCCGTATCGCTGTCGGAGCCATTTCCGGTTAAGCTTTGATAGTTGGTTACCTTGCCTCTGCTATAAACTGGGAAAGTTTCGCCATTGTTAACAAACCATATATCAGAAGCCTTTGAATTTCCTTTAATTTCCGCAGCAGGATCATTTTCTGAATACAGCGCAACCTCAAAGGTGCTATTTTCGCCCGCAGGTTCAAATATCATGCCCACAAGCGAATTAGTTGCAAATGCGTTTTCAAACTTAATATAGTTTTCTTGTCCGCTGTTGGATACATAATAGTCGGCAGTAATATAACTTACATAATATTGATTACCAATTGAAACATCATACGAATATCCGTTGTTACCAATTACACCATTAGAACTGGTTTCAATAGGGCTGGTTATAAGCGTTCCGCTACCAGCATTAATTAGTGTACTATAGTTGGCTTCATCCAAACTACCAGTTGTGGTTATTGTGCTATAAACACTACTATAAACGTTAAAGAAGTAATCGTTTGTGTATATTTTGTGCTCATATACAACAACAGTTTCATCATTTCTAATTACCGTATCTTTGCGCACCAAAATCTCGGTTAGCTGGGTGGTATGGATTGTATTATTTTTCCCCCAAGTGTTTCTGTCTTTAGCGTTATAGTACAAATTAACAGCAATTATTTTTTTAGCATTATCATATGATGTTATATACTCATTATCTTTATCCAAAACATGGTTGTTTGTATAAACAAATGCGTTTTTAACGCTTCCGGTTTTGCCGTCATTCCAACTAATTCTACCCTCAGCCGAAACACTTAAATCACCGTACTCACCCTCACCAAACGAAACCTTGCCCAAAACCGAACCTATGTATTTATAGGACTGATTTGCTACATTGGCATTGGATAAATCGTTTGTAGTTGTTAATAAAGATTGGGTTGCAGAAGAGTTTTCCGTATATGACTCGGTATACGCCAAAGAGTTACCAATTTCTGGCATGCGAATTGACGTTATGTCGCTAGCAGAAATATCGGCAGTGTAATGAGCAAAGGAATTAGCTTTTAAGGACTCCATAATGCTTTGTGACCATACATTAACACCAAATGTGTTAAATAGATACAAATCAAAGCCGTTGTGTAAATAGAAACCTATTAAGCCACCTACAATCTCTTTAGCCAAAACATTTCCTGTAGCATATGAATAGGATATATTATTATAATTTTGAGCATAGCCCACAAGGCCACCGGCAAGTTTTGCTTTTGCATTTTGAACATTAACCTTGCTTGCGCTATAAACAATTGCAGAATCGTACGAATAACCTGCAAGTCCACCTATAGCAATCGATACGTTTGCCAGGCCTGTTGCCTGAGTAACAAACAAGTCAGATTTGCTGACAGATTCAGTTTTGGAAATAGCCTCATCAATAGCAAGTTGGTCATCAGAATTATGAGTAACCTGTACTTGGTCCAAAATTGAATTGCGCATTTCGCCCACTATTCCGCCACCATAGCCATAACCAAACACCGATTGATAACTTGTTGAGTTATTTTCTATAAAGATGCCTGCGTCGTCTGTTTTTAACAAAAGTGTTGAATTATCTAAACGAGTGTTAAATAATCCACCCACTATTCCGCCGGCTATATCTGCCCTAATATCCAAATTGTTGCTAACAACAATGCTTGTAACAAACCTATCAGAGTTATTTACGTGATAGTCTTTATAACCATATTTGCCTGCATTAGTAGTGCTATCAACTTGCGTTTCACCTGCTTCATTTTCACTATCATTAATCACAAATGGCACATTTATAACGCCCGCAAGAGCACCACCATATGATATCTTATCGATGTTAGTAATAGTTAAACCATCACTGCCAAACTCCGCGCTAACAACACTTGTTGTTACGCTATCGTCCGCAGCAATAAAACTGTTGTAAAAACCATTCTCGTTACGATAGTTGTCGGCCACGTTAGCTATTTTATTGGTATTAACCTTAACCCTTATATTAGAAAGATTTATGTTGCTTAAACGGGTTTCTGCACCACCTATAAAGCCCGCCAAACCACCAACCAAGTTGTTGCCAAGAATAACCGCATCTTCATTTTCTTTGAAATAATCCTCGTTAGGACCCTGTAAATTTACATGTAATATAGAAGAATTGTAAATAGAACCTGCTAAAACTCCAACTTTGCGAGCATTTTTGTATTTAACTTCGTTGTAGTTAAGCGTTAAGTTAAATATAACTGGCTCAAAATCGCAATTTGTGCTACTGCGCTGTGAATCAGTTAGGCCAATTTGTTTAAACAAGCCATAATCATCAACACTAATTTCACTAGTATTATTCAACCTTATTGAGTCAATACTCATGCCGTTGCCAACAAGATAACCATTAAACACAATTTGCGATAGTGAGCATGAATTTATGCCGTTAAGCATTTTATATTTTTCATCCATAGCAAAATCGCTAAAGTCAATATCGTTTATCAAACGCACATATTTTGCACTTTGTAGTGTAGAATCATCGCTTTCTTGGCCACTTGGTCCAAATATATTGTAAGTAACACCACCAATTTCTATTGGCGACGAATTTGCAATTATTTTACTTACAAATTCCTTTGCGTTGCTAACCACAATAGGGTTTAGTTTAGAACCAATTGTGTTTACAGCATATGTGTAGTTATATGTTAGTTGAACTTCTAAATTTTCAAGTTCTTCTAACGGAACTTCATTACCATTTTCATCTGTTGCACCCGTCATCTCACGCACTACTTGAGTATCTGTGCATGCCGAGTTTATTTGAGGGGCAAGTCCTTGGTTACTAAGCCAAACACCATCTATATTTTCACTGTTTGTAACAAATGTAAAGCCATCAAAACTATCTTTAGATGAAAAGTTGTCATTCGTATTTTCTGCTTTGTTTATAATTGCTGTTGCTGGGTCAATAGTTTTAAGAATATTATCGTCATAATCCTCATCACCACCTAAACCAAGTTCGTTATTTTTTACAAAATAATAACAATTATCCAAAATGCCATAATCCGTTTTATCGCTTACAAACCAACTATGAGCATCAGTTAAACTTCCATTAACCTTATTCATACTGGTGGTGTACGAGGTTTTTATTGTGCCGCGATTTTGATATACAAATCCGCCCGTGTGTACACTATAGGTGGTTATATTCATAACCGAATATGCGTTTTCAATAACACCACTTGTGCCGTTTGTGTGAACAAAGCCGCCAATTGTGCCGTTGCTTTTTAATATATTGCTGTCTGCCGTTGCGCGATAGCCTTCAACATTACCAGCCTGAATAAAGCAAGAATAGATTGTTCCGTAGTTGTTAGTTACAAAGCCACCCAATGCCGAACCACCTGCTTTGCCAGTGGTGTTTATAATCGAAACACCATAAACATATGAATTGCTTATAAGTTTGTTGTTATTAACCACAAAGCCCGCAACATTGTTACCCGTATACACACTAAAAGCGTACATTTCTTTGTTTTCAAGTTCAACTCTATTATTGTCTTGTGTTGCAATTTTTAGCGTTTTGCCTGAGGTTGCATAATTTTGACCCACATATGAGTACGATATAGAGCCCGAGTTGTTAACAACAAAAGGACTAATATAATTGTACACATCTTGTCCGTTAACAAAGTTGGATGTTTTTACATATAATATATAATCTGTGCTGTTTTTAGAAATTAGTGTGGTTGGGTCGTTAGGGTCGGCATAATCAATATTAACAACCTTTGTATTAGTAATAACACCTTCAGAGTTTGGGCTAATAAGTCCAAAATTAACGCTTGTTTTGCCTGTAAAGTCAAGCGGTGTATTATGCTCTTCTATTTTTAAATCCGATTGTTTTTCTACTAGCAATGGTGCAATATTAATAGTCACATTTTTAATTGTAGATTGCTCGCTAATAGTTGTAAATAATCCCGCGCTAACACTTGCACTTTCAGCATAATCACTAAAGTCAAACGAAATGATATTTATAACATAAGAGTTGCCGTCCAAAGAACCCGCAGTAAACGGAATTGGCTTCCAATTTACAAGATTGATGTCTTGCATTAAAATATAATGCGGTCTAATAACGTTTCCGTCTTCATCAACCGAAGAAATGTCAGCATTTACTTGTTCTAGGTCTGTTTGATTATAAATTGGATTTGGATGGTCGTCTGTAGAATTATCTATAACATTTAGTGTAAAGTCATCATAAATTTGATAATCTTTGTCCACCAAATTTAATAAGCCATTTGAATATCCGAACTTAACCTCTATCCTTAACTGACTAGAGCCTATTGCCAAAGCCTTAACGCCATAATAGTGCGTGTTTTCATTTTCTTCTTCAAAGAACCTAAACGAGTTGTAACTTTCATTTTGAAGTTGGGAATAAGCCCACTCGCCCTTGTCGTCTACGCTATAAATCTGCCAATTATTATCATAATAATCATATACCGCCTTATCATCTGTTTGTGCTACAATACCATTTTGATTAATAGTTAATAAATTCACCTTGCTTACGCCCGAAAGCTGATCATTAATTTGAGCATACAGTTGCAAGATGTTTTTATAATATGCATCCAAAATATTTGTAACATCATTTCCTCTATTGTTGTATACATTGCCATCCACAAGAGAATAGTTCATAACAACATTCATTGCACTTTCATTTAGTATGGCAGTTGCTTTAAGCGAACTAAAAGTACCTGTTGGCAAATAGAATGTATTGTTGCTTTCTGTGCGCGTTACATTAACCCCTTCCAAGGTAGCAAGAACAGTAGTAACAGCCGCCCTGCCTGTTGTTGTATAGCTTTTTCCGTTAATAAACTTACTACCCTCCACAACAAGTTCTAAATTTGTTAGATATTGATTTTTAGAAAGGCCCAAATAATATTGTTTTGATACATCTATTTTGCTATCCAACACCATTGTATAAACGCCATTTTCTAATGTATACAATTTAACGCCATTAACAAAGCCACTTGTAATTTCAGCACCAGTAATAGGGTCAATGCCTTTTTCGCTAGTGTTTTTAATTCTCCAAGTTAACTCGCTATCAACATTACTTGTTGTTATACTAATTGGATAATACTCGTTTATTGCCACAGTGCTTTTAATTTCACCATTGATTGCTACATTAATTTTTGGCAATGCTTCTATAAAAATTTCAAATGTTCTGCTATTATCAAGCAACGCACCGGTGTAGTCGTATGCGTTAATATAAACCTCTAAAACAGAGTTTTCGGCTATGTTTTCACCCGTTCCAAGTAACACATAGAACCTGCCATCAAAGTTTAAGGCGCCTCCTGTGGTTGTTACATTCCAAAGCCTAATTCCATTTTTAATAATAATCGCATCGTTTTCTAGTTCTGAAAATTCCACCGACTGACCATTGGTTGAGTTTAATGCAAGTTGTTTTAATGTTACATTTTTACTATCATTTGTTGTTACTTCCAAATAAGCAACGTTATTAAAGTTTCTAATTGTTGTTATATCCAACAATCCAAAACTTTTTGCCGGAAGTTTTGTGGTTATTGGTTCGTCCACATCAATTGTATAGTCGTCTTGCATTGGATACAAGAATGTATCAATTTTATCCAATGTGTTGCCTTCAATAGTAAACCTATAGGTGTCTGTTGCTAGTGCATTTGTGTCAGTAGTTAAAGTTATGTTATAAACCCATGGCTGTTCTAGAGGATTTACATAAGCGTTTTGCCTAAACATGTTGTAATATACAACATTATCCATTTTAAGGGTTAATTTGTATGTTATTGTGTACAAACCTGCGTCATTTGGTCCAGAAACGCTCTCTTTTTCGTATAACAAAACAAGCAAGTGATTTTTAGGTTCATTTTTGTTGCTCGTTTCTGGCTCAATGTTTGCAAGCGGACCTGAATATATATTTGTATTCTGCCCCGCATGCGTTAAATCAACATTTAATTTAATCAGTTCATTAGCGTTGCTAGTAATAACATCAACATAAATATTATCCACTCTTCCCTCTGGCTTAATGGTTGCAGAGTGTTCGTTTCTAAAGTTTAGCGCCACAGCCTTATCATTTACGGAAAGTCTATATTCTTTTTCAAGAGCTTCTTGATAAATTTTTTCGTCACCATACAAAACATATGGTGTTATTGTCATAACAACCGAGCCAGCTGATACGCCAACTAGGTCAATGCTAGAGTTTTGTGTAAAAAATTCCTTTCCAAATGAGTTGTTATCATTATCAATCCTTTCTCCATTAAAGAGGAATTTAACATCCCTATCATCTGAGCTGCTATCTTTTTCAAATATCACTTTATAACCACCCGAATAAGGTTTGTATTCAAGATTATTTATTACATTTTTATATACCGCCTTATAACTGCTTGCATTATCCACCGCAACAGTTATGAAGTTGGTTTCGTTATCAATAACAGAATCTGCCAAGTCAGTTACTACAAAATCGGTAAATCCATTTATTATTTGAATATTAATAGTTATAACATTGCTTTCGTCATAAATGTTTTCAAATGTAAGGGTTGCTGTTCCCAGGCCATTGGTTGTTAAAATATTGTTTGCCTGGTCATAGGTTAAAATGTTTGAAGAAAAGTAAATGCGATAATCCTTTAACGCATTTATATCAACAATGCCGTTTTCATTTTCGCCAAACAAATCAACCGCACTAAAAGATACTTCAATTACATCATTATCTTTGTTTACTTCCATGCGCAAGGAGTATTTGTTAATTATATCGTTATTGGCGTTGCTACTCGTTAGTGGCTGATTGTAGAACAAAATCAAATCGGTATCGCTTACTTTAATATGACCTTGTGAATCAACTTCTATGCTTTCACTTTTTTGAAATTCAAGTACAACCGCATCAATTGAAGCAATTGAACAAAACAACGCTTGGAAGTTTTGCAACATTTCGTCGTAAACAATAAGTACAGGCAAATTATTGTTTATGTTGTTATTTATAAACCATTTAGCAACTTGCGTAACGCTTTCATCCTGTTTTGTAAACATAACATTGTTAAGCGTATCTAAAAATTCACCATCTGCATTTGGCTGGTTGTTTGCTAAAATGCCGTTGGTATACGCAAAGTCAGTTAAGTCAAAGTTTGCAGGCAATTCACCCAATTCAATACTGCTACCAGTAGTAAAGCGTGCAAACTCATTATTTACATAAACATAGCCGTTATTAAGTATTGCATTGTTATACTCTTCTACATTTCCCTCTCTTGTGCCGTTAACAAGCGCAAAGTATGGGTTTAAAGTATTTGTATTGCTGTTTTGGGCAGTATTAATTCTGCCATACACAATTACATCGTTTAAAGTTATTTGATTATCAATATATCCAATGCCATTTACATAAGAATTGCTGTTGCTTTCGTTTATATCATATGAGGTAATGTCGCCATAGAACATTGAACTATTAACAACAATGCTTCCATCGCCTTTTCCAAATAATCCACCAACAAAAGTATCTTCAGTTTCGTTTCCATTAATTAAAACAACACTTCCCAAATACTGGCTTTCTGCACCAATAGCAAGCGAAGCTAGGCTTTGTAAATATGAGTATGAAATAGTGCCTGCATTTCCTGCAATATGGCCAACAAGTCCACCAACATAATTTCTGCCCGAAATAACATTTTTCATGTTGTTGTTATAAGTCATAACAACGCTAGCCCTATTAAGGTTTAATCCTTCTGAATAACCCACAATACCACCAACGTTATACTGACCACTTAATGCTGGGTTAACCTCTGCATTGTTAATTGCGCTATTGTAGGCCCAGCCCACAAGTCCGCCCATTGATGATGTTGCGTTGCAAACTGCAGAAGAGGCGTCAAAGAAAATATTAGGAACAGCACACAAGTTAGCAATGTCAGTTTGGGTTATCATTCCCGCAATGCCACCCGCAGATATTTTAGTTGTTGCATCCATTGCGGAAAGTTTAATTGCAACCGCGCTGTTTTTATTTCCATTATTGGTGTTTGTTGAGACATATGAATAGTATCCGCTAATTTGTGCGTTAGATGCTACGCCAACCATTCCGCCCACACTTAATTCCAAGCCTTCACTTGCGCCTGAAACTTCAATAGATTGGCTAGTTACACGGCAGTTAATTATGTTTCCTCCGTAAACTGTACCCGCCAAAACACCAATATTTGAGTTTGCTGTTAAGCCAGTTGCACAAACAGTTGCTAACTCTACATTAACATATTGCAGTGTGCCTTTTAAGGTTGCAAACAATCCCATATTTGCACCACTGCCTGTAAGATTAACACCTAAAATTCGTGTATACTTGTAATTGTTGCCGGCATCAATAAATACACCCTTATAAGTGCCTTCATACACGCCGTCATAATATCTAGAAAGGTCAACGCCCGATAAGTTAATATCATTAACCTGAACATAGTTGAATGCGTTAAATCCATCCCTGCCGCTGCAAATGTCATTTAGCATAGTAACAAAATCGCTTGCTTGGCGAATTTGGAAAGGAGCAGCTAGGCTTCCATTATTAACATATATGTCAAAAATGCATTGGCGGCTGTCTAATATTTTAGAAATATTTTCTACTTTGTATAGTCTACGGTTTTCTCCATTCTCATCATATTGATAGGTTGCCACAAAACTATCCATTGGTAATAATTGTACGCGCAGCTTGCCTATAAGTGAAGTATCTTTAACATTAAAGGTTATTTTTCCGTTATTAACACTAATTTCAAGGTGTTTACTTGTACAATCTCCCTCGTTGTCATGGTCATGTAGACTGCATACACCAAATTCTTTAAACAGGCAATCACACACCAAGCACTTGCCATTTACACTTGCGTGAATGTAAGAATATGTATTATCTTCGTTATATTTTGCAACAAATATTAAAATATCTTTGTTTACAGCCGAACTTGGGAATACAGAATAGTTTATTGTTTGTGGCTGACTAAACTCACCGTTTTTATACTCATAGTTCATCCCTATATGGGTGTCAATATTAGTTACAATACGCTTTACTTTTTCTGCATACTTAACATTAATACTAAAAGGACGCTCTATAATGTTGTTAAACTGCGCAAAGATTGCGTATCCATTTACAACATATCCTTGACCCAGCAAATCTGCCCAAAGCTCCTCATCAGAATATCCGTATGCATTTTTAATGTTCTCAAACTTTTTACTTAATGCATCGCGATATGTTCCATCACTAAAACTGGTTATTGAGTTAAGTGTTGCCATCAAGCGCACATACTCGTTAACAACCTCTTGCTGTTCATTAAGTTCAGAGTGTAAACCAGCTAAAACAATATCAGAAGTTGTAACAGGAACTGCTACTCCATCAATTACATAGGTCTTAATAACACGCTCGGTTATTTTGGTGCTATAGGAAACATTTCCAAATAACCTTGCTCTATCCGCGTATTGCACAAGCCCGTTTAGCCCTGAAGTAACAAACTCTAAGTCAAACTTATCTGCATCAGCCTCCTGCTCTAGCACATTAATAGAGTTTTGTATGTAAACCTCTTTATAAGCGGTTTTTAGTATTGCCGAAGTAACTTCTTCAAAAATGTAAACATTAATTGTTCTTTCTATATTTATAGTAGAAACTGTTCCGCTACCATTATCTGTGCGAGCGGTTAGGTTAACAGTAATAGGATACATTCCTGCGGTGCCGTAAGTAGAAAGCGTGCCTGATTCCTGATTCCATGTAAGAACATTACTCTGTGTTCCTGTAATTGTAACCTCGTAGTTAGGCAAAACCGAAACAAGATTGTTGTTTACAATCATCAGGTGATAAATATTAAATGAAATATCACTATTAGTTTTTAAGGCCAATACCGAAATGGTATTAACATCATATTCCAAGCCATTAACATTAATTTTTTGCACAACATAACCACTTTGGTCCGAAAACGAATCATCTGCGCCCATGTAGAATATAGAGCCCTCTGCCCCACTAACTTGCATTTGAAGTGGTGACGTTGTTGAATATAACGTTGGCAAATAAGCCTCCACTGTAACCAAATTTGACACAATGCCATTTACGGTTGCAATTGCAAAACCTGTTGCTTTGCCACAAAGTTGATTTTGGTTAGCCCTTATTTTAA
Organism: uncultured Christensenella sp.; assembly: GCA_964564685.1. GTDB lineage: Bacteria > Bacillota > Clostridia > Christensenellales > UBA1242 > UBA11490. The sequence continues at coordinate 92,777 of CAZMBC010000001.1, forward strand.
CAATGTTTTTATCGTATGCAATTTCATAAAATTTACTATTTGAAGAGGTAATTGAGCGCACATATTCTTCCGCAACAATTTCTTGCGGGAAAACAACTAAATTTATATATTCCGAACTTGTAATATCTAAGGCAATATTGTTAAGCTCAATTGCATCCACACTTTCAGAAAAGTTAAGGTTGATCGTCTTGGTAACATTGTAAACCTTATACGAACCTTCCTGTGCTGATGCAGGCTTAAACGAATAGCTAAAGGTAACCAAAAGATATGGCTTGTAATCAGAATTTAAAATTGGATAGTTGTGCTTTAAATATATCACATCTCCGTTGTTGAACACATGGTTCTCGTCTGTTATAAATGTGCCGTTGCTATAAACCGAAAGGGTATCTTTGCCTAAACCAGCGTTATAACCATCCGCCTCGTATTTAAGTGAAAAAGTAAGCTTAACTGCAGTAAACTGATTACATATCTTTAGGTATGTGCCCTCACTGCCTTTATATACATCATAAACATTTAGCGTAACATCATCTGCTGTGCTATCGTTTATCGTAATATTTTGTGCAGTTGGCACAGATGTTATTGTTATTTCAAAATTAATAGTTTGTGTAAATAAGCCAAAAAATTTATCCGCATTACCGCCATTTTCTTGAGTACTGCCCACATATTCAACTGTAAAGGATAATTTTAAAGGCTTAGTAGTTGGCATTTCTTTTTTAGCGGTTATTAAATAATTAGCAAAATCCGATCTATATCCACCAACATTTCCGGTTACACTTGAAACAGGCGTTACTTCCAAATATTCAGCATTTTCGTTATTGCAAGTAATAATATACTTATCGTGTTCAACTTTATTTTCGCCAATCTGAATACTTATTTGTCTGTTTCCAACAAAATACTGGCCACTTTGATCGCCCGCAGACGAAAGTGCAGGGGCCATAATCATCTCATATGCTCCGTTTGCGTTTTGGGTTAAATCTACAAATTCCAACCCAGCAACATCTGTGCTAGAAACCACAGAAAAGTTCTTAGTAACCGAAACAATCGGAATATCTATTTCGCTGTATATTGTGCTTTTAACCGTGGAAGTTGCACGCAAAGTTATGTACTTAACCCCATTTTCATATTGCGGATAAACGGCATTTGCCACAGTGTATATGTAGCCATCTTCAATGTAAGCGTATGTATTTGGTTCAATAGATTCGTCCGAATGTACAATTTCAAACTTAACCTTGTCCTGTGTGGTTTGTTCTGGCATAAAAGTAATAAGCGAGCGAGTGTTTTGATTTAGGTTATAACTTTTACCTTCTTGAATTGCAGGGATAATGTTGTTTTTAAAATACATTTGTTTAATGCCGTATTCAACATTAACAGTAATTCGCTTTGTAATATCACCTTCGGCTTTAAATTCCAAAGTAGTTTTATCAACCTTTATTCCAACAAGTGTAAATGTTGTTGTGTTTTTGCCGTCAAATTTAACGTCTTTAATTTCAACTATGCCGTTATGCATAGTGCTATTAGGGATTATTAATTCCTTGCTAATATTTTTTCCCGCTCCGCTAATCTGAGCACTAACCTTAATTTCGTTAGAAACAACATTTCCGTTTTCGTCTTCTTCTAAAGTCAAAGTTACTTCTTGTGATAAATCTGCATCATAAGAGAACAACGAAAGAGACATATTTTTATAAGGGTCGTTACACGCCACCAAGCCTAAAATTGATGTTAAAATTAAAGTTAAAACCACGCCTATTTTTTTCATTGTCTTTTGTTCCCCATTTTTCATTTTATATTATTTGTAAAATGCAACTTATTATGTTAGCAAACTACAATAAAGTTGCAACAATATTTATATATACTACAAAAATTATATTAACATAAATTTTTTTTGTCAAATAAATATAATATATAATTATATTATAGCACCAAAACTTTTTCTTATCTTGTTGCACAGCCTTTTAGGATAAAATGCCAAATATCAATTAAAATTGTATTTACGAATTGCTTTTTATTTGATATAATATGCCTTAAACTAAAGGAGAATTTATGCAAAAGGTTTTATCTTTTTTAAGACGAGGTGTAGACGCCTATAATATGATTAATGATGGTGACCGAATTGCAGTGGGCGTTTCAGGCGGAAAAGACAGCATGGTTTTGTTAAAAGCACTTAAGGAATATTCTCGTTTTTCACCACAAAATTTTGAGGTAGTAGGCATAACTATTGATATGTTTAATAACGATGGTTTTAACGAGGTTAAGGCGTTTTGTAAGCAGGAAAATATTGAATATCACGTAATTCCGTCAGATATATATAATATTGTTTTTGAACAAAGGCAGGAAAAAAACCCTTGTTCTCTTTGTAGCAAACTACGCCGAGGCATGCTAAACACCACCGCCATTAAACTTGGCTGTAACAAGCTGGCACTTGGCCATTCCGCTGACGACCTTATTCACACCTTTTTGTTGTCATTGTTTTACGAAGGAAGATTAAGCACCTTTTCACCCGTTTCATATTTGGACCGCACGGGAATTACAGTTATTCGCCCACTTATTTTATGTGATGAAAAAGTTATAATAGCCGCCAGCAAAAAATTGCCAATTGTAAAAAGCAATTGCCCCGCAGATAAACATACTCAACGCGAATATGTTAAGGATGTTATAAAATTTATTCAAAAAGAAATTCCTTTTGCACAAGACCGAATTTTTAGTGCTTTAACCCATCCTGAACGCAACAACTTAATGCCAGCCATGCACGACGATAAAAAAACAAGCAAATAAAAACAAGACATTTTTGTTTAAGCAGATTGAAACTTGCAAATTTAATATCGCAAAATCAAAGATGCGTTATACTCTGCCTATAATTATGTTTTTTGTACGTTTTAATTTAGTTTACAATCGTGTGTTTAGCTAGCAAAGCAACATCACATATATAAATTAATACACACCTAAAAGACATTTATAAAAACCTTAAAATTTAACTTTAGATAAATAAATTATACACTACACTTATTTTTTAAAATTAACAAAAAAAAAGGAAAAAATTATGTTTAAAAATTTACAAGAAACAATTAAATCATTAAATGCGGATGTTAAAAATGTTGCCAACTGCGAAAAAGCGAAAAAACTAAGAAAAAAATTATTAGCAATAGGATTGCCTTTGGCTATTGGCGGTTTTTTAGGCATGTTTATTTGTTTTGCATTGTTCGCAACAGCAGGGTTTGACGCTATGGGGCCAAATGGTTTTTCTGCTAGAATAATGGTTCCTTTTCTGCTATTTATACCTTGTGGGATAGTTGGTGGAATCGGTTCTATGATTGCATCTCTTGGTTTTAATATTGTCATAACTGGCTACACAACAAATTTAATTAATGAGACAGTAGGAAATAATTGCCCAAAATGTGGTGAAAGCATTAACCCAGAAATGAATTTTTGTTTTAAATGTGGAACAAGGGTAAGAAAAGAATGCCCAAATTGTAAACATATTAACAACCATAAAAACGATTATTGTGAAAAATGTGGAACTAAATTAGATTGAGTATATAACAAAAACACAAGTCTTCTTAGCCTGTGTTTTTGTTAATATTTCACTAGTTTAAAAAGTAAGTTGCATTAGCGTTGTTTTTTCGCTTGTTTTTTGCGTTGATTCAAATATTTTTGTTTTGTTGCCTCGCCGCCCCTTAAATGGCGCTCGCTGTAATTTTTATCAAGAAGTGCCTGCACCTTTAAATACAAATCGTAATCCACAAATTGCAGTTTTTTAGAAAGGTCGTTATGCACCGTACTTTTACTTATCCCAAAAACTTTGGCTGTTTTTCTTATAGTAGACGAGTTCTCTAAAATATACTCGGCAAGCTCGCTTGCTCTGCTATAAACTTTAACCACACTCTCCTCCATACATTTTTATAAATCTATATGGCGAAAAATGTAAAATTATGACAGTTTTTGTAATACAATAAAAAAACACTCACCTTATGTGAGTGTTTAGTTTTGCAAACTATTTTTGTTTATTCTCAACAACTTTGATTATATCTTTAACGGTTTTTAAATTAACTGCTTCTTCATCAGAAACAACAACACCAAACTCATCTTCCAAAGTCATTAACAACTCAACAACATCAAGCGAGTCTGCACCTAAATCTTCTATAATTTTACTTTCAAGTTGAACCTTATCTGGTTTAACATTTAGTTGCTCTACTAGCAAACCTTTAATTTTTTCAAACACTGTTCTTCCTCCAATCAATTTGTTACATTGATTATATTTTTTTTGCAACAAATTGTAAAGCAATTTCAGCGATTTGTAAAAATTATCTCCAATTATTTATCCGAAATATTTAAATAACCAGCAGGGTCTACTTCTTTATCATTATCAAGCAGTTCAAAGTGCAAATGATTGCCCTCATTTAGTTCGCCTGCTGCAGATGTCCCAATCTTGCCAATAACATCACCCTTTTTGACAATATCACCTACTTTTAAGTCAATATTACTATCAAGCGAGCCATAAACACTTTTTAGGTTGTTATCGTGCGCAATAACCATTACTGTGCCTTCAAGATAATCGTTGTAAATTTCAGCAACAGTTCCATCCAATACAGCATACACATTGCTATTAGCAACTGCCTGGAAGTCCATACCCAAATGTGCTTCAAATTGATTTAAAGTTTTGTTATATTGCAACTTTTGGTCACTAAAACTTTTGCTAACAGTGGCATCTAAAATAGGCATGCCAAATGTTATTGTTTGATTTGAAACAGGCACATTTTCTTCTGGCTTTTTTGTGGCAGAGGTTATTGCAATAACAAGCACTAATGCCAAAACTCCTATAGATAATAAAGCTAAATATCCATATTTCTTTAGTAGGTTAAGTAATTTTTCGTTTCTCATTATTTATCCTCCTCTTTATGTAATCATTGACGCGTTTTAACGCTTTTATACGCATTTTTTTCAAAATCCCTCTGCAATATATGGATATCCAATTTTCACCTCATCTGAAATTGCAATTTGTAAATTAAACTTACAGTTATATTTAATAATATATTTTTTTAAAAAGTTACTATAGCCCTCAATAACCTTAATATCATCAACCATATAACATTTATATTCTTCAAACTTTAAGCTATTTAAGATATTTTCTAAATCTTTTACTTCAAAAACAAAAGTCTCGGAAAGTATACTGCTTCCATAATTTTCTTGAATGTGGTTATAATTTTTTGCACTTGTAGAAATGTGACACAAAGCGCCATTATTTATTACTTCGTAGTTTATATCATCACACGCTCCATTTAGTGTAACAATATAGCTTATTGCATAATCTTTTAGCTGTATGTTATTATGGACAAACGCAATATTGAAAATTATAATAGCAAAAATTAACGGAATTATCTTTTTCATTTTACCACCTAAATGATAATTGACTATTTTTACGCTTTTATAACTTTCGATAAAAACCATAAGATATTGTCATTAACATATAATATATTGTCAAAATATGATGACAACATAACACAAATGCGTGCTTTGTATAAAAATCTACACTCTTTCACATAATAAAATATGAAAAAAAATAAGATAAGAAATTTTATAATTTGCTTAATATTTTTGATATTTTTTGTTGGAAATATATCCATAATAAAAAATACGTTTTGTGCTACTGATGTGGAAATATTAGTTTTTAATGGCATACTTTCATACCCATCAGTCTTAAATAACGAACGTAACTCTACCACCTTGGACGAAAGCTACATAACCCCAACAGAGTTTTTGAAAATATTAAAATCGTTGTATATAAGCAATTACATAGCAGTTAAATTAAGCGATGTTGTACAGCCACAACGCTTACAACTGCCCGCTGGGAAAAAGCCCGTAGTATTGGCTATACATAATGTAACATATGGTCAGGTGGGAGAGGTCAACAAACTTATTATTGAACGAAACAACAAAATCGCTTCATACACATCCAAGCGCTCGATAAATAAACGAATAAACTATGATAAGGAGTTTGTTACGATTTTAGAGGACTTTATTTCCAGTCATCCCGACTTTTCATATAAGGGCGCCAAAGGAACAATTATAATAACCGGCAACAAAGGCATATTTGGCTATAAAACACAAAAATCAAACGCTAATAGCAAATTTCAAATTAAAAAATGTGCCGAAGTGCTTGAGTATTTAACAAATGAAGGCTGGGAGTTTTGTGCAACCTCTTATATAGGTGAAGGATGTAATAGCACCAATTTAGAGTTTGCTTCGTCTTTAAATAAATGGCTTACTAATGTAAAACCACTATTGCCAGCAACCCCCTTTTACTATTTACACGATAACATTAACAACCAATCCGAATTTGATTATAAAAGTGAATTATTATATAATAGCGATTTTAAATATATTTTAAATAGCGATATGAGCAAGGGTGAATTTAGTAGTCCACTTTTCCCTAAGGGCAGGATTTTTAGCACAAAAAAAATATGCGGTGATACTTTACGAAATAACCGCATAGATTTTTTAGATATGTTTGACAGCGAAATACTTTACGACCGACTTAACCGAAGCGTGCCGTTTTAAAATGACTTATTTCGCTTTGCTTTTGCCTTAAGTTGCATTTCAATTAACTTTCCGTTTTTAAATTTTTCGTTTCGTTTGTCCCCTACGCAAATATCATACAAGGATATAACAACACCTTGGAAAAGATAGATGTAATAGGATGATATTCTATATACAAGTACAGCCCAAAACAAGAACCCCTCATTTCCGCCGGTAAACAAGCTTGCGAACAATGCTGTAAACGAAATTTCGGCCATACCCGAACCACCTGGCAAAGGAATAAACATTGTTGCAAGTTCACATATAATAAACTTGCTAAAAATAACAATAAAGGTTGCTTCCGCCTGACCCGGGGTTAAAAGTAAATATATAAAGTAAGGAATACAACCCTTTAATACAATCATTCCAACACTTAAAATAGTGATAATAAAAGTTGTCCAAAAACTTTTTATATAAAATTTTATGCTGCGCTGATACTCTAACATAGTGCGCATGGTTTTAGTAAAAGTAACGCGAGGGTTTTTAACCAGTTTTATTTTACCTAAAAAGTTAATAATTCCCATAAAAATTCTAGGGGCTAGCTTTTTGCTCATAGAAATAAACATTATTCCAAATAAAAACAAAAAGCACAATATTAAACTTATAATTGAAAACGTTATAACAACTCCGCTGCTACTTCCGTAATATGAGTGACCAATACATAACATAACTAGCGAAATAATACAAAATGCAACTTGAGAGAACATGTATTTAGCAAGTGGCACACTAGATGCAATGCCCGCCTTAACACCTCTGCTATTTAAATAGAATACTTGAAATGGTTGTCCCCCAAACGAAAATGGCGTAACACAATCGTAGTATCTGCAAATTGCAGTGGATTTGTAACTTAAAAATGGGCGATGAATTTTTGTTGATTTATACAAAAGCACATGCGTTTTTAAAGAGTCGAACAGCATAATAAGCAAAAATGCGCCCATTATATAAAACAAATATCTAACCCTAATTCCGTCAAAAAGTGACTTGTTGATATCGTGAACACCAAACTTGTTACTTTGATATAACAGGGTAACAACAAGAATGATAACGCTTAATGCAAAGCAACATATGTTAAAAATTTTGCCCTTGCTCGAGCGGTTCTCCATAACCTTTTCGGTAGAATCGCTTAATATTTTTTCACTTAACTCTTTTTCCTTTTCGGTTAATTGAACCTCGTCTTCAGCTCGATACACAACAAACTCGTCCTCCATTTTAGCAAAGGACTTTTCAGCAAAAGTTTTGTTATTGGACGCGTCATCTTTTTGCGATAACTGCTTATTAAGTTGTAAATTACCTTTTTTGGACATAATATAACCTAATATATTTTAATATAACATTATAAAAAATTTAAGTCAAAGATAATTTGAAAAATAAAAAAAAACATAATGAAAAATCATTATGTTTTTATTACTTTAGTTTATTTATACAAATCTTTATAAGCATTTTTATATAAATTCAACGTAACTTCGCCCCAGATTTGTTCCACAAGATCGGTTGTTCGAGTTTGATAATCGTTAAAAGTTAAGGAATCGTAAACAAAGTTGTAAAGAGTTTTGTTGCTACTTAGTTGGGTAGTGCGATTAAATAATGCCTGATAAGAAAGTTCATTTATGTTATCAACAAGATTCTCCACAATTCCTGCATGGAATATAATATGCACTCCGTACTCGCTAATAACCATTTCGCTTAAACTACCAACACCCTTATCTGGGTTGGTTGCAAGTTCTCTAGACGCATCTGCAAAGGCCTTAACCATGTTGTCCTTAATTTCCACACCATTTACCTCGGTTTTAAGGTTAACAACATACGCAAAATCCTTATTCATTATGCCCTCATCATCATTAAACATATAAATCATGTCGTTAAACTTTTGAGCACGCCTTACTGGATCATTTCCGCCGTAAGTATTAACATAATCCACCACAGTTTTATAAACACTTGCAGCGTTTGATGTTAATGTTTTTCCATTCTTTTCGTAAACAACCTGGATGTTGTTTGCTATTGCTTTAACTTGTGCATCATAACTTTCTTGCGAAATTTGATGTTTTTCTAATTTACTTTTTAATTGCTCCACTTTTTTAGATTGAGTGTCGCTAAACTTTAATAAAATATGACTTACATACATAAATTCCTGACCAGAATTTGGATGATAGTAAACCTTGCTTGCATCGCTATTCATTGCCGACCTATAAGCAGAAAGATTGTGTTCATATTGATTTTTCTGCGCTATATATTGGCTTTTATAATAATCCAAAACTTCGTTATTAACACTATCTTTAACAACATAAACATCGCTTGCACCGTTTTCGCCAGCAACAAAATTGTAAATGTTATTATTTTTTAAATACTCTTCAAAAAGCTCCAAATATTTGTTTTCTTCTAACAATCTAATCAAGCGTTGCTCTTCATATTCTATTACATCTTTTTCAGAGGTTTTTCTGCCTTCTGCTTTTGCGGTAACTTGTAGGCTATTTACATATCTAACATATGCTTCACTAGAAATCTCTTCGTCTGTAATCTTTTGTACAAAATGTTGTGGAACATCATAACCCAAAACAATATTCTCTTGCAAATCTTCATTCCTAACAGCGGTATTTGTATCTGCACTTAAAACAATTGTAGGCTCGTAAACATTGTATTCAGCACGCAAAGTTTCTTCCACTTCTTCCTCAGTTAAACTTTCGTCACCACCAGTCGAAATTCCCTTTTCTTCGCGAATTTCATCCTCAAAATTGTAAATTTGAGTTTGCATATACTCAAATGCTTCGTTCCTAATTTGTTTTTCGTGCTCTTCTGTAAACGAAATCAATCCGGTTTTAACATATTGTTCTTTTATGCCAGCAATTAACAAACCGCGTTCATACATGCTTTCAAGTGCGCTCATAACGCCCTCTTCCGCAGTCATGTTTCCGTTTGAAACACTTTGATAGGTGTAGTTATAAAAAGCCTCAATAAGTTCTTTTTTAGTATATTCTCTTTCATACGCCTTGTTTTCGGCAGTAATTGAGGCCACAATTTGGTTATAATACTTTTCTTTATCAAGCTCCACTAGGTTACAGCCCGTTAGGGTTACAATACAAAGTACCAAAGAGCATAGTATTGTTAAAAATTTTTTCACAGTATCTCTCCATTATTAGTTAAGTCTATGATATTATACAAGTTTATCAAAATTTTAGCAAGAAATATACGGCAAAAGTTTAACATTTAGTTGTCACTGTTTTTGCTGAACACTTTCTACGCATAATTGTAAGAAACTAATCAACAAGTCCAAAATATTTTCTTTGTCTTTTAGTGTCAATGAAATTATTGGCGAATTATCAAAATTTGATACTGCGTAATCACTAAAATTTTCTAATGCACTCATTATGTCAGCATTCATTTTATCCACGCCAGCAAAATATATTTTGGCATGAGATTGTGTTATATCCACCTTGCTAGCAAGCATATGGCTGGCCAGTTCCCTTATTAAGGATACTTTGCAAAGATTTTCTACTTCTTCAGGAATGTCACCATATATTTCTATAAGTTCAGCAAGAGTTTGCTTAAGTTTTTGCACACTGTTAATTTTAGAAATTTTTAAATATAGCGAAATTCTACTGTTGTATGCGCTTACAAAAGTATTAGGAATAAAGGCAGAAATTGATGTTTCTATTTTAACATCACTAATTTGTTTTTGTTCTTTTCCCTTAATTTCGGCAATAGCTTCGTTTAACAACTGCAAATAAAGTGCATAGCCCACCTTTTCCATATGTCCGCTTTGTTCAACCCCAAGTACATTTCCGCCACCACGAATTTCTAGGTCACGCAAGGCAATTTTAAAGCCGCTGCCCATCGCAGTATATTGCGAAATTGCTTGCAAACGCTTGTATGCTGTTTCGTTAAGTAGTTTTGCTCCATTGTAAGTAAAGTATGCATAAGCCTGTCTATCACCTCTGCCTATTCTGCCCTTTAACTGATATAACTGCGACAAGCCCAACATGTCCGAATCAATAACAATTAGTGTGTTGGCATTAGGCAAGTCCACACCATTTTCAATTAATGTGGTAGAAATTAGCACCTGTGTTTCTCCATTGTATAATTTATAGATGGCATTTTCTAGCATTTTCTCTTCCATTTGTCCGTGTGCAACATCAATTACAACATCATCCCCCACAAGCGCCTTTACTTTTGACGCAAATGAGTATATGCTTTCAACCTTATTGTAAATAATAAGAATTTGCCCGCCACGACCTAGTTCGCGCTTGACCCCATTTTCAATTATGCTATTATCATATTCCATCACCGAAACATGTATAGGAATACGAGATGTAGGTGGGGTTTCAATAACGCTGATATCTCTTACACCAATCAACGATAAATGCATTGTACGCGGGATAGGCGTTGCGCTTAAGGTCAAAACGTTAACACTTTTCTTAATATCCTTAATACTTTCCTTTGCCTCTACCCCAAACTTTTGTTCCTCATCCAAAATTAAAAGTCCAAGGTTTTTAAATATAAGATTTTTGTTTAACAGCTTATGCGTGCCAACTACAATATCAACCTCACCACTTTTTACTTTTTCAAAAATTTGCTCGCACTCTTTTGGTGTTTTAAAGCGGTTTAGCACCTCAATATTAATTCCAAAATTTTTTAGCCTAATTAAACATGTGTTGTAATGCTGTTGACTTAAAATTGTAGTTGGGCACATGAAAGCAACTTGTTTACCCGCCATAATTGTTTTAAAAGCACAGCGCAAAGCAACCTCGGTTTTGCCAAATCCCACATCTCCACAAATTAACCTATCCATAAGCTTACCCGATTCCATATCCTGCTTTACTTCCGCAATTGCCTTTAACTGGTCGGCGGTTTCATTGTAGCCAAAGCTCTTTTCAAATTCGTACATTATTTCATCATCTTTAGGATACACAAAACCCTTCATGTTTTGTCGTTCTGCATATAGCTTAACAAGATTAATTGCACTTTCTTTAATTCGGCTTTTAACGCGCTCTTTTGTTTTTATAAAGTCACTTCCGCCCAATTTATTTAAGGCCGGCGTTTTATCGCTTCCAACATACTTTGATATTGACGAAATGTTTTCTACAGGCAAATATAATATATCGTTGTTTTTATATTCAATAACAAAATAATCTCTTTTGCCACCTTTCAAATCCAAACACTTTATACCCAAGTATTTGCCAATACCATATATGTTATGAACCACATAATCATTAGTTTCTGGCAAAAAACCAGTACTAATAGTATCTGTTTCAATTTCCTTAACCTTTTTAGGTTTAATAAAAATATCGTCACTTCCGTAAATAAATAAGCCCTCTTCATTAAACCTGGCGCTAATGCCATACTCTTTTGGTACAAGGTTAATAGTACCCCTTTGTAAGGTTAATAGCGTGTTTGAAATGTTATATACAATTCTATTCATATCAAACAAACGGGATATTTTTTGACAGCCTTCATTGGTTTTTGCGTACACAACAATCGTGCTTTCTTCCCTAGATGTTAACATAATATCCTGCACTAAAGATTGAGTGCTACGCGTAAACGAGATGCAAGGCGAAGATGCAATATTAAAAATCTTTTGCGGGTTATAAAACCTATTTGCGTTGGTTATAAATTGAAATGTAACAACGGGCAGTTTAGGAAAATTTATTTGTTTTTTAAGTAAATTATGCTTAAAACTTTTATCAAGTTTACCATCCTTTACAAGGCTGTTTAATTGATTATTAAAATCATCAACAAATTTATCTATAGCATTATACACCGATTTGCTATCATCAATAGCAATCACGCTATCTTCAGGCAAGTAGCTAAAAATGCTTTCATTTAAGTTGTTTGCGAACTGGCTAAACAACATAAGGTTATGCTTATCCTGTTCTCTTTCAATTAAAAGTTGTACATACTCGCCTTTGTTTTTGTTAATATAATCCCTTAATGCATCTTCATTAATTTGTAAATAGTTTTTAGAATAAATTGTTAAGCTTTGTTGCTCATTAAAAGGCAGTTTTGTATTTGTGTCGCATTTTTTTATTTTTCCACATACGTCAAAATCGAACATGATGCGATAATACTCTTCAGAGTTGTAAAATAAGTCAACCACATCTCCTCTTACGGAAAATTCACCCTCTTTTTCTATATATTCTTTGCGGTTAAATCCTATTTTTAATAAAGAAGAAATAAAACTCTCGATATCCAGCCTTTCATTTACGTTAAGCACAAATTTAGAGTTGATAACATACTCAATCTGTGGCAAATTCCGCATTAAAACAGCGGGAGTAATAACCAAAACATCTAACTCTTGTGTTAAAACTCGTCTTAAAATATCTAGCACCTTATTATTGTTTGAAAACAACGACAGATAATCATCACCCTCATCCAAAATTTCGCATTTAAGGTTAATACTTTCAAACTTTTCCTTTGCTTCCAAGCCGTGTTTAGTATCTTCACACAAAAAAAGAATAAACTTACCACATTCCTTTAAGATAGTAAGTTTTTCGCCCATACCACAACCAAAAACGCTAATTTTTTCAGAGTTTTCTATTGAGTTTAGCAGTGTTTGCAAAACACCATTAGGATTTATAAGCCTTTCAATCATTTGTTAATTTCACCAATATTTATTCTCTCGCAGTCGCCCTTATTTTTAATAAACTCATCAATAATACGACACGCTTTTGGGAAAGTTGTTGAATAAAATAACTGTCTGTTTTCATCACTATATATACTCAACACATAGTTTACAAGCGGAATTTGCTTATCCTTGCCAATGCCAACACGCAAACGCGGAAAATCAGTGCTACCAAGATTTTCAACAATATTACGCATTCCATTGTGCGTGCCAGCACTGCCCGCTTTACGAAGCCTTAACGCACCAACCGGCAAATCAACATCATCATATACAACCAACAATTTGTTAAGTGGAAGCTTTAATGCTTTAACTGCCTGACGCACACTCTCTCCGCTTAAATTCATATAAGTTAGCGGCTTTATTAGCATAACTTTCTCGCCCTCAACAACACCACTAGCCATCATGCCATTATATTTAGTTTTAGTAAATTGCAAACCATGCTTGTCCGCAAAAACATCCAGCACATTAAATCCTGTGTTATGATATGTTTTCTCGTATTTTTTTTCTGGGTTTCCAAGTCCAAATATAACTATCATAAGTATCTCCAATAACTATTTTGTTAAAAACTTAATTATTTTTAAATTAATTAACTGTTTCTTTTTTTATACGCTGTTTTATTAACATCGTTCCGCTTTTTATAGTGCAATTTTTACCTATTATACTGTTATCTATATTGCAATACGGCATAATAAAACTACCCGCACCAACTTTAGAATTTGTAATTGTGCTTCCACAAACACAAACATCATCCTCAATAACACTATCTTCAATAATGTTATTTTCTTTTAAAATAACACCTTTTTTAATGACAGTGTTACCCTTTAATGTGTTCCCTTTAAAGATTGTAACTCCCGCTTCAATTTCTACATCAGGCTGAATTTCAACATTTTTTGTACTAATAATATCCACTCCTGCAGAAATGTGCTTTTGAAAAATGCGATTCTGAAGCACTTCACTAGCATACGTGCACATTCTTTTGTTTTCCACCAAATAAAAACATTCCTCATCCTGAATATACACGCTATCAACAAAAATATTATTAGTACTCTTTAAATACTCGTACTTAAAAACATAGCCTCCGCTAAATTTGCAAGCATTTGTGTTTTTAAACACACAATAGTCTATAAGTTTGCTTACAGATTCAGGCGTTAACAGCGGTAATTTATCTGAAAGCACAACTAAATATGTGCAGTCCACAGCATGAGTTTTGCTAAACTGAACAACATCTTCACACTTATACTCTGCACATACACAGGTGTAATTTTTAACAGCATCAACCACCCAATTAATCATGGGTTTTCCTAAAAGGACATACCCCTTGCCCTCGTTTAAAATTAAAACCGCAACACTGTTTTGTTGTGTTTTAATTTGTTGTTTTTGCGTTTCCAAATCAATCATTTCTTTCTTAACTCCTTAAAAAATTGGGAAAGCAAATCTGAACATTCTTGCTCGCAAATTCCACCTTCTATAATGCAGTTATGATTAAAATTAAACACATCAATTTTGTTAACAACCCCATATTTTTTGTCAAATGCACCAAAGTATACGGCGTTTAATCTTGCACTCATAATTGCACCCATACACATAAGACATGGTTCTTTTGTAACATAAATATCGCAATCTATAAGCCTATAATCTTTTATTTTTTTGCATGCTTTTTGAATTGCCAAAACCTCTGCATGATAAGTTGCACATTTCTTTTTATTTTTTTTGTTATATGCTTTAGCTAATATTTTTCCGTTTTTAACAATAACCGCGCCTACTGGTATATCACCCTTCTTATATGCTTTCTTCGCCTCAATTAGTGCTTGCTTCATAAATGTTTCTTTCATATAATTTTCCTTTATTTGTGATAGGTTATATTGTGCGAAATAGTTGCGCTTCGGTATAAACTTTCCATTAAAATTACTCGCATAAGCTGATGCGGAAATGTTTGTTTAGAATATGAAAGTTTAAAATCCACACCTTGTTTAAAAGCATTTGTAACACCATAGCTACCACCAATAGCAAATGTTAAAGTGGAATAGCTTAACGAAATTTTTTCTATCTTTTGGCTCAACTCTTCGCTTGTAATATTTTGCCCGTTAATATCTAACAACACAACATAGCCTTTGCATACTTGTTGCAATAGTTTACTTTCGCTATCCTTAACACGCTCAATATCCTGTGCTGAAGGATTTTTAGGTATCTTACCCTCCTTAACTTCAATGATATTAACGTTATGAAACTTTGTAAGGCGCTTTAAATATTCGTTAATTGCATCTGCATAAAATTTCTCTTTTATAGTTCCCACGCACGCAACAATAATGTTCATTTCTTCTCCTTATAAAAATGGGGCTTATAGAAATCCCCAAATAAATGTAAATAGCGTAACCAATCCTCCCATAAACAAACTAGCTATAAGGAAGATATTGTCTTTATAAGTTGTTTTGTATAGTTTTTTTTGTTTTGGCATAACCATGTCGATAGGACTTTTCATTTCTTCATAGTTCAAGTTAAGCATGGTACTATCCTCAAGCATGCTCTGAATCATTTTATTTGTTTCAACCATAATAGGCTCGTTGCGCGTATTCAGATTTTCGCTTTCATAAACTTTATTAATTGCGTTGTTTACTTTTCTAACAATTGTTTGTTTGTATAAATGCATAACAAGATAGAAAAACAACAGCACAATAATAACCAACACCACAAAACATACTAAAAATATTGTTAGCATGTTTGTAGAAAGCAATTCATTTATAACTTCATAAAAGTTACTTCCAAACCAGTTGTTAATTTTTGCGTAATCTAAATATGTTGCTAAAAAGTTGTTAACAAAGTGAATAATGATTGATACCCAAATATTTTTAGCAACTACACTAACAAAACCCATTAGCAACCCTAAAATCGTTGCGTAAAATACCTTATTAATATCAAAATGAACTAAACCAAACAAAATGGAACTGATAATAATTGCTCTTACATAGCCCGAATGTTTTGTGCCCTGCAGCACAATACCCCTGTGCAAAAACTCCTCACAAAGCGCTGGCAAAACCGCAATAAGCACAACATCTAGCAAAAAATACAAAAATGAAT
This sequence comes from uncultured Christensenella sp., assembly GCA_964564685.1. Taxonomy (GTDB): domain Bacteria; phylum Bacillota; class Clostridia; order Christensenellales; family UBA1242; genus UBA11490. The sequence goes on from CAZMBC010000001.1 coordinate 109,035, forward strand.
AGCTAACTTCTTGCGTTACACCAATGAAAATTGGTGTTTGATAGCCAGTAAAGGCAATTATTCCATTAAACAGGGATGACACAATAATGTTTATAAAAAACACAATCACGCCCAAGCCCAACGATATAAAAACGGTTGGTACATTAATTTTGTTATAGTTGCAGGTTTTAAAAACTGCTTTTGGTTTTACTTTAATAAACGCACAATATAAACATAACGGCAACACAAACATAATTCCCACCTGAATAACCAGTGTGGAAATAACATCTGCCAACCTAGGGCTAACGCCCGATAGCCAACCATTTGCGCTAGCTATCCTAACAATGCAAAAACACGTCATACAAATAAAGTAAATTAAGTAGGTTTTAAATATTGACTTTTTGTTTTGTTCTGCTATATACATTAACTAAAAGCCCTCTATAGTATTATTTATCCATAAAATAATCGCCACACCAAAACCCATTAAAAAATACATTAATTCATGTTGATTTTGTGCTTTAAACAAGGATTTAATACCGTATTTTTTGTTGTCTTCTTCAAATATTATATTCTCGCCCTCAATAATAAATTCGGCCTTATTGTTTGATTTTTTAGTGACCTTTTTCATTAGGAATACTAAACCCACAATTATGCCAGCACCCACAATTGCAATTATAATAGGAAGCGTAATTCCCCAAAAAGTGTTGTAATTAAAGAATTCTGCATCCATGTATTTAGGCCACTGAAAATAATCTATCAAAAGCACAAAAGTATTATTTAAAAAGTGGAATATCATTGGATAAATTATATTTTTTCCAAGCACGTAAATTACGCCTAATATCACACCCAAAATAAGCTGATAAAAGGTTTGTTGTAGGCTTCCGTGCATTAAGCAAAAAGCCAGTGTAGACACAAACACAGCCACAAACGGTGTAAACTTTTTTTCGTAGCCCTTTTGAATCATTCCTCTGAATACAAGCTCTTCTGCAAAAGCAGGAAATATCGCATAACCAACTATGCCCAAAATAAGAGTCCACCAATTATACATTTCAAAAGGATATGATTGTCCCTCGTATCCCCAAATTTCAAAAGGTTTTGAAACAAGATTAATAAAAGGCACAAAACTAGCAATACAAACAATGGCCATGGCTATAGTTATTAACATGCATTTCCAATCAATAGGATTTTTAATTCCTAATGATGCCACAGGATTTACGTTGTTACGTTTGTTGTAAAAATAAAATAGCATAAAATACACCACAGGCATAATTATGACCTGCAAATACCCAACAATCTGATTGCCTTTTGTTAAAGTTTCAAGCTCAAATCCCGATATTCCACTAAAAATTATAATTGCAAAACTAAACACCAATGATGTAAGCAAGCTGCACGCAATTGCATAAAAAAAGGTCCTGTTCGAATCGGACAAGTTGTAATAATATCTGTTTGATTTGTTTAAATTTTTGTCATTAAAAAAAGTCTTCATATATTTATTATATATGAAAGACTTATCAAAATCAAGTTCCTTGTGTGCCCTTGTGTTAAAAATTGCGCACTGTTATCGCTAAAAATGAACTCTTTTTGTCAAAACAATTTCCGTTTCGTAGTTTTTGCCATCGCAAACATATGCAATTTTAGCTACATCACCTTCTTTTAATTTGTAAAGCTCATAACGCAAATCAAGCATGTTTTTTATTTCTGCGCCATTTAGTCCAGTAATAACATCACCCCTAACCATGCCTGCGCTTTTAAGTGGGCTATTTTTAGCAATATCAATAACATAAACCCCATTTTTTTGTTGGGATAAATTGTAATAGTTGGCTATTTCACTATCATATCCGTAAACGCCTAAATATGGGGTTTTGTAGCTAATATTTTCTACCACATTGCTTAATAAACTACTAAACGACTTAGTTGGGACTGCAAAACCGATTCCTTCGCCCCCGCTAATTTTTAGTGTGTTAATTCCCACAACTTCTCCCTGCATGTTTACAATTGGACCACCACTGTTGCCGGGGTTTATAGATGCGTCATGCTGAATAAGGTCCTGCATATAACTTTCCCCGCTTAACGAACTTACCTTAAGCGTACGGTTTAATGCGCTTACTATGCCTTTTGTAAAAGTATGTTTTAGCGTTAAAGAAATTGGCGTACCTACTGCCACAACATCCTCGCCCACACTTAAATTATCCGACTGTGCTAAAGGCAAGTATGGCAATCCTACCTCGCTTTTTATAATCGCAACATCTTGCACACTATCTCCCCACACATAACTGCCACGCACAATGTCGCCATTTAAAAGGTATAAAGATATGCTATTGGGGTTTGTTACTACATGATAGTTCGTTAGTATATATCCGCCTTTTGCAACGCACACGCCCGAACCCACGCTTTCACCCGAGGAGTCCGAGCTGGAAATGCCAACAACAGCAGGCGCAACGTTTTCTGCTAATTCTACCGTACTAGGATAGTTTGTGGACGAAATTAATACCTCGTTTAATGGCTGATACTCTTCGTGTTTATTTTGAATGTTGGCCCCGCTACACCCAGCAAGCAAACAACTACCTAATAACACCGCACAGCATAATTTTTTCATACAAAACCTCCAAGAAAAAATAACCTATTTTCCAAGGTTATTTTATGTTATTTGCATTTTATTATACACTATTTTAAATAGAAAATCATTCCAATTTCTGATGCGGGTGAAATGTCAATTTTTATATTAACACCTTCCGTTATTCCTACACTTTCTAGATAAGTGCATATGGTATTATAGCAAAGTTCAGGAGTATTATTTTCCTCACTTAAATGTGCTAATACCACCTGTTTTACATTGTTAAGCGCACACCTTTCTATCACGCGTGCCGAAAGGTTGTTACTTAAGTGTCCGTTTCTGCCCAAAATGCGGTTTTTAAGCACATATGAATATTTAGGATTTGCCAAAAGCATCTGCTCGTCATGGTTGGCCTCTAAAATCACCAGCCTACTTTCCAAAAGATTATCCACTATAGACGGCGTTACATGCCCAAAGTCAGTGGCTATGGAAATCTTTTTTGTTTCGCATGTGATTGTAAATCCCACACATGAGGAAGCGTCGTGAGGCAATTTAAACGCTTTAATTTCAAACTCGCCAACCTCAAACGGAATATCCGTAAAGGTGATTATTTTGTGTGTTTGAACCTTGCCCAGCTTACGCGTAAGCGCTCCAACCCCATCAATGTGACAGTAAAGTGGAGTATCATATTTACGCATAAACGCACCAATTCCCTTGCAGTGATCAATATGCTCATGTGTGTTCAAAACTCCACTTATTTCCGCCGGGTTTATGTGCAAAATATTAAGTTTTTTTTCCAAATCTTCCAAGCATATACCAATATCCACCAAAATTTTAGTTCTTTCAGTGTAAACAAGAATACAATTGCCTTTAGAGGAAGATGCAAGTGTAACTACTCTCATATTTTTTCCTTTGTTTAGCAGGAATATTTTAGCATTAATTACCTACAAAAGCAATAATTATTCCACACTCTTTATAACAACTTCGCCGTTTATCCAGCTATTAAACCATCCCGTCATATCTGTCCCCATAACTTTTTCAAATTCGCCTATTAAATGGTCGGGAGTAACATTACTATACTTATTTTTTGACACATAGTTTTTAAGCGCCTTGTTAAATTTTTCCTGACCAACAAGTTCTTTTAAACTATCAAAAAGTAACGCACCCTTTACATATGTTATGTAAACATATTCTGGCTCGGTATTGTACTCGTTAAGTGCGCGATTCATGCTAGTATCCACATCTCCCAAAATTTTAGTGTATATATCCACAAATGTTACATAACTATTGGTCGTGTTTTTAATTACATCCGTGTAACTCACATTGTAATCGGTGTTATATGAATAAAAATACGCAGTAGAAAAATCTGTTAACCCCTCGTCTAACCATGGATTTCTGTAGGCGTTACTACCTACAAGTCCATACCACCACTGATGCGCAGTTTCGTGTATTATAACGTTTATGTAATCGTCATGATTAGTCACACTGTCCGAGATATAAACCAAATTTGGAAACTCCATTCCCCCATGTACAAAATTGGTTTTTACAATAGAAAAAGTTGTGTATGGATACGTACCAAACAAATTAGAGAATGTTGCAATTGCATCCACGCCCGCCTTTAAACTTTTGGTAGGATTTTCGTCATCATAATAATAGTAATTAATAGTTGTATGCTCATACTGTTCACTAACGACTTCAAATTTTTCACTTAAAACAAATGCAAAATCTCTTACTGCTTTTGCCGTTATATTATAGGTTGCTGTATCTCCATTATCGTTCTTTTTTGATTCTCCTGTGCTTGCCACAACATACTTGCTTGGTGCAGTTAGGGTTACGTAATAATTTGCCATTTCCGAATAAAATGGGTCGCCATTATAATGATATGGGTCAAGTACCCACTCGCCATTTTCATATATCGACATTATTGGATAAAAGTTTGCAACATTAATTGTGTTGTCTCCATAGCCAAATCGGTGCAAACAATTAGGAATAGTTACAGAATATTCCATCTGCAATTGTATTCTTTCACTTGGTGCTAAACTTTCAGTTAAATCAATCTTTAAAAAATCATCATCCTTTCCATAAAACACAGCTTCTGTATCCTGACCATTCACTTGTAATGATTGTATTTCAAAAGTACCATAACTTTCTCCATTAGGATATGCAGTGTTTTTGTTAGTGACAGAAACTGGAGAGTTTACAGCACCAACAGCAAAGTTATTGACATAAACATGCATATACAGGTCAGAAAGTTCGTTTTCGTAATTGTTTTTATAATCAATAGTTTGCTTTATGTTAAGCTCATAATCGTTGTATTCTATCTGCATTGTATATTCAGATAAATTTTTACTTGCCTTTTTTATCTCTTTTTGAACATTGCTTGTACATCCACCAAAGGCTAGCGAAATGCACACAAAAAATAAAAGCATTGCGATTTTTTTCATAAATTCACCTTTATAGTTTTTATTATGAAATATTATATTTGCAATGCTTTATATTTATGATTAGCCTTTAGTAATATTGTTTAATTATACTTCCCTCATCATTGTTTTTCTTTGTAACAATAATGCGGTTATTTATGTAATTTTGCATTTTCTCTACATGTGAAACAAATCCTACAGTAAAGTTTAACTTAATAAGTGTATCAAACGCTTGCAATACATTTTCAACATATCCATCACTTAAACTTCCAAAGCCTTCATCAATAAAAAAGAAGTTAAAGTTTTTATTGTTGTTTGTTGCAATACTTTGAGATATTCCTAACGCAAGAGAAAGTGAGATAATAAATCTTTCGCCACCACTTAAAGTTTTAACTCCGCGTGAAATCCCACCGTTAAAATTGTCTAATACATAAAACTCACCGTCGTATTTTAACAAATATTTACCCTTACTAATATCGTAAACATATTTATTAGAAAACTCTGTAATAAGATACATATATTCTTCCGAAACATAATCTAAAAGCGCGCCATTTCCAAGCAGTCCCGCTAAAGCAGAAATAGTATTAAGCTTTGAATTAACCTCTTTTAATTCTTTTTCAAGTTCTTCTACTTTTTTAGCATTTGTTTTTAGTTGTTCGATAAGTTGAATATTTAGTGCAAGCTCAACGCTTGTTTCACGTTCTTTAACCTCACACAAATTGAGCTCGTTTAGCGCATTTTTAACTACTTCTTTTGTAACCCCAGTATTTTTGCATGCCGTTTTATATTCCTGAACTTTGTTTGTAAGCAATGTTAAATCTTTTTCATATTGTTCTATTCTTTGTTCTGCACGTTTTAATTCATCATCACTTAAATACAAGTTAACATCTTCTATATTATCATTGCCTTCGGCAGAAATTCCCAACTTTTTAATTGCTTTTTTGACCTCAGCAAGCTGTTCTTTGTATGATGCAAGTGCAAAAGTATTAAGTTCGATATTAACAAGCAAGTTATTACGTTCCTCTGTTTGCGTAGCAACCTCTTCCGCCAAAGCCTCAAGTTCACTTGCAAGTTGTTCGTTGCTTTGTTCCAAAAGTTTATATTTATCAATCCCTTTAAGCGATTTTATTAAAATCTTGTAGTTTGCAATCTCAATGTCCAAGTTTTTAATGGAGTTTTGATAGGCCTGAATTAAACTTTCCTTTTCAATAATTTGTGTTTCGCTAACTAAAATCAACTTTTTAGAGTTATCAATATTAGTCTGAATTTTATCACATAGTAAATTAAGATCAGTATTTTTATTTTCTAACTTGGTTTGTAAATCTTCCAAACTGCTGTTATAACGAAGTAGTGTATTATAATCTTGCTGCAATTGTGCAATGTCTTTACGAGTTCTTAGGTCAAAATCATTCATTGAAGCAATCAAATTATTGACCTCTTCAAAAATGTCATACTGATACACTTCTTGCAAAGAATCTGGGCTTATTATTCCTTTTAAATAGTTTATATAATCCAAAAAGCTTTCAGTAGTTTGCAAAGCCTTTACTTCACGCAATTTATCCAACACATCCATGTTGTCAAATATACTGCGCTCTAGTTTTTTATATTCCGTAGCGTTTTGCTGAACCTGTTGTTTATAGTCACTTAGGTTTGCCTTTAATGCATCAATCGCACTAAACAGAGTATCAATTTCTTGCAACAACTCCCGTTTTTTAGCCTCTGCGCTTTCTATTTTAATATTATAGCCGTTATAATCCTTAATTGCAGACTGTAAATTTTTTAAAGACAAATCATTATTCTTTTTAACTTCTTTTAGCTTTGCAATTTTTTCTGTATTGCTTTCCAAATTTTTGTTTTTAGCAAGTAAATCCTTTTTATAATCTTTTAATTGCTCGGTTAAAGTTTGACTTTCTGTAGCAAGCGTTTGTTGTTTGTTGTAATACAAAATAAAGTCGCCATATTTTTTTGTATAATCTACTTGTCGTTTTAAATAGTTAATCTCATCAATTTCGCTTTTCTTTAGCGATAACGCCGACATACTTTCTATAAGCTTGCAATTAAGATCGTAATCGTTACACAAAACTTCGTATTCCATTTTGTTTTTAACAATTTCCTTGCGCAGGTTGTCAAGTGCAGTGCGTTTTTGCTCGCAGTCTTCTTCCAAAAGCATAAGTTTTTCGTTACTAACATCGCCGTAAATAGAAATTTTTTCTTGCAGGCTTAACTTTTGTAAAGTAACAACATCTCTACGTGCCTTAAGCTTTTCCTGTAAGTTGCTTCCAAAATTTTCTAAATTAAACAACTTTGCTATCGTTTTTTTGCGGTTTGCAGGTGTATCTAGCAAAAAGTTTGCAAACTCACCTTGAGGCAAAGCAATACACTTTAAAAATTCTTTCTTGCCCACGCCAATAATTTTAAGCACGGCATCATTCACTTTATCCGTCATTTCTGCCAAGACCGCATTGGTTTTTGCATCAATTAATATGGCTTCGCTTTTAACACCACTTTTTCGCACTTTATAATCGCGATTAACAATATATCTTTTAGTTTCGGATGGGGTGACCATTTCAAACTCAAACTTAATGTAAGCGCTGTTGCTGTTAACATTAATCATATTAGGAATGCTTTCCCTATCGCTTGTGCCATAAAGAGCAATAACAATTGCGTCTAAAATAGTAGTTTTACCGCTACCGGTTTCACCAAACACGCCAAACAAATTGGTTTCGCTTAATTTATCAAAACAAACTTCTTGTTCGGTTACATAACTATTTATTCCCTTTATTTTTAAATTAATCGGCCTCATAAACATTTTCCCCCATTAATTCTAAAAATAATTCCTTAACCTCTTTGCTAGGCAAATCTCCCGTGCGTTTTTTAACAAAATTATCAAAAATTTCGCCCGTAGTTAAATCTTTTTTGCTTTCAAAGTTTTGATTAACGCGCATTTCATCAGTAATAACGCTTAAGGTCACAAGATTAGGACATTGTTTTCTTAACTCTTTAACATCCTCATAGTTTACGCCTTTAATACCTGCCACAACACCCTTCACGTAATCGGAAGCGTGCGTCAAGCAATAATCCTGAACCTCCGCCAAGGAGTTTGCATTAATTTGCAAAAGCCTTTTAGAAGTAAGCGGAACTTTTTTAACAGATTTAACCCCGTCTTTATCTAGTTCAACAACACTAACAGTTTTATCTGTTACACCCTTTTGAGTAAAGTGTGTATGAATAAGCGAACCACTGTAATATATGTTATTTTCCTTGCTAACGCAAATAGGCTGGTGCAAGTGCCCCAAGGCCACATAAGTTGCTCCATAATAAAGCAACTCTTTTTCAATAAACGGAAAAATCCCATTAATCTCGTGAGAATATTCTTCGCGTTCTTCGTCATTCATATTTTCGCCAAAAGAAAGGACGTGGGAAGTAATGATGTTTATAGAATTTTTGCTAAATTTGCTAACACCTTCACTTAACCACTGTTTAATTTTACTATTTAAGTCCTCACCCTCTTTTTTAGTTTCCTTATAACGATAAAAAGATGGGTATGGTAGACAAACCACCACAACCTCTTCACCTGACTTTGACTTAAGTTTAATATAACCTTTACCTACTTCGGTTGGATAAATATTTTTATCAATAAGATCATTATTCATTTTTATTTCGTCATAATAACCAACCAAGTATATATTAAAATTACTTGTAAAAACGCCCGCATTCGAAAGTCTTTTAGGGTCATCGTGATTACCCGCAATAGCAATAACTGCACGATTTCCGCCTTTACTTAATTCACTAATAGTGTTAAAAAACAGATTTTCAGCCTCGGCAGATGGCACCAGGCTGTCGTAAATATCCCCCGCAATTAGCACCATATCAACATCTTCATCATTGGCAATTTTAACCACTTGTTCCAAGGCGCTTTTAAGCTCTTCGCCACGGTCTAGGTCGTCAGTTTTTCTTCCTAAATGCCAATCAGCAGTATGCAAAATTTTCATTTGTACTTCTCCATTTTTCAGTTACAATAAGTATAACATATATGTTTTAATATACAAAAATAAAAAACCACATTTCTATGGTTTTTTTTAAGCAATTTTTACCTAATTATTTTATTGTTCACCCGAATATTTACATATAATTCCCTTTAAACAAGCAAATCTGCACTGTAAAATATTAAATAGCACTCGTCTGTTTATAGGAAAACACTCACACGCGCAAAGCCCAAGCAATTGTTCTAGCACATCCAATTCACACGCACAGTAATTGGCGCAGCAGGCGTTAAAGGACGGGGAGTGTGTTGCATAGTAATCACACGAAATATCCTGTTTATTATAGCAACAATTATAAATCTCTATTTTGTTGTTTTTAGTTTTATCAATATAGTTTGAAATAACTTTTTTATTGGATTTATCAAACTGTTTTATTTCCAACAAGTACCCTTCACATCTGTTTAGTCCTTCTAAAAGATTTATCAAGTGACTTTCAAGTTCGCATTTACTCTCTGCGGAAATTTCTACTTTATTATTTACAAGTGACAAACCTTCTACTTTAAAAAAATCATCATTTACACCCTCGGTATTTACATTCTTATAGGCAAGATTAAGTTTCTCTATAATTTGCTCGGGATACTTATCGGGATAATCGTTATATTTCACACGCGCCTCCATTTTAAATATGTATATGAGAATAATTGTAAATTAATGATAAAAACAAAAAAACACCCATGTGTTTAGGTGTTTTTATTACATTTCTTTTCTGTCCTCCATTGCTTTATTTAGCGTAACTTCATCCGCATACTGCAAGTCGCTACCCATGGAAATTCCTTGTGCAAGGCGTGTAACTTTTATGTTAAGCGGTTTAACCAGTTTTGCAATATAAGTTGCGGTTACTTCACCCTCTACATCTGGGTTTGTTGCCATAATTACTTCTTTAACTTCACCAGATGCAAGACGTGTAATCAATTCTTTAATTCTAATATCATTTGGACCAATGTTGTCACGCGGGCTTAAAACACCATGTAATACATGATATACTCCATTAAATCTGCGGGTTTTTTCAAACGCAATTACATCTTTAGGAGATTTAACCACGCAAATAACCTCGCTTTTACGCGTGCTACAAATATCGCAAACATCTTTATCAGTAAAATTTCCACAAATCGAACAATAGTGGATGTTGCGTTTTGCTTGCAACATGTTTTGTGCTAGCGTTTGCACTTCGTCCTCGCTTAAATTTATCACATCATAAGCATATCTTTCTGCTGTACGCTTGCCAACACCGCCCAAAAGAGTAAATGAGTTAATAAGTTTTTGCATGCTTTCAATATGTTCGGTCATAAATTAAAACAATCCTCCGGCCATTCCGCCTTTTAATTTCTTTTCAAGCTCATCCACTTTGGCAAGAGCATCGTTAACACCAGCAACAATCATATCCTCAAGCATTTCAACATCATCTGGGTCAACTACGTTAGGGTTAATTTTAATCTCAGTTATTTTGCGCTTGCCTGTCATAGAAACGCTAACCATCCCACTTGCACTGCCTGTAACAATAGTGTTTTCCAACTCTTCCTCTGCTTTAGCCATTTGATTTTGCATTTGCTCTTGCATTTTTTGAGCCTGTTTCATAAGTTGTTGCATGTTTCCGCCACCAAAATTCATTCCTTTATACATACTATTCTCCTTTATTTACTTTTAATATGCTTCCAAAATCGTTTGCTAACATTTTAGAAACATCAATTTTTTTTGCATTTATTTTGTTTAATTCTAGTTTTAGTATTATCCCTACACCAACGCTTGATACTGCACTTTTTAGTGTGTTTAAATTTTTGTCCTTATTAAGGTTTTCATACACACTCTCGTCAGACAGTGTAATTACAAACTCGTTGTTTTTTATATTATAATCGCTAATTTTTTCTAGCATAACATAAAGCCTAAACTCGTTGTTTTCGCGTAGCCACGCAAGCATTTTTCCAAAAACCTCTCTGCTGTCCAATTTATCCAACACTTTAGGACTTACGCGACCCTCTGTACTTACAGGAATATCCACGTCAACAGTTTTTTCAATTTTTTCATCTTTTTTAGCTACAATTTGCTGGGGTAACACCATTGATTGTATTTTGTTCTCAAGGTCAGTTATGCGCTTCTCTATTTCGTTACTGTCATTAGTAACAAGACCCAGCATAACAATTTCAAAAAGGGCTCTTGGGTTTTGCGTATATTTAAATTCCTGTTCTAAACTGCCCACAGTTTTTAGTATTTCCAAAACCCGGTTTATATCGTATTTTTCAAACTGTTTTAAATCCACCAAAATATCCGCAGGATACTTTAAAATTTCCTCGTAGTTTTTGCAGGTTTTAACCACAGCAATATCCCTAAAATAGCCCGTTAAATCCTTTGCCAACTGTGCCAAATTTTTTCCGCTGTTTGCAATACGGTCTATTTCGGCCAGCATTCCATTAATTTGTTTTGTAAGCAAAAACTCCGCTAAAACCTTAAGTGTGTTTACATCCGTTGTGCCCACTGCCTCTACTACGCTTTTATAGGTTACATTTCGGTTTGTAAACGCCACACACATATCCGCAATAGAAAGCGTATCACGCGCAGATCCCTCTCCCAAGCGTGCTATTAAAGATACAGCTTCGTTTTCGTACTTAATTTTGCTGTCTTCAAAAATTCGTTTAACTAGCCCCTCTAGTTCTTCGTTAGCAATAAGTTTAAAATCAAACCTTAAACAACGCGAAAGTATGGTTGCTGGTAATTTTTGAACCTCAGTTGTGCCCAAAATAAACACCACATATTTTGGTGGCTCTTCCAATGTTTTTAATAACGCATTGAAAGCGCTATCAGTTAACATATGTACTTCATCAATAATATACACCTTATATCTGCCACTAACAGGTGGATACTTAACCTTTTCTCGTAAATCCCTAATTTCCTCCACCCTGTTATTGCTTGCTGCGTCAATTTCGGTTATGTCAATATTGCTAGGGTCGCTTAAGGCCAGGCATGTTTTGCACTTGTTACACGGACTGCCATTAACTGGCTGCTCGCAATTGATTGCCTTGGCGAATATGCGCGCTATAGTGGTTTTACCTGTGCCCCTTGTGCCTGTAAACAAATACGCGTGCGAAATTTGTTCATTTTTAATTTGATTTTTAAGCGAGGTTGTTATATGAGTTTGTCCCACAACTTCGTCAAAATTTGTTGGTCGATATTTTCTGTAAAGCGCAATATAATCCAAAATTACTCCTCCTTTTTTAAAAACTTAAGCTTATTTTTTATCCTATTTAAGGCGTTATCCACACTTTTGTAGTTTGTATTAAGCTGTTTAATTATATCATTATAGTCAAAACCCTGCAAATACAATTCAAGTATTTCGTTTTCATAATTGCTTAACACTTTTTTTATTTGCTTTAGTAGTTGATTGTATTGTTCTAAGTGCAAAAGCTCGTTTTCGGGCAACCATTTTGCACTGGGTACGCCAAAAACTTTGTCATCTTTTTCTAATAGTACTTCTCCCTGGTTGTTAAGCGCCATACTTTCGTTTAAAAAGCTGGATTTTGTAGTATTAGACTTTTTAACCGCATTTATAATATGATGGGTTATTAACGTTTTTGCATAAGGCAAAAAGTCGTTTTTACTTTCGTTAAAGGTGTTAACCGCTTTAAAAAAACCTAACATTCCCTCTTGAACAAGGTCATCAGCTTCAGCACCAATTAAGTAGTACTTGCGCGCAAGTGAAACAACATAGTGTTTGTATTTTTCAAACAACTCGTCAATAGCACGTTCATCACCCTGTTGTGCTTTTTTAATTAAGTTAATTTCTTCAGTTTTGTTCATTTAGTATCTCTCTGTCGTTTTGCTTCGTAAACCACCATACCTGTAGCAACCGAGGCGTTTAACGAATTAACATTTCCCTCCATGCCAATTGTAACAACGCCGTCACATAGTTTTTTTGTTAATGCGCTAACGCCAAAACCCTCGCTTCCAATAACAATAGCAATATTACCTTTAAGGTCACTTTTAGTAAGGTCACTGCCACCCAATTCACATGCATAAACCCAAATGTTGTGCGCTTTAAGCTGTTCGATAGTTTGGTTAATGTTGGTTACTTTTGCCACTTTTACATATGATGTTGCGCCCGCACTTGCTTTAACAACCGTTTCGTTAACCCCGCACGAGCGGTTTTTGCCTATTATCACGCCATCCACACCCATGCAATCACACACACGTAAAATAGAACCAAAATTATGCGGATCTTCTATGCCATCCAAAATAAGAATAAAATTATCGCGTCCTTTTTGTTCCGCCACTTTTAAAATATCCTCTACTTCGCAATACTCAAAGTCGTCACAAAAAGCAATAAGTCCCTGATGTTTCTTAGTAACGCTTTCTTTGTTAAGCACCTCTGTTGGCAAAAACTGCAAACGCACTTTTTTATTCTTTGCAATTGCAATAATCTCGTTAAAAACTTTGTCTTTGCTGTTGTTACTGGCATAAATTTTAGAAATATTTTGTCCTGCCAAAAGCGCTTCTCTAACCGCGTTTCTTCCCTCAATCTTCATACTATTCTTCCTTTAAAACACAAATCTGCAATATTTCGTTAAGTTTTTGAATGTTGTTTGTTAAATACAAATACCCCAAAACCGCTTCAAATCCCGTTGCTCTGCGATATTCCATCACACTAGCGTTTTTGGCTACTGAATGCGTTTTGTAATTGCGCGCACGCCTAAAAATATCTTTTTGCTCATCATTAAGCAATGGCATAATTTTATCCAAAATGTGGCTTTGCTCTGTTGCTTTAACAAAAGATGAGGTTATTTTATGAAGCTCTCCGCTTTTGCAATTGTTCTCTAGCGCAACCTTGTTTCGCACATAAAGAGTGTAAACGCCATCCCCCACAAACGCCATAACTTGCGGGTTTAAAAGTTTACATTCACTTTCCGAAAGATTACAAAGTCCAAAAATATTTTTAATATTATTTTCTTCCATGTTTTATCCTTAATTACTTTTCCGATATATTAAGTATACCACAATCACACAAAAACTAAAAGAGATTTAAAAAAATAACTTTTTTAGAACAAGCACGGGTTTGTTTTCATAAAACGCGGGTTAAAAACATAGATATTTTTTAATACAAGGAGAAATTATGTTTAAAGTTTTTAAGTTAAGACCAATTATTACATTTTTATTAATAGCATGTTTATCATTTGGGATGTCGTTTTGCTTATACAAGGTAGTAACGGTAAAATCCGAAAGCAGGTTTAATTACACAATAGTGCTAGACGCAGGTCACGGCGGGAGAGACAATGGTTGCAGTGGAACAAACACTGGCGTTGCGGAAAGTGAGTTAAACCTTGCTGTAACCAAAAAATTGGAAAAATATTTAACAGACTTTGGGTTTAATGTTGTATTAACGCGTAAAAATAACGACGGACTATACTCAAACAATGTTTCTAACTACAAAAAAGACGATATGGAAAAGCGTGCAAAAATTATTAATGATGCCAAAGCGGATATGGTTATTTCTATTCACATGAATTCCTTTCCTTCCGCTAGCGAAAAGGGCGCGCAAGTGTTTTTTGACGCCACGAACGAGGAAAGCGTAAATTTGGCAAACTGCATTCAAAAGCAATTTGTTTCAGATCTTGAAAATGCACGAAAGGAAGCTCAAAAGGGTGATTATTACATTTTAAATTGCGTGGACAACATTCCTACAGTAATTGCGGAGTGTGGATTTTTAACAAATCCTGAAGAGGAGCAACTTTTAACATCTAGTGAATATCAAAGCAAACTGGCATATTCCATTATGTGCGGTGTTATAAGATACATTTCTCAACAAACAGTATTAGAATAAAAGATAGACCTAGGGGTCTATCTTTTTGTAAACTTTAAATTAATATTAGGGTCGGCTGTAAGGCTTAAATCGGCTAAACCATTTCCATTAATAAGGCTATAATACGCCTCGCATCCGATCATGGCAGCATTATCTGTGCAAAGCACCATTGGCGGAAAATACACATTAAAATTTTGTTCCTGTGCTTTTTGGGTTATTAATTGCCTTAAATATTTATTTGCAGCCACGCCACCCGCTACAACAATGTTTTTACACCTATATTTTTTTGCCGCATTTATAGTTTTTTCAACAAGTGGGTCAACAGCCTCGTGTTGAAATGATGCGCAAACGTCATTTAAATTAACCTCTTCGTTATGTTGTGCTTTGTTATGCAAATAATTAATAACGGCAGTTTTTAGCCCGCTATAACTTATTTCAAAGTCTTTTTTACTCTTGTTGGGGTGCTTAATAAACTTAACATTATACTCGCCCTCACTGGCAAGTTTATCCACTGCAGGCCCGCCAGGATATCCTAAGCCCAGCACCTTTGCAACCTTGTCATAGCACTCACCAATTGCATCGTCAGTTGTTGTGGAAATAAGTGTGTGTTTATCGTAATCTTCCACCTTAATTAAGGCAGTATGTCCTCCGCTAACAACAAGCGCAACAAATGGTGGTTTTAGCTCTGGAAAAGCAATATAGTTGGCGCTAATATGCCCTTTTATGTGGTTAACTTTAATAAGTGGTATTTCTAGCGCAAAAGCCAAAGACTTTGCATAAGTAACACCTACCATAAGTGCACCTACAAGCCCTGCGCCATATGTTACAGCTACAGCATTTATGTCCTTTAGTTCCACACCACTTTTTTCAAGGGCTTCGTTTACAACATTATCTATTGCAAGCAAGTGATTTCTGCTTGCCACCTCAGGCACAACGCCACCAAACCTTTTATGAATTTCTATTTGCGAAGAAATAATATTCGCAAGTACTTCTCTGCCATTTTTAACTATAGCAACACTTGTTTCATCACAACTACTTTCAATAGCAAGTATATAAATGTCTTGCTTTTGATAGTTATCCTTTAACTTATTAAATTTTTCTTTTGCAACTACTGCATACATGTTTTTTAATTCTCTTTTTTATTAATTTGTTAATAAACTTTTTAAATATTCTGCAATAAAATCGTCAATTTCGCCATTCATAACAGCTTCTAAATTGCTGGTTTCGTAATTTGTACGGTTATCCTTAACCAATTTATATGGGCAGAAAACATAACTGCGAATTTGACTTCCCCATTCAATTTTCTTTTCTTCGCCTTTTAAATCTTTAACACTTTGTTTATGTTGCTCAATTTTCATAAGCAACAATTTGCTTTTAAGCAATTTTAGCGCGGTTTCTTTATTTTGCAACTGACTGCGCTCGTTCTGGCAAGTTACCACAACGCCAGTTGGTAAGTGCGTTATGCGAATGGCGCTATCAGTGGTGTTAACATGCTGTCCGCCCGCACCACCACTGCGATAGGTGTCAATTTTTAAGTCTTTTTCGTTTAATTCTAACTCGGCATCCTCTTCCAAAACAGGCATAACCTCTACGCTTGCAAATGATGTGTGTCGGCGCTTGTTTGCATCAAAAGGCGATATTCGCACCAAACGATGCACGCCAGCCTCTGCTTTTAAATATCCATAAGCATACTCGCCCTCAACTTCCATTGTAACGCTTTTGTAGCCAGCGCCATCGCCATCTACAAAGTTAACTATTTTGTACTTAAAACCCGATTTATCACAGTACATTTTGTACATTCGACACAACATTTCAACCCAGTCGCATGCTTCAGTTCCGCCAGCACCACTATGAATTTTAATAACGCAGTTGTTTAAGTCGTATTGCCCAGTTAAAAGCAAACTTAACGAAAACTCACTAACCACGGCTTCAAGACGCTTTAACTCCAAATTACATTCGTTTAGCAATCCCACGTCATCCTCTGTTTCACAAAGTTCTAATAGTTCGCTTAAGTCCGCAATATCCTTAATTAAACTGGCAAGTGTATTTTGCTTTTGTAAAAGCACCTTTAATTTTTTGTTAAACTTAGTGGCTAGTGTTAAATTAGAATATACTTCCTGTTTGTTAAGTTCGGCAGAAATATTATCTATTTCAGTTTTTAAAACATCTGAGTCAAAGATAGGAGATAACTTTTTTAAAGTTATCGTTTAGCGCCATAAAACGCTCTTTTTGTGTGTTTATAATCATTATTTTGCTCCGCAACAATTTTTATATTTTTTGCCAGAGCCACAAGGGCACATCTCATTTCGGCCGACAAGTTTTTTACTAGTTGCAGACGAAGTAGAATTGTTGTTTGTAATCATATCTACTGGCTCTTGTTTTTTAGGGGCTTGTTTAATTTCGATGTTAACCTTATAGTTTATTAGGAATGTTGAAGTTTCTTCACGGATTTTATCCACCAAGATATCAAACACACGCGCTGCTTCCTTTTTGTATTCCACAATTGGATCATGATTGCCATAACCTCGCAAGCCAATTTCCTTACGCAAAATTTCCAAATAGTCTATATGGTCCATCCAAAGCGCATCTACAACGCGCAACAAAAACTCGCGTTCTATCATTAAATAGTCAATGTTAAACTTTGCAATTTCCTCACACTTTTGCTCATAGTTTCTAATTGCCTCCTGCGCAACAATGTCTGCCACCTCTTGCACTTCCTTACCCTCTACAAGCTCTTCTGTTACAAAGTTTGCGTTTTCACGCAAAATGCGGTTATTAAGTGCTTTATTCAGTTCCTCCAAATCCCACTCATCATAAGATTTGTTTTGGTCTAAACAAGCATAAACAGCATTTTGAGCAAGTTCGTTAATCATATCGATAACTTCGTTATGGATGTTTGCACCATCAATAACTCTGTTACGCTCTTTGTAAATAAGTTCGCGTTGAGAGTTGTTAACATCGTCAAACTTAAGAACGCTGTGTCGGGCAGAAAAGTTAAAACCCTCTATACGGCGCTGTGCATTTTCAATCTGTTTAGAAAGGAATTTAATTTGGAAAGGAGTATCCTCTTCCACACGGAAGAATCTAACAATTCCTTGCATTTTTTCACCACCAAAACGGCGGATAAGTTCATCTTCCATACTAACAAAGAATACGCTACTTCCTGGGTCGCCCTGACGGCCTGCTCTACCTCTTAACTGGTTATCTATACGTCTGCTTTCGTGACGCTCTGTGCCCAAAATATGCAATCCGCCTAGTTTAATAACCTCAACTTTTTCCTTATCGGTTATAGCCTTGTATTTTGCATAAAGGGTTTTGTACTTACTGCGCAAATTTTCAAGTTCTTCGTTATCTGTTGGAAGTAAAGAAGTACAAAACTCTAGTTGTGCCTCGTTATAGCCAGCGTCACGAAGTTCTTGTTTTGCCATATACTCTGGGTTTCCGCCCAGCAAAATATCTGTTCCACGACCAGCCATGTTGGTGGCAATAGTAACGCTGTTTAATCTTCCCGCTTGAGCAACAATCTCGCTTTCGCGCTGGTGATTTTTGGCGTTTAGCACATTATGTTTAATTTTTGCCTTTTTAAGAGCATTGGAAATAAGCTCACTTTTTTCTATTGTAACAGTACCAACAAGTATTGGTCTGCCTGTTTCGTGCACGCTTTTAACTTCCTCTACAATAGCATCAATTTTTGCGCGCTCGGTAATGTAAATAACATCTGCAGCATCTCTTCTTCTAACTGGTAAGTTTGTAGGGATTGTTACAACATCCAGATTGTAAATTTTATTAAACTCTACTTCCTCAGTTTTTGCAGTACCTGTCATACCGCTAATTTTATCATACAAGCGAAAAAAGTTTTGGAATGTGATAGTTGCAAGTGTTTTGTTTTCGTCCTTAATTTCCAATCCTTCTTTTGCCTCGATTGCCTGATGTAAACCATTGGAATATTTACGTCCTTCCATCAAACGACCAGTAAATTCATCAACAATAACAATTTCGCCATCACGAATAATATAGTTGTTGTCAATCTTCATAATGTATTGCGCACGAATAGCGTTGTTAATATGGTGATTAAGTTCTATATTGTTTATATCACTTAAGTTATCCACATGAAAAAATCTTTCAGCCTTGCTAATTCCGTGTTCAGTTAATCTAATAGCCTGTTCTTTTTCATCAATTTCATAATCACCAGAGCGCAAGCTTTTTGCAAAACGCGCTGCTGTTTGATACATCTCGTTGCTTTTCATACCTCTGCCCGAGATGATTAGAGGCGTGCGGGCTTCATCAATTAAAATACTATCCACCTCGTCAATGATGGCAAAGTGATATCCGCGTGCCACCCTATCCTGTGCGCGACGCACCATGTTATCACGCAAGTAGTCAAAACCTAGTTCGTTATTAGTGGAATATGTTATATCACAATTATAGGCCTCACGCTTTTCCTCAGGGCTCATATCGTGCTTGGACACGCCCACTGTTAAACCCAAAAACTTAAATATTTTGCCCATCCACTCGGCATCACGATTACTTAAGTACTCGTTTACAGTAACAATATGAACACCCTTACCCTCCAATGCAATTAAATATGCGGGCAAAGTTTCGGTTAATGTTTTACCCTCACCAGTACGCATCTCTGCAATACGTCCTTGATATAGCGCAATTCCACCCAAAATTTGAACATGAAAATGCCTTAACCCCATAACCCTATCACTTGCCTCGCGCACACATGCATATGCATCTGGCAAAATGTCAAATGTGCTTTCTCCTTTGGCTAAACGCTCTTTAAGTAGTACAGTGGTCTGCCTTAATTCTTCATCTGTTTTATTTTTGTATGTTTCTTCCAAAGCCTCAACTTTAGCAGCAATTTTTTCTAATTTTGCAATATTTCTAGAGTTATCACTTTTGAAAATTTTTGAAATTAATCCCATATGTCTTTCTTTACATCCTTTTTAAGTAATATCTAATTCTTGTCCTTTATATAATACAACAAATAAACTTTTTTAACAATAAATATTGCGCCAAATAATCATATATTTTCAGTTTTGCTCTGCTTTATTTTTCAAATTGCGTTACTTTTTGTCTAAAAATATTTAATAAGTTGCTTTTAAAGCCTCTTTAACAACAAAAAAAAATAGCAAAACTGCTATTTTCCCATTTGATTTTCGCCTAAGTTAAAATTATTGTTTTTAACTTGAGCATGCTTTTGTTCTAAAGCCTTATTGTGTTTTAGCAAATCTGCATTTGCTTTATCAATATTATTGTTCATATTTTTAAATTTGTAATACAAAACAGTTTTAGCTTCTTTTGCATTGCCAAACTTTTTGCATTCCTTAACAAACAGCTTTTTTAAGCACTTTTTAACATCTTGCGTGAAAGAAGGCTCAAATATTTTAAACTGGGTTAGGTAATCAATAATGTGTTCAGGCTTCCAACCTTGTTCCTTATACAAAAAGTTTACAATATCTTTTGCACGTAAAGTTGACTGCGCCTTGTCGTTAAATTCATTTACAAAAAACACATCTTTGCCGGAAGTAGTAGCGCTTTTGTACTTATGAACTAATCTGTTATTATAAAACAAGTATTTGTGTACTTGTACACAAGGATTTTGAACAAAATTTGTTTGTAAATTTTCCTCAATTTTACAAGTTGCAAAAGGTAGCCAATCCGACATAGTTTTACCTCTAAAACTAAATTTTTTATAGTTTAGCATACATTATAAAACATGTCAATAGGGTGTTTTACAACACACAAACCTCAGGACAAAGCCGTAATCTAATACTCCACCTTGTTGCCCGTAACCACAACATCTACACCCAAGTTTAATATGTTTTTAATAACAACATCATGCATTTTTGCAGACTTAAGGTTAAGTTTTGCTATTTCAGCAACAACTGTATCCACTTTAGCCTTTGGCACGGGTGCGGTTGTTTTAACGGGTAAAACACCGTTTGCCGTTTTTACTAAAGAGGTTACAATGCGCACTGGGCAAGTGAGCTCATCTTTAGCATAGCGCTCACCCCTAACGCAGTTATTTCCGCTAACGCAAATTTCCATGCCGTTCTGTTCAACAGTTAGTTCACAACCCAGCGGACACATTATACAAATCATCTTCTTCATTACATAACCTCCACAACAATATCGGCAGTAACAAGGTTTTTAGGCACTTCCAGCACATTCATTTCGCCCGGCAGACTTGCCATAACAAATTTTTTGGCAATAACATTTCCGTTACATTTAACGGCAAGCGTGCACTTTGCACACTTGTTTTTAACCCTAAACTTAATTTTTGCAACGCCTTGTCCGTTAAAAATTTTATTTGGCAAAACATAACCAATATTATTGCCAGACACTACACTATATTGCTGTGTTTTGTTAAGAGCCCCCTTAACATAAAGGCTGGCATTTGTACCCGCTTCTTCGCCCTCAAGGGTTACATTATCTACAAGGTCGTGCACATGAAGCACATTTCCGCAAACAAACACACCCTCTTGTTCACTTTCTAAAAAGTCGTTAACAAAAGTACCTTTTGTTGAGTTGTTAAAAGGCAAGTTTGGCACTAAATCCATTTCTGGCACAAGCCCAACCGAAAGCACAACGCCATCACATTTAACAAACTTCTTCGTGCTTTCTATAATGTTATATTTTTCATCAACTTGTGCAATAGTTACGCCTTCTACACGTGTATCCCCTGCAATATCAGTAATTGTTGTGTTAAAATACAGCGGAATGTTAAAGTCCTCCAAACACTGCACAACATTGCGTCTTAATCCGCTTGTTGTTGCGTTTATTTCATACACTCCCAGCACTTTTGCGCCTTCTAGTGTAAGCCTGCGTGCCATTATTAATCCAATGTCCCCACTGCCCAAAATTACCACATTTTTTGCAGGCAGTTTGCCATAAATATTAACTAATTTTTGCACTGCTCCTGCCGTATACACACCCACAGGTCTTGTGCCTGTAAGGCCAATATTAGCAGGAGTACGTTCCCTGCATCCCATTGCTAAAATCAGTGCTTTGCACTTTATTTTTTGTACTCCATTTACGCTTGTTATTGTAATTGTTTTGCCCGAAACTTCAGTTACAAATGTGTTGAGTAAAACGCAAATATTTTTTTCTTTTTCTACTTGACTTATAAATCTTCCCGCATATTCTGGCCCCGTTAGTTCCTCACCAAAATAGTGTAATCCAAAGCCGTTATGAATGCACTGACGTAATATTCCCCCTAAAAAAGGGTTGCGCTCAATAAGCAGGGTTTTACAACCATTTTTTGCGCTAGCAAGCGCCGCAGCCATACCTGCTGGTCCGCCACCAATAACCACAACATCATAACTTAACATTGTTTGCCCTCCTTAATGCTTGCCACAACTATTTCACTGCCCGCATACTCCTTTTGCACACTATCGAACGGAACTTTGTTTTGTTTAGCCAGTACGGAAATCACTCTATCCAAACAGAACGTACCTTGACATCTTCCCATTCCCGCACGAATTCTGCGCTTAATTCCGTCTGTTGTGGTGCACCTTAAAGGCCTATTTATAGCATCTATAATTTCCCCCTCAGAAATGTTTTCACATTTGCAAATTATTTTTCCATATGCCGAATTTTGGCTTATTAAAACGTTTTTCTGTTTTTCAGATACATCTTTTAAGTTTGTATAAGGGGTAATTTTATTTGTGTTTACTTTAGGATTGTATTTTAAGCCCATTAATTTTACAACATATTTTGCAATAGCAGGTGCGCTGCTTAAGCCCGGTGAACATATGCCAGCCAAGTTTATTACGCTGGGCACAAGTTTACTTTTTTCAATCACAAAATCATCACCCACAACTGCTCTAACACCTGCAAAAGTTCGGATAGCCTTTTTTGTGTTTACTCCGTCAACCAGCGTTGCGCTTTTCTCTGTAATACTGTTTAAGCCTGCCTTTGTGGTTTTTGTGCTCACATCGCTTTCGTATGAGGTTGGGCCAACAAGAATATTGCCATCTACTGTTGGTGTAACTAAAATACCCTTGCCATGCTCACTAGGCAAAGGGAATATTGTAGAATTAACTAATGCATGCTCGCTATGGTCAAGAACAAAGTATTCACCTCGCTTAAAAACAATGTTGTATTGTTCACTGCCTATTAGCTTTGCTACTTCGTTATAACTGTTGCCCGCACTATTAACTATATTCTTTGCAAAATAAGTAGTGTTTCCGTCTGTAATGCGCCACACTCCGTCTTTAAAAGTTTCATGCGCCAGAAAATCTTCATATTTTATGCAGTTTGCATTATAATTTAACTGCACATTGCCCCCATTAACTATGCCTTCTTCTGCCAAACAAATTGTTAAAAGATAGGGGCTAACAACATATGCATTTTTACAAAACAATCCACATTTTACGTCTTTGTTTAAATTAGGAATGCGAGTTTTTAGGTCTTGTTGGTTAAGCACTTCCATGCCCTCAACTCCGTTTTGAATGCCCCTTTGGTATAGCGCGTTTATTACTTTAATATCGTCACCCACAACATATGCACCCACTTTTTTAAGTGGCACATTTAAACGTTTGCACATTGCGGGGTACAGCTTGTTGCCTTCTACATTAAAACGCGCTTTTAAAGTGTTTGGCTTTGCGTCAAACCCTGCATGAACAAGGCCACTATTAGCCTTTGTTGTGCCTGTTGCAATATCAGTAGCTTTTTCCAACAGCACCACTTTGTATCCGCTGCGAGCAAGCGCATTAAATATGGCACAGCCCACCACTCCGCCACCTAAAATTGCAACGTCATAAACATTTTGCTTTTTCATTTATTCACCTTTTAGTCCTTATGATTTTTGCTTATGTATGCATGTGCTAGCGTAAGCGACCACACTTCCTTTGCACCAGCCTTTAAAAGTACACGCGCGCATTCATTAATAGTGCTACCCGTTGTAAAAACATCATCCACTAATAATATACTTTTGCCTTTAATTGCTTTCTTATCCGCCACTTCAAACGAGTCGTTTAAATTCTTTTCTCTTTCAGTGCGATTAAGCGTGGTTTGGCTTTCGGTATAAACTACCTTAATTAAAGATTTTGTATCCACATTTAAATGCAACTTTTCTTTAAAGCTTTTACACAACAGCTCGCTTTGGTTAAATCCCCTCATCTTATATCTTTTAGGATGCAATGGCACAGGAATTATAATATCAAAATCCTTATTTAGCTTTACATACTCGCTAACAAGCAAATTGCTTAAAGTATCTGTGTAATATTTTTTGTTATCATACTTAAAACTTCTAATTAAATGCTTAATCGCACCCTCGTACAAAAACACACTTTTGTTATGTTTGTAATAGGGAACATTGTGTTTACAATTAATGCAATATTTTGTCATGGATGAAATTGGCTCATCACATCTCAAGCAAGTTTTGCCCGTGTTAAATGGCAAAGAGTGCATGCAACTATCACACAAACAATAAAGCGTGTTTGAATTAAGCTCTTTAGAGCATAAAATACATTTTATGTTTGCAGGGAAAAAGATGTTTAGCAAATCTTTTCCAATATCTTTAAAACATACTTTCATCTTGAGTTAAAAAATCCTTTAATAAAGTGAATCGTTTTTGAGTGTAGTTGTTTTTTACCATGCGCATTACACATGCCTCGCTCCCCACCAAAACTACCATGCGTTTTGCACGCGTTACGCCCGTATACAAAAGGTTTCGGGTTAGTAACATTGGCGGACCGCCAATCATAGGCATAATAACAACATCAAATTCGCTGCCCTGACTTTTGTGAATTGTAATAGCATAACTATGAACAATTTCTGATAAATCACCCTTAATGTATTTTACGTATCTTCCATCCTCAAAAAGTACAGTAACCTCACCAGTACTGTCATTAATATCATATATATTGCCAATATCCCCATTGAAAATGCCAGTACCCTCTATTCCATCCCTATTCCAAACCCTTTCATAATTGTTTGTAATTTGCATTATTCTGTCGCCTTTTCGAAATACAAGGTTTTCTTTTAAAATTTCCGGTTTGTTAAGAGATGGCGGATTAAGCACATCCTGTAATTGCTTATTTAAATTATCAATTCCACAAATTCCATTTTTCATGGGTGCAAGCACTTGTATCCTACTGCTATCAATATTTAAATACTGTGGAATACGTGTGGTGCACATATTTATAATAGTGTGCAAAATGTCCTCGGTATCATCCTTTGCAGTAAAAAAGAAATCACTTTGTTTGTTATCCAATATTGGCATTTTGCCTTCGTTAATAAGGTGGGCATTAGTAATAATTAGCCCCTCATTTTGTCGGTAGATATGAGTTAAGTTTGCACACGGTACAGCGTTGCTTGCAAGAATATCGCTTAACACATTTCCCGCACCCACGCTTGGCAATTGATCTTTGTCGCCCACAAGTATTATTTGTGTACCTCGTTTTAGCGCGCGAATAAGGTAATACATAAGCTGAATATCCACCATACTAACCTCATCTACAATTACAACATTGTATGGCAGTTTGTTAAGGTTGTTGTAGGTAAACATATTAGGATTATTAAAATCCACCTCTAGCGTGCGGTGAATTGTACTTGCATCTTCGTCACAACTTTCATTAAGGCGTTTTGCAGCACGACCCGTGGGCGCCATAAGCTTAACCCTTTTGCCCATGCCCTTAAAAATCTGCAAAATGCATTTAATAATGGTTGTTTTGCCTGTGCCAGGCCCACCTGTAATAACACTAACCCCGCTATTAATTGCCAAATTAACCGCCTTGCACTGATTTTCGTGCATCTTAAACTTGTTTAGCTTTTCAAACTGATCAATTTCGCTTTCCACATCAACTGTGTTCAAAACACCGTTTGCAACATAAAGCCTTAAAGTTGCCGCAACAATTTTTTCTAGGTTAAAATACTTTGTTAGCGCAACAATTTGCTCGCCATCCTTTTCAAGCGCCCTTATAACGCCGTCAATAAGCATTTCGGAAATAACCTTGTTGAATGTTTCGGCATAATCACTTATGTTTAAACGAAGCAGTTCGCCCAAATTATCTTCTAAATTAGCAAGGGTGATGTATGTATTGCCGCCTTTATCACAATATTCCTTAAGTGCGTGTAAAATACCCGCTCTAAATCTAAACGCGCTATCAATAGGAATGCCCACGCTTTGAGCAATCTTATCCCCAGTAAAAAAGCCTATGCCGTCAATATCCTCCACAAGCCTATAAGGGTTGGTTTTTAAAATATTATCAGTTTCGGAAGCATAATAGTTAAAAATTTTAACCGCAAGGTTGGTGGATATCCCATATTGTTGCATTAGCATAACCGAGTTTTGCATGCGCTTAACTTCCATAACCTCGTTTGCAATTTCCATCGCTTTTTTACTACTAACGCCCCTAACTTCCGCCAAACGCGCCGGGTTAAACTCAATAATATCCAGCGTGCTTTCGCCAAATTTATTAACAATATTTGTTGCAGTTATAATTCCTACACCCTTAATAAGCCCACTGCTTAAATACTTTATAATACTTTCTTTGGATGTTGGCGGAGTTAGCTTTACATCTTGCACACTAAACTGCTCGCCATATTTAGTGTGAGCAATAAAATTGCCCGTAAGTTCCACACTTTCTCCCTCAGTAATAAGCGGAAATTTTCCCACAGCAGTAACCATTTCGCCATTACAATCCACCAAAACAACTGTATAGTTATTATCATTATTTCTAAAAATAATTTCTTGTATTAATCCCTTAATTACCATACATTCATTTTACCACCATTACACAAAATTTCAAATTAAAAACACTCACATTGCCCCACATTAAGAAGTGTGCAACAAAAAAAGTGACATATTTGTCACTTTTTAAAAACATATTTAGTCCCGCAAAACTTTTAAGCGGAAATATGGCCACAAATTAGTCCCCTACGTAAGGAATAAGTGCCATAAATCTAGCACGTTTAATAGCCACGGTTAACTCGCGTTGATGTTCAGCACAAGTACCAGTTTGTCTTCTTGGAAGAATTTTACCGTGCTCGGTAATATATCTTTTAAGTTTGTTAACATCTTTGTAATCAATACAAGTGCATTTGTCTACACAAAAACTGCAAACTTTTTTCCTAGAAGTTTTCTTAAAGCGCTTTGGAGCAACTTTTTCTTGGCTTTCAACATTTTCAATAGTCATCTTCTCTTCCATTATAAAAACTCCTTATTTAGTTAATTAAAATGGCAAGCCCTCATCATCAATTGGCTGAAGTTTGCTAACCTCTTCCTCTTTTTTAGACTCGCCGTTATCGCCACTGCGAGTAGATAAAAACTCAACTTTTTCTGCAACAATTTCGGTTACATAACGCTTTGTTCCGTCGGATGCGTCATAACTACGGCTTTGAATGTTACCCACAACGGCAACCTTGCTACCCTTTTTAATAAACTTATGGCAGTTGTCGGCAAGCGCCCTCCAAGCCACAATGTTAATAAAATCTGTATCACGCTCACCATCTGCATTTGCAAATCTGCGCGTTACTGCAATAGTAAAACGGCATACGCTTACACCGTTACTTGTTGTAGAAATTTCAGGGTCTTTGGTTAAGTTACCAATTAAAATACATTCGTTCATTTTAATTCTCCTTATTGTTCTTTTCTTAAGCATAAGCTACGCATAACATTTTCATCAATATTCATTAATGCGCTTATCTTTGCTGGAACTTCTGGCATGTTTTCGAACTCAAAGAACACATAGTATCCCTCTTTTTTGTAATCAATTGGGTACGCAAATTTCTTTATTCCCCACTTGTTTACTGTAAGAACTTTTCCGCCATTACTTTCCATTAATTGCGTGTATTTGCTTACTACTTTTTCTTTGTCTTCATCACTTAATGACGCACTAAAAATAGTTAACAATTCATACTTGTTCATACTCTTACCTCCTTATGGTCTGTCGGCATAGTTTCCCATACTATGCAAGTAGATAAATATTATCTCACACACATTATAACAAAACCCTCGCAGTTTTGCAAGGGTTTTGTTTAACTTTTATTAATATGCCATTCTGAATGCATCGCATTAACAATGTTTGTTAGCGCTATTATATAGTAATTGTAGCATCACTAAAGTGTATTGTTGTGCCAGAGTTAAAACTATTTGATTGATAAGGCAAATTGCTTGAGTTGTAAGCAAAATCAAAATACACATTGTTTATACTACTTTTACTAAAAGCATACATTCCAATAGTAATGCTTGCGTTTGCAAATTCTGCTGTTTTTCCTTCATAATTTACACTTCCTACCATGTTTAACGCTGTACAACCAGAGAATGCAAATTCGCCTATGCTTACAATATTGTCATGTATAAATTTTTTCAAGTTCGTACAGCCATCAAATGCATTATTGCCTATTGTCAGTTCGGGATAAGAGTTAGCAAATGCAAATGTAACAGCGGTGATATTATTGCAACCTCGGAAAGCATTTGCAGATATTTCTGTTAAACCATTATTTAATAATACCTTGCCAGTTAACCCGGTACAGCCAGAGAATGCAAATTCGCCTATATTTGTTACTTTGCTTAAATCAACATGTGTCCATTCTCCTGCTGCATCTTTTGTTGCATTAAAACTTTCTAAAACGGTACAGTCATTGAATGCAAATTTGCCTATACTTGTTAACGCAGGAAAATTTGCGCTTATTAACCCGGTACAGTTATAAAAAGCTCCCAAAGAATACATACTACCATCTTTTATGTTTGATACATTGGAAAAACTTACACTTGTTAATCCGATACATTTAGCAAAGGCGCCAGAGCCTATGCTTGTTACATTACCCACATTAGTTATGCTTGTAATTGCGGTAGAATAAAATGTACCTGCTGGTATTTCTGTCAATGTATTACTCCATTTAACAGTGCCTGTTAGTTTAGTACAATTTCCAAATGTATATTCTCCCAATTCAGTTACATTACTTAAATCTACTGACACATCCCCATTTGCATTATAACTTTCTAAACCTTTACAACCAGAGAATGCAGAACCGCCTATGCTTGTTACATTACCCACATTGGTTATGCTTGTAATTGCGGTAGAATAAAATGTATCTTCTGGTATTTCTGTCAATGTATTACTCCATTTAACTATGCCTGTTAGTTTAGTACAAACTTGAAACACATTAACTCCCAATTCAGTTACATTGCTTAAATCTACTGACACATCCCCATTTGCATTATAACTTTCTAAACCTTTACAACCAGAGAATGCAGAACCGCCTATGCTTGTTACATTAGGCAAACTTACGCTTGTTAACCCGGTACAACCTTTAAATGCATAATTGCCTATGCTTGTTAACACTGGAAAACTTACACTTTCTAGCCCGGTGCAGTCATAAAACTCATTAACACCTATGCTTGTTAACACTGGAAAACTGACTTCTCTTAACCCTGTACAGTCACGGAATACTCCATCACGTATGCTTGTTACACTAGGCAAACTTACACTTTCTAGCCCGGTACAACCTTTAAATGCAGAAGCGCCTATACTTGTTACATTATCAAAACTTATACTCGTTAACCCGGTACAACCATAGAATGCATCAGAGCCTATGCTTGTTACATTAGGCAAACTTACGCTTGTTAACCCGGTACAACCTTTAAATGCATAACCGCTTATGCTGTTTATTTTGCCAGCATGGCTAAAGCTTGGTGCACCCGATAAGCCCAAATATTGACCAGTGGAAGTCATATATCTATTGTACACAATTTCAGTTATTGAAGATTTTAGTTCGGAATTAGCATCATTAAAGTTTAAGATAATACATTTATATATACGTGTAAGGCCATCCTCATTTTTTATTATGTTCCAGTTAGGGATAATTAGTTGTCCATCCTTCAGAATTTCACTAGTAAAATTGGTAATTGTTCCATTTGAAGCCGTAAAATAATCTTCCGGATTTGTTATATCTTCTGGCCTGTTTTGCCATATAACATAAAGTGATGTATTATTAGTAATGTTATTTATTGAAAAATCCATGTAGGAATCAGGGCATATTAAGTAATTTACACTAATACCATTGCCACCATCATAACTTGTAGGGTCTGTTTTTGACAAATATGCTACATATTCATAATCAGAATACTCATCTTTTGCTTTAAGGGAAGAACTAATATCGTCACTTGATATTGTAAAATTTTCCCCTGGTTTAATGGTGTATGTTCTGGATCTTGTATTTGTAATACCATCATACAAGGTTACATTAACACATGTTCCAGCGTATTCGTAAGAAAGAATATATGTTGTAACGCCATCGGTTGTTTCAGATGATGTATAAAGCGTGTAATATTTGTTATCTACCCTATATTCGCTTTCTTCAGTAAATGTAACTGTTAGGCCATTGGCTGTATGATATCTAAACTTATACCCAAAATTGCTGGAAGTTGTTCCATTAATTAATGTTACTGTAAAAGAATTTGTTCCGTTGGTTACTGTTGCAGTCAGCTTGTAATTATCGTTGGTATTATTAGCTATTTCAGTAGATTTTTCAAATTTTATAACTTGCGGAGCTTGTACAAATTTGAACTTGTAAGTGGAATGTGAAGAGAAATCAAATGCTGTAGCTACTGCTGTGGAATCATCTTTATACAAACCACTATAAATCCATTCGCCCAATTTATCAGGGTTGTAAACATTGTAGTAAACTTTGTCATCACTCCAATCAGAATTATTAATATGTGAAGATATCAACTTACATCCAAGAGAATTGGGATCAAAATCGCTTATATCAATCGAGCCATTATTAGGTAATGACATACTTCCTAATGTACGAATTAGCCCAAAAAATGGTTTTATATAATCAAGTTCACGAACCCCTGAGTCAATATCATAAATAGTTTTAACCCAATCTTTATCTTGAATATTTGCAACTTTGAAGTAATCTACATAACCGTCAGTAGTTAAACATCTCCAATCAACTCTGCCACGCATAGTAAATGTAATGTCATCATTTATTGAATTCCCACTATTATCATACGCCGATAAGGCATTGCCATCTGCGCCTACCGATATAATTTGAATAACATGGGTAACTACGCGTAAGTATAACGAAATACCTGAGGATACATTATATGTATTTGAAGCAGTAAATTTATATGCGTCATAATTTGTTTCATTTTTATTACTATTATCCCATTCAGTTGTGTCCATGATGTCAATATAGTTGGAAAGTTTAATTGAGTAAAGTACATATTCGCCTAAGCAGAATGCTAGCGACCTATCACCATTAAATTCACCCTGCTCTTTTATAGTTAAGTTTGCATCATAAGGCAAATTAGTTAATGTAAGAGAAGCATTGTTTTCAGCAAGTGCCAAACTATTATACCAGCTAGTAGATGCGGATGTAATATCGTTGTAAGTAGATGTGAAGTAATTAATATCCTGTGTATAAACGTTTTTCGTTTCATAATTAAATGCAATTGTTACATTGCTATTGTTTGCGAAAATGACACTAATATCCTTTTGAATTTCGCTTCCATCGTAATTAGGATAATTAGAACATGATATCTGATAATCAGCTGCTCCACTAAACGAAATATTATTTTCGCCAAACTCATCTTTCCATGCACTAAATATTTCATTGCCAATATCAATCTCTTCTTCACCCAACACAGAATATGTAATAGTTTTGATATTTGAAGTTGTTAACTTGTTTTCGAAATAGTTTGTTAAAGCACCTTGTGCATCACTGGTTAGATTATCAGTCTTTGATAAATTAACATCTGCCGTGAAAGTAACAATGTATCTTTTTGTTGCGGTAAAGTTTATAGTTTGTGTGCTATCAATATTAAGCACGGCATCACTTGTTGCCGATTTGTTATTATCATAAGTGTAAGTAGTAGGGTCAAAATTATATTTAAGTGCAGTGTCATTACTTACCCTATCCGCGTTTATTCCATTACCACTTTGCAATTCAAACGTAAATGTGGATAATATTGCAGCATCCGAGTTAAACGCATAAATTCCATAAGTTACTTTAGTATCACTATTAGATAGTAACTTTAATTTTGCACCTTTTGGCATTGTTAAACTTATTGAGCTATTATATTTGCCATTTGTTGCGTCTGACCAACCAGCAGCAGTACCACTAGTAACATCCCCATTATATAATGTTATAAATTCCTTAGCGGTACCCTTGCTTGTTAGATTAACAGTAAGTTCCACATTGTCCACCGTGGCAAATGAATATGTTATTGGGCTTGTGCTTACGCTTGGTGTAAATTCGCCCGATGCAATTGGATTTGTTCCGTCAATCTTGTTTTCAAAAATACTGGTTGTTATTCCGTCTATGCCAGAAACACTACTTAGATAATTTGGCCAGTTATCGGTTTCGCCTACGCTAAATGTAACCTTGCTACCGGTGTAAACAAGCGTAGTAATAGTAAAGATGTTTGTTTCAGCATCCCAATTTGTGGAAATTCCAATATCGTTATTAGATAACCCAACCGAAATAGTTTCGTTAGTTTTTGTAACTGTATAAGTTATTTCACTGTGGCTTATTACAACATCTCCTGATGCTGTTGAGTAGGTTCTAACATTGCTTGTAATTGTAAGTTCGCTAACATTAAAGTTATCTAGTTCAATGTTGTAAGTAGTTTGGATATAGTCATAATTAGCGTAAATTTCATACTCATAGCCAGTTTCCGGTTTGAAGTTTTCAGGCACGCTATCAGGCGTGTTATAGGTTACATATGACCAATTTGCTGCTCCCTTTTGCTTACTTGCAATCGTGTAACCAACAAACTCCAAGCCGGTTTGGTTAAAGAACCCTGATTCTGTAAATCCGCTAACTTGCTCCCATGATATGCCATTTGGTTTATAAGGTAATACATTTAAGAAGCCGTTATCTATGTATTTAGCAGTTAGCTCTGTTTTTAGCCCACTAATTTCAGTTCCTGTATTACTTGTGCTAAAGTTGCGACCAATTAAATTGAACTTGGCACCTTTTCGTTCAAGCGTAACTACAATTCTAGTTGCGCCAGTTATTGTTACGCTACTTGGGCTAATTGAAGCAATCTGCCAGTCTGTAGCCCAATTTGCTTCGGTACTAACGGTTTTGAACAAGTTTATTAAAGCAGCCTCATTTAAAGTAGTGCCACTTGCTACTGCAGCTTTTTCATAAACATCCGGATAAACATACAAAGTACTACTAAATCCGTTTTCCGCATTTAACGCAATTGTGCCATCTTCAGTAGCAAAGAACTCAATAGCATAAAGCGTTATCCTTGTTTCGTTTAAGGTAAGGCTTGCATTAAGCGCTACTGATGCGTTTGTATATGTTTCGCCCGCTACATAATATTGGTTATTATCCGTACCTTGTAGGTGGCTATATTTAGAGCCCGCTTTATCATATCCTGTTGGATAGCTTATTGCATCAATGTTTTTAACTTCAGTTATTTCACTTAAATCAACTGTTGTTCCTTTAGGGTAATAATATGTTGTTTCAGTAGAGCCAATAACAAGCGTTAAGGATGATTTTTCCACTTTGGCATAGTTGTAGGTAAGCTTAATTGAATCTGCGCCTTGTGCAATATCAGCAAGAACATCAGTGTTAGCATGGTTAAACCAACTGCCGCCCGCTATTGTGTAATAGTATTGTTTTGTTTCATCGTTTATATTTACATTATTGATAGTTATTCGATCTACTAAATAGCTTAAGTTATTGGATACATCAACATCCGTAAGTTCAACACTTTCTGTGCTTGCATGTACAAGATTGATTGTGATATTTACTTTCCTTATAATGTATGTTATTTCAATCTTTCCCTTGGCAGTTGATGTTGGGGCAGTTGTATACATTGTTGCTGTGTAATAATTAGACTCTTTTACATCAAAGTAATTATTAACTTCATTTTCAGCATCTGTATCGTTATTTGCCGTTACTTTATATTTTATAGTTAAGCCAGTGTAATAATCACCATTTAATCCAGATACAGCACAAACATAATTGTTTGAATTTTCTTTTGTAACTACTCCTAATCCGTTTTTGTTAGAGGAAAGGCCACTAATATTTGTAGAAATATCGTAGGTTAAAGCACTAGCCGTTTCACCATTAATAGTGTAATTATTGCGTATAATCTCCGCATCATCAGCAGTTTTTGCAAATACATTATTTGAATAACTTAAGTTTATGCTTGCTAGTTCATCATTATTCCAACAATCAAACCAGTTTGCGTAATTGTTGTTAGTAAGCAAGTTGTTATTTATTGTTGTAATA
Organism: uncultured Christensenella sp.; assembly: GCA_964564685.1. Taxonomy (GTDB): domain Bacteria; phylum Bacillota; class Clostridia; order Christensenellales; family UBA1242; genus UBA11490. The sequence continues at coordinate 143,031 of CAZMBC010000001.1, forward strand.
TTATTAATGTTTGCATCCGCATTTAAAGTGGTCACAATATCATCTAATGTAGTAGTGTTATTAATCTCAATTGATTTATTTATAGTTTCATTTGCAAGAATGCTAAAATTATAATAATAACAATCATATGTAAATGTTAAGATTACAGCTTTAGATATAGCGTAAGAGTTATTGCTACTAGTATAGTCTTGATTATTTTCATCTTTTACGCTCATTAAAAAGCTTGTTGTTTCATAGTTACAACTTAATGTCACACTTGCATCATTTTTGTATACGGTTAAAGCAGAGGTGTTGTCCCACGCAAGAGTTTTTGTTACTTCGCCATTTTTGTAAGTAACAACAAAATAATTGCCTGTTTTGCTTTCACCTTTATCAATAATATTAGCTGAAATATCGTATTTGTCTAAAGTGTATGTTAATGAATAACTTGTTGAAGTAGTGTTAGTGGTAATCTCATCGGTGATAATATTCATGTTGTCACAGGTTAATTTTGCGCTAACTGCATTGTTATTATTTACTACATTTAAAGTAAGCGCTTTTAACTCGTTATAAGAGAATTTAGTATCATTATTTAGTGTAGCCGCCAAAGACACATTTTCGCCGTTAACAACTACAGCGCTAGAGCTATTTGCTATGTAAATAGATACAGGATTGCCTTTAGTATTAAGCACAATATCCCATGCATGAATGCTTGTATCAACCGGTGAATATATTTTGTTTTCTGAGTATGAGAAAGTTACCTTATTATTGTTTTCAGTTGTAACAAAATTAATTGTGCAATTTGATGTTAATGGCGTATTGCTACTAATAACAATGCTTCCATTTATCTTAAAATTATCATAATAGTACGCAGGTGCACTATTGCTAATAGCAGTAGTTACAATTCTAATTGTAAATCTGCCATTAGGGTCAGTAACAGTAACTATGTGTTGTGTAGTAGTTCCGTTATCATAAGCCGAGTAAGTCGCTTTAGAATTGTAGCGAAGTTTTAACTTCCCATCTGTTGGAGTATAAGTTTTTGTGTGATAATAACCCGTATGTTCACCCCAACTTATACTACCTCTATCTGCTGATAACCCAATTTCAATATCAAATACACTTTCTAGCGTAATCTCAAAACCAAAACAATCTGTTTGACCAGAAACAAACATGCTTATGTTTTCAATAGTTACATTAGTCAACTCTTGGCCTGTGTTTTCACTGATAAGCGTCCATGAATTATCATTTTTTATAATATAATAAACGGCATTGTTATATTCTAACTGCCAACCCGCAAACGTCGCGCCTGTTTGAGTTGCAGTAGGCAAAGTTAAATTTTCACTTGCAAGCTTATTAGTTATTGTTGTAGCAACCTCCGTGCCACTTTCGCTCACAAACTTAATTGTATATGCCTTTTCCCATGTTGACACAAGCGTGATATCGCCTGTTAATGTGGTAGAACTAAATTCGCTACCATCTAGCGTCCAACCCATAAAACGATAGGTTTGTGTTGTGCCATCTATGGTATAAACATTGTCTTTAGTATATTGTGTTAAAGCACTAGTAGTTAGTGTATCATTATATTTATAGCCAATTTGTGTAGTTGTTTCATTTAGCATTTTAAGCGTAACAGTTACATCTTTGTAAATAATTACTACAAGAATTTGTATATCTTTAGCTTCTGCAAGTGTAACGGTAAATGTGTTGCCGTTTTGAACATAATTGTCCGAGCCTGTTGCAGTAAATTGTATTTCAGCACCATCCCCTATTTTGTAATAAACATCTCCTAACACATAATAATCTGTGTTTACATTAATTGCAAAGCTAGTTGCTCCGTTATATCTTACACCAGATGCGATTGTAACATTACTGCCCACACTTGTTGGCAAGTTTGTATTTATACTGTCAACAGCAACTTCACCAAATTCAGTACTTGGCGCGCTAGCAGGAACTTGTTTTAAACTTACATTAACATTGAATGTTTTACGGTTAAAATGTAATACGATGTTGATATCTGCGTCCACTTGGGCTAGTAAATATTCTCCGTTTGTGAATGTAATATCTAAGCCATTTGCTGTTGCTTTTGTAAATTCATATTTATCTGTGTTTTTAAACACAACACCAAGTGTAAGGCTAGCACCTTGATCAATACTAATGCCTGTTGTTACTTTATTATCATTAACAGTTAGTGTTGCCACATCGGAAATATTTATCTCTGCATAATTGTTATCATCAATATTTTGTAATTGTGTGGAAATGTTAATTGTAACAGTGCCTTCCGGCATAAAGTTTGCTGTAAATGTGATTGGCTCTGTAATTATTACTGTTCCCGTTTCAGAAACTGTTGTTTCGCCATAGATAAATGAGTTTAGTTTGTAGTTTGCACTGCCATATGTTAAGGTTACATTCTTGTTTTCTGTAGCAGTTGCACTTTCGTATGCGGTAAAACTAATTGTCCATTTTTTGTCATCAACTTTTGTGAACGTAACGCTTGTATTGTACTCCAAATAGTAATTATTCATTACATTTGTACTTTCAGCTGCAATTAAATCTCCGTAACTTGCGTTGTTTGTTGCAAAAGTAACTTCATATCTGTTTATTGTAAATTTAGCATAAAACTTAATTGCTTGGTCTGTAGCATCTGATTCATTAACTGTATATTCTGTCCCATTTGCGTAAACAGTACCAGTCCCATCTTCGTTAAGCGTCCAACCATCAAATGTGTAACCAGTTCTTGTAGCTGAATCAAAATCAGAATATTTCTCATTAACAATTTTTTTGGTTACAGAACCCAGTAATGTTGTTCCGTTATAGAATTCCAATGTATAGTAAGGCTCATATACCGCATAGATTTCCACTATTGAATTTGAACCGCTTTCGCCAAATATACTAGATAGTGAATGGGCGCCGTTATTAAGCGTAATACTTGTTCCTTCCACAATCCAGTGGTTAAATTTAAAGTTCTCTGTATCTATTCCATTTAGAGTAAATTGATAGCCATGTTGTCCATTTACACTGCCACTGCCACTTTCGCCATATACCACTTTATAGCTAGCATTTTGACTAGTGATTTTCTCGTTTACAATATTAACTGTGTATAATCTTTCATATGTGGAATATACATTTAAATCTGCAGTTATTTCTCCACTAAAGTCAGTGTTCCATTCTTTAAATGTAAACATGTCATTTCCTGACTCATGATCAGCAGGATATCCAATTGTTGATGTGTCTATTGTTTCACCATATGTAACATTAACTGTTTTGTATGCAGTAGCAGTAGCCACATTCTCTGCTGTAACTCCATATCCGTAGAACTTTACAGTTACACCACCTTCTGTTGCAGAATAGGTTGCAGTGAAAGTAATTACTGTTTCCGTTGCGTCTGACATATTTACTTCATATGTTGCACCGCTTCCGCCTTTGTTTATGCCGTTAAGCATCCAACCAGCAAATGTGTGATATTCTTTTTCTGGTGCATCTGGCAACGTAATTGTTGAGCCTTCTGTTTGATATCCATAGTTGTAGTTTTCGCCAGTTAATTCTTGTTCGTTTTCGTCAACAAACACAATTTTTGCCTGCATTAACCAAGATGAAAATATATTTGTGTTTTCAGTAATAGTGATTGAACCACTCAAAAGATTCCAACTGTTAAATACCGCATGCACATCATTTGGTGCACTTGGGTTTGAAACATAATTTGAAATATTGTCCGATGTTAAAGCTGTTCCATATGTAATATAAGCTGTTTCACATGGAGTAGCACTATCCACATTCTCTGCTGTAACCCCATAACCATAGAAGTTTACGGTATATTTTATACTAACAAATCTTAATTGGAACGTATGGTTGTTGCTATATGAATCGCTATATGAAATTTTGCCGTCCGCATCAGGTGTTATCGTGGTGCTTCCAGTACCCCAGCTTATAACAACATCAGAAAGTTTATATTTGACGCTATCTACACCAATTTGTATAGCAAAAGTAGGAGATGCACTAAACTCATATGCTCCCGCAAAATCATTTGAAATAGTATATTTGTCTGAATTATTTATTATTTCAACTGATTCAAAGCCAGTCATTGCACTAGCTTGAACCTCTTGGCCGTCAATAATATAGGTTGTATCCAGAGTATATTTAACATCATTTCCAGAATAAAGCGCAACAACTTCCTGAGTTGCATAGAATGTTGTTTGTAGCACTTGATCATTTGTAATTAAAGTTAAATTTGAGCCATTTTTAATATACCATCCGTCAAATGTCCAAACTACACCCTCCTTAGTTTCTTGTCCAGCTGCTTTTATGTTAATAGATATAGAACCTGCTAATCCCGTAAATGTTCTGGATGTTATCGTGGTGCTTTGGTCATAATCGCCATATATTTGGCTGTATAAGTAGAACCCGCCAACACTTAAATCTGAACCATTAGCAAGCGTTCCAACTGTAACAGTGATGTTTTGTGCAGTTGCTACAAATGTAAATTGTGCAACCCTGTTTTCTTCCGAAACACTTTCTTCCATATTTAAAACATATTGATTAGTTTCGGACGTGGCTTTTAACACAGCAGGGATATCAAGCCCAAGCGTATATGCATAACCAGTTTTTACGTTAACGCTAATAGTAACAATTCTGTTGTCTGTTGTTGTAAATTGAATTTCCCAATATACATCGCTGTGTTTAACAATAGTGAAGCTTGAATTGTAATTAACTTTAAATCCGCTTGATTTTTCGTCATCAGTAGCATTTGTGTAAGATACTTCAAAAAGTCCAGAATTGCTAACTGCACTTAAGTCAAACGTAACTGTCCACTCGTCAGCCACCCAAGCCGGAGTAAATTTTAGCTCGTAGGTTGTATCATTTATACCCACATAATCTCTAATTGCAAATTGAGTACCAAGGCCAAATAATTTGTCTTCGCCATTTGTATCTTTATATAAGCTTTCGCCAATAATCAAATACCAACCAGTAATTTTGTAACCATTTTTAATGTAGTTAACTGCAACGTCATCAACAACATTCTCTTCATTAGCCAACGTAATTTCATCATTGTATTTAAGGCTGTTTATAGCCAATTTATCCTTATTGGCAATTGAATCGTCCAAATAAGATACCGAATAAAACGAATGGAATGTTGCCGTTAAAGTTTTGTTTGTATAAACAGGCTTGTTAAAATCAGAAAACACGTTTCCGCCTTCGTCTAGCCAATAATCAAAATACTTATTCTCTGCCGACACCAAAGGCTCATAAAGTATGTTTCCGGCAATACATGATACATTGTGTTCAGATAAATCAACTGAAGGGTCATTAGAATTAAATTCAACTTTAACCTGTATCATAGGGATAAGATGAATGTTATTGCCTAAAAGTTTGTTTATAATATCGTCTGTCAATATAAAATCCGAAGTGTACGTTGGTGAATTTATAGGTTCGTACGTATAACCTGCAAGGTCACTTACAAAGTTTCCTTCAGAATCATAAGCAATAACCCAACCTATAATGCTTGTATTATTAGCATTATTTAAAGTAAGAGTATTGCCTTTTGTAATGGTAGTGCTTGTTGGCGTACCAAAATCTACCTTGTCATCCACCAAGCCAATTTGATTGTAAACATATGCCGCGTACTTGTTAACAAACACAGGTTTTAAGGTTGTGTTTTTATTTAAAGTTAATACAGTTAGTCCAGCAATAGCCTCAAAGCCCAATTCGCCATCCTTTAAAATGGTATAGTACTTGCTTTCACTTTCATCCAGCCAACCATAAAATACTTCATTTTCATCTGCACTAACAACTTTAAAGGCATTAATTTCAGAATTTGCCAATTTATCCGATTTGTCAAGAACGCTATTATCCCTGTTTAAATAGGTTAGCGTAAAGTATTTATCATAAACCGTCCAAAGTTCAACGTTTGAAGTTAAATTGTTTAACTCAAGTGAGCCATTGGTTGGGTAATTAATGTTAATTGCACCATTTTGTACAGATGACCAACCTTTAAATTTGTAAGTTGCAGTTGCACTTTTTAATATTGTTGTAACATTTTCGCTTAAAGTATAAGATTGACCATACTCAATTTCGCCCGAATTAATTATGGTATAAGTTTCATCAGCATTAAAAATATGAAGAGTAACTGTTAACTTACTAATCTCCCACTTAACATTAAACACAATTTGACTATCGCTTTCCAACAAAGTATCAGGAAGCACAAATTGCTCGCCTTTTACATAGTCTGTGTCATTAAATGTCCAACCAACAAAATTATTGCCATCCGCTATAGTGAAAGTATTAGGTAAATCAATTATTGTAATACTTTCGCCCTTAATATACTTTCCGCTCAACTCGTATTTATCCTCACCATCACCTTTAAACACAATAGTGTATTCCTTTTCCCAGTGAGCATAAAGATTTACAACATATTTTTGTTCGTCTGAATCATAAGCAGCATAGGTCTTTGTAGCAAAGTCCTGACCCAAACCAAAGAAAGTTCCATCCAAACTAGCGTTTTGGTTAAAATCCATTAAACGATAGTTTTCGCGAGTAAATTGCTCGTCGCTTGCAGATAAGGTTGTAAAGGTTTGGTCGTATTTGGTTGTTGTAGTTTTAGTATTGTTTGTTCCGTCATTAAAATGGAACACAATTTCAACATCCTGAGCTTGCCAAATTGCAAACAGCCTAATATCGCTAGCGCCAGCAAAATTAAGTTCATCGCCATTAGCATAATTTGTACCTTCACCATCAGCATTGGTGCTCCAACCCTCAAAGATATAACCCATGCGCTCTGGTGCATAATATCCAGCTTCTGCTCTGCCATCATAATCACCAATTATGTATGCAATATCGTTATGGTTAATAACAGTTAATAATTTGCCGTTTGGCGCACCCGTATAGTTGTTGTCATAAATAATTTTGTATTCTTTTTCAAGCGTAATAACAAAGTTAAACACAAGCGAGTTGTCGTTGTTTACAAGTGCATTTTTATCAATTGTAAAACTAGCGCCTTGTTCGTAACAATCCTGGCCATAAAGCCAGTTTTTGCTTGGCTGGTACGAATTAGAGTTATTTGTTAAGCACGCTTCGCTTCCGGTAAACGTATAAAGCGTTACTGACGCATCTACACCATAAGTAAGTGTGGTAGAAGTTAGTATTAAGTTTGTGTCAGTTCCTGCATACTTATATAAATAGTTAACTGTAACCTCGGCTGCATTAAATTGTGGCATATATGTGATATCTTCGGTTAGCGTTAAAACATCCGCAGGTGTAACAACAGCATTTATATATGCTCCGCCATTTACAATCCATTTGCCTGTAAACGCGTAACCCAGTTTAGAAACACTGGCATTTTTAACATAATCTACCAATACAATTGTGCTGTTAATATCCACCAAAGCAGGCGAAATTACGCCAGTAACCGTAACACCCTCTTCCTTTTCTAGCGACAACTTAACTTGTTTAACCCAAATAGCATACACATTAAGTGTAAATGTACCATCACTTTCTGTCATAGAATTAAAATTATCTACGGTAAGCGCTTGCATTTTGTGGATGTTTTGAGCTCTATTTGCGCCATCCACATCAAATGCCCAATAGTCAAAACGATAACCATCAACTTCAAAAGTGTTGTCAACAATCTCAAACAGGTCACCATATTTCTTGTAGCTTGTTATGCTGTCAACAAGGTTAACATGATTAGAGTTAAACACAACCTCCACATCATGTGCATCATAAACGGTTTCTGCACTAAACGCACCCCTAATTACAACTGCATTTAACGCATTAATATCAGCATAAATATTGCCGTCGGCATCTATAAAGTGCTTAAATGTAAAGCCAACAATTTCTTCTGGTGCTGTTAAGTTAAGTTCTTCAAGCGTGCTTTCCCAAGCTATTTTACCCCTAACAACTCTTTCTTGCGCCGTATTAATTGGGTTTGTATACTTAATAGTTACATTATACTTAATGCGCTCAACCGCAAGAGTAATTGTGATGTTGTTATTAACAATATTTGCGCTAGTAGCTAGGTCAGTAATTCTTGCCAACTCAGCACCACTTTCGTCTGTAATAACCCACGCCGAAAATTGATAACCTTGTTTTAAATTGTACGTATCAAAAACAGAGGAATTGTCCACATTTTTAAGTGTTCTAATTAGAGTTCCATACTCTATGTTATTAAGGTTGGTCGTTTTACCCGTTTCCACACCTTCCATGCCCTCGGTTACAATAGTAACATCAAATGTTTCTAGTTCGTAATACGCCTTTAATGAGGCTGTTTTTTCTTGTTCAGAAGTAGGGTTTGGATTAAACAAATATCCCCCGTTTATTTTGGTGTAAACACTAATTTCACTACCCGCCAAAATATAGCCATCACCCTCTAATGCTTTGTAGCCCTTTAAGAAATAACCATCTGTATTAAGTGGAGTAAAGTACGAAATAGCCTGAACTGTTCCGTTTTCAAGTTTGTAAGAAATTAATCCGCGCCCGTCCCCATCAATATCGTTTAAAATAATTATTTTGTAACTAGAGAATGTAGTTCCAATATTTTCTATTGCAGACATGTTTGGTTTTGCAATAGTTTGGCTAGATTGTACACCCTCTTTATTAGAATTGTAAATGTTAAGCGAATATGTAATTGGCTTCCAAATTGGGTTTAATACAACACTATCCGCAAAGAATGTGCCATAGCTTAAATATGGTGCAAATTGCATTTCTGTGGCGTAAGTATTGTCCTTATACATAACCAAAGTTGAGTCACCCGGTTTAACAAAATATGCGCTTTCACCACTGCCATCCCACATGTTTTGACCTTCGTAACACCAACCCTCAAATGCATAGAAGTCACGAGTTAATTCCACGCTATTTGGCAAGTATATGCGCTTGCCAGACATAGCAGAAATAGACGCTGGAGCTGTGCCATGAAAATAAGTTCCTGTTGGCTGACCAAAGGATATCGTGATTTCCTTTGCCCAAACACCCACAAGTTTAATAGAATATTTGTTTCCAGAAACAAATGTAGCGTTAGTAATATGCATGCTTGATGCATTGTTAAACGACAATTTTTCGTCCACATTGTATGTTTTGATGATATTGTTATCATTATCTAGCAATGCCCAATGGTCTAGTAAATAAGTTACACCGTTTTTAGTGTATTTTGTAAAGGTGTAATTATTGTTCTCGTCTAACAAATATGGCGTAATTATTGTGTGAATTCCTTCAGTAGTTTGTGTTCCAAATTTATAACTATATGCTTGCGCAGGAATAAGGTTTTCTTTTACCGTATTGTTTGCAAAAACAATATTATTTACGCTATTAACAAAGCCCGCATTGTACGAATATTTATAATCTACCAATCCATCATCATTTAAGAGTGGATTTCCATATTCGTCACACTCCACATCTCTTATAAGCGCATTAGAAAGGTCGTAAGAAACCTCATAATTGTTTGGTGTAAAGTTTGTAAATAGTCTTTCTTCTGTACTACCAACAATAAAGTAGAAAAAGTTGTTGTTAGGGTCGCTAGACGTGATGTTGTTAGTTTGCGCAATATACACATTACCTGCGCCTGCGTTGTAATATGTGCTTGTGGTTGTAACCCAATTGTTAAATGAATAACCCGCATTAACAACTACATCTGGTTTAAGCTGATGCAAAGTTTTTAATGTAATCCTTGAACCTAATGTAACATAATCGCTTGATAAGTATTCGGAATATGAAGCAGAAAGTCGGTTATAATAGGAAATCTCGTAATATTGTATCCATTTTGCGTAAAGAGTCACAACGCCTTCAGAGTTTGCATATTGTTTATCAAAAGGTTGAGATGAAGAGATTTTTACACCCTCTCCATTCTTTTTTGTATACCATCCAGCAAATTTATATGATGGTTTATTTATCCTCTTATACGAGTCGTATGTTCTAACTACAAATCTATTGCTTGCAGGGTCATCTGCTAAATTATATAAATCTACGCGCAAACCTTGATACACATTTGTAATTGGTACAAGCTGTCCATTGTTATAAATGCCATCATCTAGCGCACTATCATCCACAAAAGAGCCAGCCGGAATTTGTAAATCAAACTGAATATCGTAGTTTATGGTGTGCCATTTAGAATACAGCATAATGCTTCCGTTTGACCAATAAGAGTATGGGTCATCCTCCAAAGGATAAAAACTAGAAAGAGTTGACCTAACAAACTCGTTAATACCCATATATGTTTGCTTAAAATCTATTTGTTTTGTAAATTCCTTATCCAAATACCAGGCCTGGAATACATAGTTGCCATTTGCATCTATTGGGTTTTCAGGTGCAGTTATTTTTGATTCGTATGCATATGCAACTGTAACATATTCTAATGGATATTCTCCCGCAAGGTAGTCTGGAGTTTTTACAACATAGTTTCCATTAACATATTCGATGCCCGTATTTGCGTCAACCTCGCTTAAGTTTGGCATTGAGTACACAACATCAAATTTTTTAGGAGTCCAAACAGCATAAAGGTCCACATGGTTTGGCTGCATGTAAAACTCCATACCTTTTTCGTATTCAGCAACTGTTGCGCTTGGTGAGGTTGACCAGCCCGCAAAATCGTAGCCAAATTTATAGTCAGCTAATGTTATGTAATCTGTTCCATTAAGGGTTATTATTTCTTCACCAGTAGGAAGTCCTCCCTCCAATTTTTGATTGTATTTTAAAATTTTTGGTTCGTAAGCTGTTTTGTTATCTCCCACATAAAATGTAAGGTTGTAGTCTATAAGTTCAAACTTTGCATAAAGTTCAGTATCTTCATCCAACTTTCCACTGTAGTCATAAGGAATAGTAAAATCTTTGTCTAAATACCAACCAGAAAAATTAGCCCCAGTTTTACTTGGCTTTGGTAGCACGGGCACAATTCCACCCTTTTTAACATCAATAGACTCGTACAATTCGTCATCACTTATAAGGTGAAGCGCAACTCTAGGATAGTAGTTTATGTACAATAAGATGGATAATATTGACAACATAACTAGCATAGTCCACAGAATTATGTTTGCGAACAATCGTGCTCTTTTACTCATAGTCTACTCCCACAAAATTTTATATATATAAAATATATATAAACACGCGAACTTTGTCAAACAATTATAAGTAATAACTAAAACTTACCTTTAATTTCAAGTTCCAAATTAACAACTATATTGTTTAAGTAATCCTCCTTATTTTCTAGTCCATCATAATACTTTTTCCATTCTTTGTTTTTAAATTTATATAATTTCTCTTTAAACCTAAATATATCAACTTTTTGTTCCTTGCTTAATTCAATAATGCCATCAATGCCCTCTTTATAATATTCGTAAATAGCCTTTTTAACATTATCTGTAATGTGGGTTTTTACGCCATTTAAATGTGTTAAATCTTTCTTTTCTTCATCTACAATCATTTCGGTTAGCTTAACAATCATATCGCACTTTATAGTAAGTGTGGGCACACCATCTTTTAGTGAATACTTATTGTTAACATTTTTTTGTACTATTTCTATGCCCACATTTTCTTTTTTCACGCCATCATCTTCCAGCTCGCGCAACATTAAGAACCCGCGGTGGATTTTTGTATTGTAAAGGTTGTAAGCCTGGGCCTGTTTATCCTTTAACATTCCCACAGATTTTCCCGTTTTTAACACAAGTAAGTTGCCCTCATTTTTAACCGTTTTCTTTCCCTGGGCAGTATTTCCGCCAGAACCAGACGAGCTACTTTCGCCTTCTGATGTGTCTCCGCCAGAAGACCCTTCAGAGCTCTGATTGTTTTGTTCGGTGTTTTCTTGTACTTGTAGCGAATTCATTATACTAGTGCTACCCTCGCTATAATATTCGTTAAAAAAGCCCTTTATATTAACCCTACTGGCACTAACTAGGCTATCTTGGTTATTAACAAGGTCGCTTATTAAAACAGTGTTTACTGATTTGCTTTGCATGACCGCTTCTAAAAAATCCTTGCTTTTTTCTTCTACAGCAATAAGCAAAGTGTTGCTTGTTAACTGCGAGCCACGCAAAAAATAGTTAAGTGTTTTGCTTAAATCTTCTTCTTGCATTAATTGCTGATTAACCACCAAAGTGTCGCAATGGGCCAAACTAACTTTTTTGCCTACATCTAGGCTTATCTGGTTAATGGCCTCGCCAATAGATTTGCCCTTTCCACTAATGATATCCACATTAGAATTAAGCTCCACAGAAGAGGTTGGAATAGCGGTTATGCCGTTAAGCTCGTACATATCACCATCCTTATCAATTGCAAGTGCAACCACCACAGCACGCTTATCAAACTCGGCTTCTGAATAAAAAGCAGACGGAAACATAACAAGTATAAAGGCTAAAAACACAAAAACTATTTTGTTGTATTTTATTTTATTGAATATCTTTTTCATTTTTCCTCCTACAGCAAATTACGCTAGAGATAACCAGCAACAGTGGAATTCCAATTTGAATAACGAGTGAAGAAATGATCACCGGTTTAGAAAAAATTATTTTAAGCGCAAATGCTAAACTTAAATACAAATATGCCAACGCAGAAAATAAACCCGTTGCAATAATTAACAAATTAATATCTGAGTTTATAAATGAAAAAGCATAGTTAAAACATTCTTTACAACAATACAACACAATTGCAGCTTGAAAAAGTAAAATCACCGACCACACAATCGAGGCAATCCATTCCAATCTGCCATTAATTGACGGCTTGTTTGCAAAAATTGGGATATTGTTTACCGCTAACGATTCGGTTACTGCAATGTTACCAAACACGGCAATAAATAACATATAAAAAATAATTATTGCAAGGTCTGTTAACAAAATGTAACACAAAATTTTACCCGTGCTTTTTTTGTTGTACTTTACTTTACCCATAAAAAGTGCCAACACAAAATAGTCTCCAAAAACAAAGTTGGTGTTGAATACACAATTAAATACCGGCTTAAGACCATCTGATAAAATTGGTAACAAATTGTCAAGTTGTATAGTCTTTACTGGCAAAAAAATGCTAACTATTGCACCAATAACCATAACTCCAAACAAAAATTCCGCCGAGCGGCCAAGCGGTCTAAGTCCTTTTTTAACCATATAAAAGATTAATACAAGAGTAGGGAAAATATAGTAATACCAACTAAAGGATTCAAATAATAATTCATACAAATAGTTGTGGGTTTCCTTTATTGTTAGTACTACTTTTATAAAAAAATACAAAAATAACACAAATGAAATAATCTTTGCAACAACTTTGCCCATCCCTTTTTCAAGTATTTCAAAAAAGCTTAGATCTGGATGCGCCCTCATAACCATTAAGATAATAACCATAAAAACGAGGTCAATTAAAAGCGCAAATGTAACACTAATATAGGTATCATTACCCGAAAACGAACTCATAAGTGCAGGAAAAATTAGCAGTTTTAAGGATATTATGGAAAGGCATAAAAGGATACCTGCTTGTTTAGTTGTAAGTGCTTTCATCACGCCTTAACCTCACTTTGTTTTTATTTTTAATAGATTTAGGTCTTTTTTTCATGTAAATAATATCTTTTTTAAACAATCCGTCCTTATAATCGCTTTTTATTGACGGCGCAAAAGGGGCAAGATAAGGACTACCATAGTTATCAAAATCAGACAGATACACAACAAAGAACACTGTTAAAACAACAATTCCAAAAAAACCTATAAGTCCGCCTGCAAGCGTAAACAAAATTCTCATTAAACTTAATTGTGAAGCTTGGTCGGGCACAGTGTAAAGTGTTATGCCACTTAGCGCAACTATCATAACTGCCGGTGCAGATATGATGCCCGCTTTAACACCCGTATCACCAAGTATCAACGCACCTATAATCGAAAGTGAAATTCCCAAGTACTGTGGCATACGCAAGGATGCCTCGTAGAGGACTTCAAATAAAATCACCACAAAAAGTAGTTCCCCAAGTGGAGCAAGCGGAATTCCCTGTGTTTGGTTAATGATAGTTATTAAAAATGAAACAGGAATAACCTTGTAATGATATAATTGAATTGAAATGTACATTCCCGGAAGCAAAACTGTTATTAAAATTGATAACGCGCGCAAAAAACGTACCATAGTTGCTCGGGCGTGCTGATTGTAATAGTCATCACTACTTTGAATGTCCTCAAATAGCACATAAGGCAAAGTTAGAACTATTGGTGAACCATCAACTACTATTGCGCACCTACCTTCAAGTAGTTTTGCGCAGGCAATATCTGGCTTTTCTGTATCGCCCACTTGCTTAAACATACTATTTGGATGCTCTTCTAAAAATTGTGATATGTAAAATGAATCTATAATTCCATCGATATTTATTTGCTTTAAGCGTTTTTTAACCTTTTCCATTAATTTGTTGTCGGCAATTCCCTCTATATATACAAGTGCCACATTCGTATCTGTATATTTGCCCACGCTAAGATACTCAATTTTTAACGATGTAGAACCCACTATTTTTTTAATTAACGACAGGTTGGTTTTAAAGTTTTCAACAAAACCTTCTCTTGGACCTTTTAATACGGCGCTTGTTGGTGGTTCTTGTATAGAGCGCTCTTGCAGTTTGTCTATTGCAATAACAAGAGCCTTTTCCTCACCTTCTACAAAAAACAAAACATTCCCATGAACAATGCTGGAAACTAACTCTTTTTCGTCCGCTTGTTCTTGCACCTCAGGAAACAACAAAATCTCTTTATTAATAGATTGCAAAATATTAGTTTCTGACAATTTGTCACACTCCATGCATGGAGCAATAACAAATTTTGTCAAAAACTCCACATTTACAAGTCCACGAACATAAATTACGCAAGCAGATTTTTGAGCCACATTAAATTGCTTTACAATAAGATCCTCGTTTTGTTCTCCAAACAGTTTTCGTATGTTTTCGATGTTTTGACTTAAACTTTTTGCAATACCTTTCATAAAATTAACAACCTATTTTTTTTGTTTATTTTGTGAAATATATGCTTTTTTTATACAGTAGCAAAAAATAAAAAAGGGATTAACTATCCCTTTTAAATTTATAAAAATTTGTTAAATTTTAAGCAACTTGTTGCTGTTCATCAACCTGCGAAATTTCTACAGAGTAAATATTAAATGTGTAAGTTGCAGTTTGACCGTTTGCAAGCGTATAATCTGCAGTTTGGTTTTCTTTTATAATAGTTAATGATATTTGTAAGTTGTTTTTAATAAAGTAGTAATTATCGTTAATAATATTTTCAAAGTTTTCGGCATAGTCCAAATTAGCATCATATCCTTGCAAACCAGATACAAAATCCTCATCAATACAAATATCCAATGTGTCTAACTTTGTGGCATTTGTTTCTGCCAACATTTTACACAAGTCGTTTAAACTTGTTGCATTTTTAATAAAGTATCCAAACTCCAAATACATTACATCACTTGTTTCGACCTGACGCCAACTTGTAAAAATATTTTGCTTAATAGTGTAATCATACGGAACACTTTCCAACATTTTTGGAGCTTTCATTGTACCATAAACAGGTTTGTTATCAATTAACACATCCACAATATCAGATGAAATTTGCGCCTCGTAACTAGGGTCCAACATAATCTCAAGCGACTTAAATTGGCGTTCGTAGCAGTAAAACAACACCGCATTTAGATCTTCATCCGACTCTATAAACAAATCATACTGCTTGCCGTTATAGGTAAATTTTGTATTCTTGTAATAGCACATATAGCCGTCATTGCTATATAAATTGTACTTATCTCTGCCAGAAAACTCTTCATGAGTAGATTGCATATCAGTAAAGTCACGCAAGAAATAGGTGTGAACAGCAATTTCAGCTAAACTGCTTTCCGACTCCAAAACTTCTGACCACGTAACATCAACAGTATACCAATTTCCGTTAAGTTTAACTTTATTCCAGGCATGACCTTGGTTACTTGCCTGCCCAGTTATACGCACGCAGTCAATGCCTTCCATATTACACATAAGCGAAAACGCTTTGCTAAAGCCATCACAAACCGAAAGTTTGTTGGCATCCATAAACACACCCTCTAAATAATAACAAGTGTAAACAGTTGGGTCACTATTGCTTAACTGTCCCTGTTCCTGCGCGTACTTATCGTATCTTGTGTTATACATAATCCAATCAAAAATCGAAAGTACTTTTTCATAATCTGTCATGCCAACTTTTATAATGGAATTAAGGACATCTTTAGCATTTTTATAAATAATTTCCGCACGAGTTTTAACACCGGTTGGGAACCTTGGTGTAAAGCCCTCTTGCACTGCCCAAAACAGCTCGTCACTACTGCTAACGGTTGTGTATAAAAAGTTTTTATCACTATCAAAATCGTCATAATTATTACTACGACTTTCATAATCCACCATTTCATAATAAGGCGTAAAAGTTTGATATTGCTGGCGCGATACCGTACTTATGCCATAACCATTAACTAATGTGGGCTGTTTGGTGGAAAATTTACAAGTAATAGTATATCCATTTTCGCTTAACCCTTCTAACCTAGCATCTTCCTGCGACATTTGCTTAATAGTTGGAATGTTTTCATAAGCATAGGTTTCTCTAAAACAACTTCGAATTATGCTGTTGTTGTTTGCATAAGAGCTTTCAAAAACACTTGCAAAACTATCCGCCACCAAAAAGGAATATTCTTCTAATCTAGAAACGAATGCAAAATAATACAAGTTTTGAAGTTCGCTATAATCCTCAATATAAAAATCATAAACTCCGCCATCAAACATATAGTATTTTTGCGTAAACTCATTTTTGCTAACTGAATTGTAGAACTCGCCTTCGCTAAAATAGGTATTAACATCGTTTTCATACAAACTGCCCACCCTAACAAAAGCGGTTTCGCCATTACAATAAGGCAATAATTCTAAATAGTTGGTGGAAATAGTGTAATATTTTAAGCCCAAGGAGTTACAATAAACACCCACAACATAACCAATAGCTTCGTCACACTGTGACCATGAAAGCATGTTTGTGGTTACATTTAAATTTTGTGGTGCTTTTTCAGACCCTTCAACAACATTATCCTTAAATAGGTCGTCGTCAACCGAGCCAACCTCACCTTGCTCGCCCACCAAAATTCTAATTTCGTTACTAAACGCGCTTTGGGTGTAACGCTCACCATCACCCACGGCCCTAACCTTAACAACATAAAGTCCGTTTTCGTTAAAAAGTTCTGAATAATCAAAGGTTAAATCGTTACCCGTTTCAGGTTGTTTTATTTCCTGCTCTTTACGGTCATTAACAAACACCTCATACAACTTGGCGTTATCTACTACACTCCAACTAATGCACTTTTGTGATGAATTGTGTATTAAAAATGGTTTGTTTAATTTAAGCGGTGCAAAAAAACTACAACATGCAAGCAAAAGCGCGCTTAAACAAACTACAAATGCCACAGAAAATGCTCTTTTTTTGTTCATAATGCCTCCACATTAATTTTGATGATTTTTATACGCAAACGGCAACAACTCGGCCACTTTAACGCTTTTTAGTTCCTTGCCATCAGATACAATAACCTTAACATCAGGCGCATATTTGTTTAAAAATTGCCTGCACTGGCCACAAGGTGATAGCACAAATGTTTCGCCCGTCTCATTCTTGCCCACCGCAACAATCGTTTTAAACTGCTTATTACCGTTAGTAAGTGCAGTTCCCACAGCATTCTGTTCGGCACATACACAATTCATGCCGTCCATATACATATTAACGCCATAATACAAATTTCCGTCATCTGCACAAACGGCGCAACCCACCGTATGGTTGCAACCATCATACAAATTATTGATTAAGTTAGCACAATTTTTTAAAAGCTCTTTTTCTTGTTTGTTTAACATGCCACTTATCCTCCATATTGCTGTTTCATAGAATTAATCCAAAATTCTGGTGCAGTACCCCAAGCCTCGCCATTGCCTAAATTATTTCCATTGCCCTCAACAGCCTCGGCAGTAATAACTATGCTGGCACTTTTGCCCGCCATCCAGTTTTCGGTGTTAGCAAAATCAAAGGTAATTCCGCTAAACAAAATAATGCTTTCCTGACTTTCAAGCCTATGATTGTAATAATAGAACCCATCAAATTGATCGCCTTGCCCGCAAACCCAGTTATTTAACTGAACAGTTGGCACAATAACATTAGGATAACTCATGTTGTCAATAACAAGTTCAATTTTAAACCTAACAAATATTGGAGCAACATCAAGATGTTCGCTATCGCCATAAAAACTATTGGCATTTCTAACCGATAACTCCACCGGAAAGGAATTACCCGGATAAATTTTAGCAACCTTAATACTGTTTGTTTCCGAACCACCCTCCAACTTTTCATCCATGTTAATAGAAAGCCTAATCGTGTTTCCTAAGTCCACCGAGCCCGTGCCTTTAATAAAGAAGTAAGCCCCAACAACCAAAAGTCCTATTAATAATAATATTAAAAAGAACCAAATAATAAAACGCAATTTACGCTTTTTCTTTTCATCGTCTTTGTTGTTTTGATTAAGCTGTTGTTGTAAACGCTTTAATCTTTCAAATTCGTCTTGCTCTCCATTGCCACCATTGGGCCCACTGGGTTGGTTTGTCCCAGAACTTCCTTTGCCATATCCGCCCCAACTTACACCCGAATTTGCGCTAGAGCCACCATAACTGCCGCCCGTGCCAGAACCGCCAAAACTACCGCCAGTACCCGATGTACTGCCGTTGTTTTGCTGACTGCTTTGCCATCCACCACTATTAAATTGAGAATTTTGCCTTTCTTCCATAAATCCTCTAATGCTTTTTATCTAAGCTTGCCCCATTCGCCACATGCAATTGGGTCAACAACCCCCTCTGTTTGCATAGCATCCACAACAAACTCAATCCTTATCTTTCTGCCCGCAAATCGGTTGTCCATATTTCTGCTAATAATAATTTCACCTGTATAAAACAAAGCATTCTCGGTGGCATTAACTTCCTTTGCCACACCCGGCTCATCCTTCCAAACATACCATACATCGGGCTCGCCGTTGTCGTTTAAAAACTCCACACGTTCCCAACTAGTAAGGTCGGCAATAACATCCGTAAAATTGCCCACCACATTTCCGTTATAAACCTCTATAAAGTTATCAAAACTTTCCGCTGTGCCGTCATTATCCACATCACATGAAATAGTAAGTTTTGCCCTTACATATGCAGGGCTAGAGTTTTGTGCCATAGAAACACCCACATGCAACGCCACCTTACTACCTGGTTTAACCGAATCCGCGTTCCCGCCCGTAACACTTGCCACAATGCTTTCTGTGCCCTGCTTATAATCTACATTAACCACCACAGGGTTAGCAAATGTAATGCCAATAGTTTGCCTTTGTGTTTTTATGTACCACGCCAGTGTGACCGAAAAAAAGGAAAGAACAGCAATAAACAACGCAACAAAAATGTACAACAATGCAATTTTGCTTAATTTTTTGCTATTTTTATTCATAACTTTTTCCTCCTTTTTATCTTTTTATGTTCTTCTGTTAGCCTGTATATCCAACTAACGTTTTAAATTCAGTAGGTGCACCCACAATCCAACTTAAATCGTTAATAACCGCATTATATTGTGCCTGTATTGCATGCACTACAAACTTAATTTCCACACCTTTTCCCGCTATATCATTGTTAAAATTATTGGCTGTTTTAAAGCCATTTAAAAAGCTTACAGTTGATCCACTGTTAATCGTACCCAAATAGTAATATTCGTTGGAATTAGTGCCCGAGTTACTCCATAGGGCAGGGTTTGCAACCAGTGGTTCAATATGCCCCTCAAGATTGCTTTCCATTACCACCCTAACATATATATCGCCACTATTTCCGCTATTAGAAATATTTAATTTATACTTTGATGTGCCAGTATAATATTGGTTAGGCAAAACCACATCATCAAAAGCTAATGAATAATCAACACCCACATCTATTTTAGCCAAAACAATGTTCCCGCTAGCGCTTGCGCTTCCGCCAAAATAAGCCAGCGTAAAATTACAACACAACAACACAACAAAAACTACTGCAATACTAAATGCAGTTATGCTAAATATTTTTCCCCTTTTAGTAGTGTTGTTTGTCATTTTACTTTCCTTTTTTAACTCGTTAAACCATACTCTACAATCTTAAAAAATTGTTGATAAATATTTTCTATACAGGTGTACTGTTCCCCATAATACGTTCTAACCTATAATAATCAAACCATGTTGTTTCATATTCTCCACCATACACAAAACAATACAATTTAGTTGTACTTTCAGGCTGTTTATCTAACAAACCTGTTTCAATTGTTATATACTCCCAACTATTAGCCTTTGTGACCTTACGAGACTTCGCCCCTTGCAAATTATATCCATTTCCATTAAGTTCACATCTTATAGCAGCATCTGCCTTATTTTCTGTTGAAGTACTTTTATAGTAGCAAGCAAACCTGTAGTTACACCCTTGCTCCACTTCCTGAGCTCTATATACCCTACCTAGTTTAGTATCTATGTTAGTAGTGTCAGTAATAAAACTAAACACCTTATTTCCCACAGGGGCATCACCAACAGTAGCTACGCCAAATGTAGTTTCACCTGCATTTGCTTGGTTTGAAAAACCCGCAGTATCTCCATCGGCATAAGATTCAAAGTCTGTATCCCATGTAAACAGGTTAAGCCAGTTATCTGGGTAACTTTGCCAAGGAGCTTTAGAAAGTTCACCAGTGGAATATGGATTGCCTTCATATAGCAAAGCCTCGGCCGAAAGCTGAAGTTTAAATGTTTTATTTGCGCCCTCTTCTGTTGGGATTATGTTAGTAAAAAGGCGAACAAAAGTATTAGGTTCAATTGCGCCGTTTACAAAAAGATATCCGCTGTAGGTGTTTGGCAAGTGATCGTGCGTAAGAATATAATTGCCATATGTAACTGACGAGATGTGTTTTGTAGTAGCAATTTCCTTAACACCCTCATCCACATAAATAGTGTAAAACACACGTACCAGCACGCGAGCAGCGGCATTTTGAAGCTCATCCTCGGCATAACTGGTGTTTTTAATGTGAATATTTAGTGATGTGGTGTTGCCACTATCACCCGTTGTAAAGGGATATGCGCTAGTAAGCAATGTTGTGCCGTTATAAAACTCCACAGTAGGATTTGGAATAGACGCCGTGCCATCAGTTTGGGCAGAACTATTTACGGTGGTTAGCCAACTGGATGTCATGGGCAAAAATGCACACGCAAAAAGAAGTATTGCGGTTAAGCAATACACAAAAGCGACTTTAATGCCTTTATTTGCGTAATGTTTTTCCAATTTTCTTTTCCTTTTTTTCTTTTACATTTTACATTTTTTGTTTTTTTTTGTAAAGCGATATGCACACATATAATATATTTTATTTTATAATTGCGTGCGTGCGCATTATTAGCAGTTAGTTTTAATATTTGCAAAAGCGTGGGTTTTATGTGGTTAAAAAAACGCCGCTAATGTTTTAATTAGCGGTGTTATGCGTCTATTTTTTGCGTGTGTTTTTTGATTGACGATTTTTTGAGCGGGCGCGTATTTCGTTATATTGTAGGTAATCCACTAACAATCTACGACTTTTTTCTTCGTGATATGGAATAAGTGCTGCCGAGGCCACAAGTGTAAGCATAATAACTGCAAAGCATGGCAGGATTGTGCCAAACACGCCCATTATACTTGCACCCAAAACCGATAGATTGCTACTTTGTTCCCTAACATAAAGAGCACTGTTGCTGTTTCCTAATATGCGGGATTTTGAAAGCAGACGTTGTAAGTTAAATAAGCATATTGGTGCGTACGCAAATCCCAACCACGCAAATGCTACATAGGTTAGCCATGTTATGGGTAAAAAGCTTATTAGTCCCACAAGCACGGCGCATAGCACGCATGATACAATAACATCCGTTTGTATATCGCGCTTTTCAGCAACTTTTCCATAAACAAGGTTTCCTACGCCGTATGTAACATTGTAAATTGCGTTCATAATACCCGTTATGGCATAAGAGCCCTTAATTGCAAATAAATGCATGTTAAACAAACTAGCAAATCCGTCTAAAAAGCAATATACAAAATATGTTGTGCCGTAAATTACAAGCAGTTTTTTAGAAAGCACTTTTCCGTAGTTAAAGCGATTTTCGTCCTTCTGAAAAGTTATGCTAGCATTCGAAATAGCGTCCTTATTAAAGGTTTTATCCTCACGGCACTTAATGTAATACATTACTAGTGGAACAACAGATATCGAGTAAATTACAATTGAAATTGCAACCGTTAAAACTTTACTTGTTTGTAACAAATATCCACCTACTATAAATGAAATAAATATTCCCACTTGCTCTATTAATCGAGAAAAACCTAACGAGCCCTCATTGTCTTCAGAAAGAGAGGAATAATTTAGTATAAATTCGGTAGGCAGTTTAAACGCGTTACTCATGCCTAAAAACAGCACAACTCCTACTACCCCCAACCATAAGTTGTGTTCAATTAGTATTACGCAAATATTATAAAGCAAAATTGGTATTATCCTAATAACCAACATTATTTGAGGTTTGGATTGTATTGGTTTGCCGAATAAATACACAAAAGTCATGCGCACTATATATTGAGCAATGTACGCCAACACACCATACAGCAAGCTTCCTGTTGCTTCAAATACAATTACAGGAACAAATGCACCCACCAAATTTGTGGCTATATTTGAAAGCAATTTGTGAATGTTTAGTAGTTTAAGTTGCATAAACAATTTTTTTCCTTATTTTTTTCAACAATAATTATATCCATTCACATAATTTTTTCAAAATAAATAAACTTATTTTAGCAAAGTTGTTGCAATATTGCCATAAATACAAAAAAAAAGAGGTTTTGGGTAAACCTCTCTGCTACCAGTATATGTGTATGTATAAAGGTAGATGAAAAATGGAAAAACATTTTAATAATATAAAATGCATTATCATTATATGGCATTAAATAAGCTTTGTCAATACCCAATTTTAAAAAAAAACTAATTTTTGGCCACTTTTTGCGCTTTTTTGTAGGTTTTGCAATTATTCGCACAAATTTTTTAGCATATTTTCAACCACGGTATTATTTAGTAGCGTAATTTTTGTACCGTTGCTCATAACCACAAGTGCGGTGCCTTTTATTTGCACATCAGTATATTTTGCGTATTTTATTTTAACCATTATTTTGTTTTTGTCCCAGTAGGCTATTTCACAACTTAACTCTTTTGCATTACTATCGCGCATTATAATTTTAGGATTGTAAAACCCCTCGCCATGAATTATAATGGTGTTTTTGTATTTCTTTGTTATACCATATATTTGCAACTTTTGTGAAGGCAAAACACTTTGCATGTTTTGCTTTAGTTGTAACTGATTTACAATTTCAACTTTGGTGTTACTTTCGATATTTTCCCTTATAATTGCGTTATCACAAATGTTAACATTTTCGCCGACATGTATTTTTCCGCAAATAATAACATTGTTACCAATTGTACAGTTATTGTCAATTATTGTATAGTTTGTGACATTTTTATTATTAATATCGTCATTAATATGTATATTGCTATTTAAAATACAGTTTTGTTTAATTGTCACATTTTCGCCAATTTCGTATAGAACTCCTTTAAAAACCACCCCACAGCCAATATATGATTTTGGATGGATATATCCGTAGTAGTTATTTAAACAGTAATTTTTAAAGTGTATTAAAAAGCGCAAGTATTCTTGTTGAGTTAATGGCAGTGTTTTTATAATTTCACATGCCAATCGATATAATGTTAGCACATTAAGCCCTGCACTAGGATGAGTAAGTGTTGCGCCATGTTTTCTATACTCACACTCATCAAGCAAAAGTTCGTTAAAAACTTTTTCGCAAATTACTTGTTTTTGCTCGTCATATTTTACGCCCAAAAACTGGGTGTAATAATTTAAAAGTGTAGTTTTTGTAATTTCAATTAATAACATTTTAACCTCTTTATAGTTATATTCAAAAAAGTAAAAATTGGTTAAAAAAAATGAGGCATGGTTTCTGCCTCATTAAAATTATACTTCTTTTAACATAATGTTGTTTTTAGCAAAAGTATCTATTACTGTTTTGTGGAAAGTTTCAATCTCCTCTCCAATAAGAGTTTTTTCATACGAGAACACTTCGTAGCGTAGCGTATAGCTTTTGCTTTCACCGTTATCGTAAATATCCAACAAACTAACATTGTAGTTTAAGCTGGTTTTTATGCTATGTGCAATCTCGTTTATATGGCTGTATAGCCCGTTACTTGCAACAACAAAGTTAAAGTCAAGTGTTGTTTTTGGAAATTTTGAAACCTTTTCAAACTTGTTAATTTTGGTTTGTGCATTTATTATTTTATTAAAATCCAACTCGCATACAACACATTCGCACTTTTTATCAATACAAGCTTTTGTTGTAGGATGAAGTGGTGATACAAAACCAATCTCCTTATCTTCCAAAACAACCGCATAGTTGTTTACGGGACTTAAGTACGACTCGCTTGGGTTTTCGTTAAGTTTGTATTCAACATTAAGCAAGCATACATTTTCTAAAACATAATCCACAATATCTTTTAGTTTTAGCAATAACTGCTCGTAAGTTTTCTTTTTGCTGTATAGCACAATACCTAGCGACTTATTTTCCACCGCTTGATTGTTTTCATCCAAGTGTTTTATTGTTCTGCCAATTTCAAAAGTGCCAATCTCGTTTAGTTCGTTTTTATTGTCTAGCACAACTTTTAGCAAAGACGGAATCATAGTAGAACGCAATTTGTCGTTTTCTTTATTAATTGCGTTTATCACCCTTATACAACTATAAGGATTAATGTTTAGCTTTTTATTACTTTCGCTATCGTACCACAAATAGCTGTGTGTTTCATTTAAATCAAATTTGCTAGCAAGGCAATATTTAATATCATAGTCAAGGCGTATGTTTTTATCCAACACTCTTGGCTCCAAAACCTGTTGTGGCGCTGTTGGAACAATATTATCGTAGCCGTAAATTCTTCCTATTTCTTCAATTATATCCTGCTTTCCAGTTATATCCTTTGTTGCTCTAAATGAAGGAATTGCAATTTTATAAACACTATTTTTGTTTTCTATAACCTTTAGTTCCAAACTTTCTAGTATGTTAAGTATTTTTGCCTCTGGAATAACATTTCCAATCATGTTATCAATGTATTCCTTTGAAATTTCAACATTAATTTGCGGATAATGATAGTTATACACATCACTTATTCCACTTGTTATACAAGCGTTGCTATCGTACTTGGTTATTAGGTATATATAACGCAACAAACAAGTCATTGTAAGATTTGGGTCAAGCATCTTTTCATAGCGCGCACTTGCCTCGCTTCGTAGGCCAAGTGCAAGGCTTGTTTTACGAACATTTATGCCGTTAAAGCAAGCGCTTTCTATTAGCACGCTTGTGGTATTAGGTAATATTTCACTATCCAAGCCACCCATAATACCCGCAACCGCCACCGTTTCGTTTTGGTTTTTAATTACTATTGTATCAGGCGGAAGGATTCTTTCTACTCCATCCAAAGTGGTGAACTTTTCTTCGCTTTTAAGTTGTTCGACATTTATACTTTTAACATAATTGTTATCAAACGCATGCATTGGTTGACCCAACTCCAGCATAACATAGTTGGTTACATCCGCCAAAAAATTAATTGGGCGCATGCCCACATAGTAAAGGCGAATTTGCATATCAACTGGCGATACTTTTCTTGTAACATTATCCATAGTTGCGCTGGTGTATCTGTAACATTCAGGCGTGTTTACAATAACGCTTGGTGCTTTGCCTGTTATTTGCTTTTCGTAAACATCAACCGCTTTTAGTTTGCGGTTTGTAATTGCAGCAATTTCTCTAGCAATTCCATAGTGCCCCCACATGTCTGGACGGTTGGTTAATGACTTATTATCCACCTCAAAAATAACGTCCTCTACACCAAACAATTCCTTAATATCCTTGCCGATTGGTGTATTGTTTGGAAGTTCCATAAGCCCGCTATTATCGTCAGTTAATCCTAATTCTTTTGCACTACAGCACATTCCGTTGCTTTTGTAGCCACCAACAACCGCAGAAGCTATTGTTACATCTCCAATCTTTGCACCTATTTGCGCAAAGGGAATAATTAAACCTTCACGAACATTTGGCGCACCGCAAACTACATCAATGTTTTCCTTGCCATCAAACACCTTTAATAGGTGTAATTTTTTACTGTTTGGGTGGTCTTCTACACTTACAATCTTTCCGGAAACAACACCCGAAATTTGTTTACCCTTGTATTCCACACCCTCAATTTCGGCACAAGAAAGGGTAAATTTATTTAATAAATCTTCAACTTCAATGCCGTCTAAATTAACATATTCTTTAATCCAATTTAACGATATAAACATCTCAATCCCCTTCTACTTGATTTTTGCCTGATTTAGTTCTTTAATTTTTCCGCTGTTTAACACGCGTATATCGCTTATGCCATAATCCAACATAACAAGGCGAGTAAATCCCAATCCAAACGCAAAACCCGTGTATTCTTCCGGATCAATTCCACCCATTTTTAGCACATTAGGGTGAATCATTCCACAAGGACAAAGTTCTATCCAACCGCCTTGCTTGCAAGTTTTGCAACCCTTTCCATCACAGAACGGACACGAGCAGTCAAGTTCAAAGCCCGGCTCTACAAACGGGAAAAATCCCGGACGCAAACGCACTTGCATTTCCTTGCCAAAAACCTGCGAAAGCATTGTTTTCATAAAGTAAATAAGATTGCTTGTAGAAACATTTTTATCTATCATCATGCCTTCAAGTTGGAAAAATGTGTTTTCGTGGCTAGCATCCAATTCTTCGTTTCTAAAGCATCTGCCAGGAAAAATTGCCTTTAGTGGCGCACCATACTTTTTCATTATGCGGTTTTGATTTGCAGAGGTGTGAGTTTTTAACAGCTGTCCATTATCCAAGTAAAATGTATCTTGCATATCACGAGCGGGGTGATGTTTTGGAATATTAACCGCTTCAAAATTGTTATATTCAGTTTCTACCTCAAATCCATCTGCAACAGCAAAACCCATGCTTTCAAACACCTCAATAACCTTTTGTTGAATAATGCTAATTGGGTGCAAACTGCCACATTTACAACGGTTTGGCGTAGTTAAATCCACAAGTTTTGTGTTGTTAAGCGCATTTTGCACTTCTTTTTCTTCTAATTCTACTTTTTTAGAAGTTAGCAGTTCCTCAACCATTGTTTTAAGCGCATTAACACCCTCGCCATACGCCTTTTTTTGGTCGTTAGGAAGTTCTTTAATAAGCTTCATAGAGTTTGTAATTTCGCCGTTTTTGCCCAGGTACTTAACTCGTAATTCGTTTAATGTGTTTTCACACTCCACTTGCTCAAGTTCCTGTTTAAATGCGTTTAAAATGTTTTGTAAATTTTCTTGCATAAATCCTCCTTAAAAACAAAAAAAATCCCTTTCGCAAGGGACGAATTTATCGTGGTACCACCCTATTTACTTCTTAATTAGTTTTGTACGGCAACTGCAAGCCGTCCTTGCTTTGCACAAGGCTACTCCTGTGGTGAAATTCATTTTACGGCGTTACCTGCAAAACTTTCAGCGCATCATCTTGCTCTCTTTAAAGAATACCAAAAACTACTTATCCACAATCAATGTATTTTATTTAACTTGCATAAGTTTATCACCATAGCGCTTAATTGTCAAGTTTATCACACAAAAAAAAGAAAAACCGCAAATAAGTATAAATTGCGGTTTTCTTTCGGGTAGGAATAAATCCTAAAACCCATGTTTTAGGAAAGCATTTTGCCTTCCTAAGTTTACTATTTGCAGAAACAAAAATATTATTCATAAAATATTAATTTTTTTTATCCGATATTTGTAACCAACCCAACCTAAAAAAAATAAAATATAATAGGTGCACCAAAATTTATTTTTAAGAGGTAATAATATGTTTTTCAATAACAACTGTGGTTGCAACAATTGGAACAATAATTGTTGTAACTGTTGCAGAAGAACTTGCTGTGGCGCTTTTGACAATTGTTCTTGTTGTAGAAACGCTTTTAATAGATGTTGCGGAGGCTTACAAAACTTTAACACAACAAACTTTATTTAAGGGCGCTAGAACCTACTAACGTAGCAAAAAAGTACGCAATTTTGCGTACTTTTTTGTTTTTACTGTTTTTCTGCAATCCTTTCGGCGGATATAACCGTTTGCTCCATAAGCGAGGCAATTGTCATTGGTCCAACACCGCCCGGAACAGGGGTGTAAGCAGACGCAACGTCTTTGGCATTTTCAAGATCTATATCTCCCACATTGCCCTCGTTGTAACCCGCATCCACAAGCACAACACCAGGCTTTAGCCACTCTTTTTTAATAAAGCGCGCCTTGCCTAACGCACCAATAACAATATCCGCACTTTTAACAACTTCGGCCAAATTTTGTGTTTTGCTATGGCAAATTGTGACTGTGCAATTTTCGTTTAAAAGCAGCATGGCAATTGGCTTGCCCAAAATAGGACTTCTGCCCACAACAACAGCGTGTTTTCCTTCAAGCTCAACTTTGTAGTGCTTTAATATTTTAATTATTCCAAGAGGTGTTGCACATTTATATGCATCCATGCCCATAGTATAGCGCCCAAATCCTGCGCAATTTACTCCGTCCACATCCTTTTCTAGCGCAATCGCGTTAAAGCACGCCATCTCATCCACTCCCCTTGGAACGGGGTGTTGAAGCAATATTCCGCAAACTTCTTTATCATTGTTCAATCTATTAATTAAGTTTAGCAACTCTTGTGTAGTACTGGTTTCGGGCATTTCATAAATTTTACTTTGCAAACCCACCCTTTCGCACGCGCGTTTTTTCATGTTAACATAAGTAACGCTTGCAGGGTTTTTCCCAACAATAATAGTTGCCAAAACGGGCACAAAATTAAGCTTTGTTTTTAAAACATTAATCCTTTTTGCCAAGTCCTCCTCTATTAGTTTTGACAACTCTTTTCCGTTTAAAATTTGTGCATTCAACTCTAGTCCCCCTTTGTATCTTTAACAACTATTCTAGCAAATTTTTTTGTTTTTTTAAAATATTTAGCCTCATTTTTGTTTTTTAAAAGCAAATATATTGATTTATTTTAATTTATGTTGTATTATACTTACTATAACCTTTGGGGTATAGCCAAGCGGTAAGGCAAGGGATTCTGACTCCCTGATGCGTGGGTTCAAATCCTACTACCCCAGCCAAACAAGACCTAATCCGAACCCGATAATAGGGTATCGGTTTTTTTATAATCAAAGGCCATGCTTTTAATTAAATGAATTAAATTGTTTTTATTTTATGGGTTGACAAAAATTTCAACACAATATATAATGTAAACAATTATGAAAAAGAAAGTTGTTATTAGTTTATTCACATTTACAATAATTGCTTGTCTATTAAGTCTTGGATTTAATATGTATTTTTTAGCCACTAAGCCCAAAGCGCCTAGTGGCATTTTTAATTTAACAAAAGACAGCGTATTAGAAATAAAAGCAGAAACGGAAAATGTTGGAACTAGTTATGGTTCAGCTGTAATAATATCTGAAGACGGAACAATAATTACCAACGCTCATGTTATTACATATAAACAATTAGGACAAAATTATCTTTTCGAAAATATTTCCGTTAGATTTATTGACGAAGAGGATTTTAGAGAAGTTAGTGTTATAAAATATGATACACATTTAGATATTGCAGTACTAAAAATAGAGTGCAACAAAAAAATGTTTCCTATTAAAATTGGTGATGACACCAAACTAAAGCACGGAGATAGTGTTTATGCAATCGGAAATATGAGTAATTACGGAATATCTATTACTACTGGAATAGTTTCTATTCCTCATATAAATGTGTCTTATGAAGATAAAGTTAGAAATGTAATTCAATGTGACTTAACTATTTCAGATGGAAATAGTGGTGGTGCACTGGTAGATAAAAATGGAAAACTTTTAGGTCTTACAACTTTTAGATTAAAAGATAAATCAAATAATGTTATCTATGGTATTTCTTATAGTATTCCTGCAGGTACTATAATGGAGTATATAAAAAATTAATTTAGGAGGAAAAGATGACAAAGAAAAGAAAACTAAATATTTCAATACTTTCTATCTGTTTAGCGCTTACTTGCTGTCTTACATACTGTTTAACTAATTATTTTCAAGCAAAATATACTACTACTCAAGCAGTTGTAAGAACAATTGATGCAACTCCAAATGAAATTGATTACCAAAGTATACTAGACGAATTTGAAGATGCAAAACTAGAAACAGTTGGCACACTAACCACTTTCGAAGGTTCTAAACCAATTCCTCTAGAAGATTTTGCAGAATTAGACAACTTATCTGAAAGAGATATTGCAACTTGCGAAAATATATCTGTTACATATAACTTCAGTTATGATTAAGAATCAAATTTGGTTACTATTTCAGCAACAACTAAAAGTGGTGAAAGCATAATTGAAGTAGAAAAAATTCAAGGTGTAGCATTTATCAATGAAAAAGGGAATATTGATGCCGTAATGAATATTGATGGAGAAGGCCTTCTTCTTAGCGAAATGCAGGATATGGGAATAATCCAAAATTGTGGATGGTTTAAAAATTTATTTAAAAAAGTTGTAAAAGTAGTTGCTGTTGCTGCCGCAGTTGTAGCAGTTGCTGCAGTTGTGGTTGCAACAGTTGGAGCAGCAGCACCTGCTGTAATTGCAGCTGGAGTGGGAGTTGTTTCTATTAGTGCTGCAATAACATCAGCGTCATTAGCCACGGCCGCCGTAGCAGCTGGAGTGGCAGTTGGCACAATGTTAGCTTCTTATATTCTTGACTCTGCTATTACTCTGTCTGAAACATATGTGGTTGATTTTGCTGATTCTGTTAGACAAACCAACCGCTCAGACAGATATCTACTAGTAATAATGTCTGCTCTAGATCAACCGTTAATTTCTCACTATAAACCGGTATCTCTAGAAACTGCCAAAACATGGTTTAAATTAGGTGGTCAGGTATGGACACCATATTCGAACGATGCTCAAAATCTAATTACGTCTTGCGGATATGTTGCGGGTAATAGCAAAGGAGAAATAGGAGTAGCAGAGCATAATATCATTTCTCTTGGTAATTATGGATATTATCACTATCATGCGCTAGATCCAAATTCACATAGTAAAATTCGCTTACCTGGAAATGGCACTTCTGCTGATGCAGTAGTTGCGCATGCGATGCATTGCTTCTTTTATTATTAAATGGAGATATTAAACAAATGGACAAACAAAAAGAATTAATTGAATTATTTGGACAAAATTACAATAATATTAATAACCTAAAAGAATATTTGAATAAAAAATATCATCCTAAGTATTTTAATACTTTTAAAGAATTTTGTAAGCATATTTCTTTAAAGAATGAAAGCATAGAAGATTATACAGATGATTATATTTCTAAAGATGATTCATGTGTCATAATCTTATTTGATGATTATCGCGATTTTTACAATTCTACTGAAAGCGATAAATTTAGCGATGATATTATTGTTTGTTTTGACAAGGATACAAAAAAAATCATCAAATACTATTACACCGGTTTAGAAAATAATTATCTGCAAGACATTGATTCTTTTATACATTAATCCCCAAATGTATCCTTCAGGTCAAACCATGTCAGTACCACTATCAGGTTTATGCCCTACATTCTTCTCTTCATTGTAGAATTGCCTGAAGGCAAGTCAGAGATGATTAATTATGTTGAGTGGGAATCATTTGGCGATAATTTATTTGAAGAATTACATAATTTAGAATTAGAAAATGAGCATGAAATAGAAAAATAAATTTCATAAAAAACAAAGGGATAAAAAATTATCCCTTTGTTTTTTATGTGCTAATTTACTTCTTATATCTACTCTATACCTTTTATCTTAATAACTTCTAATGAATCGTTTTACGTTTGATTCGCTCAGCCAAAATAAGCACCGACTGTTTATTAGCCGGTGTTTTTCTTTTTGGGAAGCATAGCATTGGTTAGTCTATTATATTACAGATATTAATACTGTTATTGTTACATTTAATATTACAGCCATAATAGGAATTATTCATGCGTGTTTTTTACTCTTTTTTAAAAATGCATAATGGTTACAAATTTATTTTTGTTAACATAAAATGAAACAAATGCATTAAAAAAGGAGGTGTGTTGAAATGCAATTTTTTTGTGTTGTTTACTATGCGCTAAGCTATTTACAAATAGTCCCACAAATCCTTAAATTAATAAGAACAAAATCAAGCAACGACTACAGTTTAGGGCAAGTTATCGTTGCGCTAATAGCAATGTTAAGTTGGGGTATTTATGTGTTTGCAACACACCAATGCACGCTAATATGTATAGGCACAGCAATAGATATTGGGCTTTTGACCATAACAGATATATTTATTTTTATGTATTACAAAAACAAGTAAAAAGGAAAGGGGGTTAACCCCTTTTTATTTTTTAAAAAACATATTCAAAAACCCCGACTTTTGTGTTTTTGCCTGTTTTTGCACCTGGGCCGGGGCAAAAAGTTCGTTAATAGAATTAAGGAAAGTAAGTGGAATGTCCTTGTTTTGTTCAAAAATTTCTGGTAAATATTCAAGACCAATTGGATGCGGAATAAGCGCATTTCCTACCTCAATAGTAAACGCGGGCACTTCCAAGTTTAAACTAATCCAATCCGAATAACCACCTGTTGAATTTTCGGTTTTAATAATTTCGTAACCATTAACTGCCGAAAGTTGTTGTGCAATACGCAAATCACGCTCAATTTGAGCGGGCGTAAGCGTTTCAAATCCGTAATAAATAACCTCGCCTTTTGTGTGATACGAAAGCGTGCCTTTGGGTTGGTTTTTGTTTGTAAACGCAATTAATTCCCTAACCTCGCGCTCACTATCGGGATAGTACCCCACAAAATTGCCAGGAGCGGGGCAAAACACATTTTGACTGCCACCACCCCACAGCGCGTTAAAGTTAACATTAAGATCCACCGCATTTGCATTCGCTTTCCAAAGCGAAAAATCCTCACTTCCGTCATTAACACTAATCAAAAACTGTCGCAATTGCTCACAAGGCAAGCCCACAGGGCCATCTAACACCAGCTTAACACCATCGGGATTGCTCATTGGAATAAAGTAAATACCACCATCAATCGGCGTGTTTTGCAAATATTCCACCATTTGCACCAAAAGAGTCGCAGTAACCCACTCACGCGCATGTATTGCGCCTTCTAAAAGTATTTGGTTGCCCTCGTAGTTTCCTATGTGCGCGCCATAAATTGGATTGCCCAAAAGCGAATATCCTACAACAAAAAAATCCACATTTTCTAAGTTGCTTAACCCCAAAATACGGTTTTGAATTTCCTCAAATGTTGCCATAAAAAATACCCCCATTTCTAGGAGTATATATGCAAAACAAAGCCAATTGGTTAATCAAAATAATCGTTATTAGAGGCACGCTTAAACTTTTCGTTAATAATGTAATCAATGTAAGTTTCTACTAAACAGAATATCAATATTGCCGGATAAACCACAATTTGATATCCCTCCATAAACTTATATCCTTTTAACGCAAAATAAATTAGGTTGGAAATTAAAAACACACAAAGCGCCAAAAGCAAAAAAGCATTAGCAAAAATTAAAAAGTTAAAACCATGGGAATATTTTCTTTTAATTCTGCAAACCGCACGGGGATAAAACACAACAATAATGCAAAAAATGGAAGTAGCAAAAAGCCAACATGATTGCAGATTAAAATCAAACAACTCAATTATAAACGCAATCACAAAGCAACAAATTCCAACTGCTATTGCAACACCATCAACTACTTTGCGCATCCCTTGGCCTCCGTCAAATCTTTTGTTATTATAGCACAGCAAGGAAAATTATTAAATGAATATAAGCAACTTAAATGCAAATTTTAAAGTGAAACAACTAAAAAATTTGGCGTTTTTTGTTAATAACTAAAAGGATTTTTTATGCAGTATATTTTGTTAATGACCGTTTTATGCTCTATGATGCTTTATTTTGGATATCTAAAATTCAAAACCGACGCACTTTCTGCGTTGGCAGTTGGCGGAGCTGTAAGTTCCAACCTTTACAATGCAGTGGATTATGGGATAAAAATGGGGAAAATTTACTTTGGCATAGACGCAGTTATTTACACATTCTTTTTAGCCTGTGTTGTAATATCGCTTTTTGAGTTTGGAAAAAAGCAAGCCTTTAAACTTATGTACAACTCCATAACTGCAATAATGTTTTCGGCCGTGGTGGCATTTGTGGTTGCACTAGCACAAGAGGGTTGGAATAGCGAAATGCTTACAAAACTGCTTTCCTACACTATTAATAGCGCCTCAACTGCTTTAACAACTTTTTGCATTTGGTGGGTTTATAAACCCTTAAAAGAAAAAGTTTCAAACAAATATTTGTTATGTGGCATTCTTATTACTTTTGGCAGCATTATAAACACATTTTCTTACTTTAGCGTAATGGCTGTGTTGGCCACATCTTATATATCCCCTCACTTTTGGTCGTCACTATTAGGCGCATATATTACAAAATTAATTTGTGTAGCTGTGGCATGTTTAACCTATTACTTACTTGCAAAAAGTAAAACAAGAACCACTAAATAGCCTGGTTTTAGTAACAAAAATAATTTAATTTTACAAAAATATGCTTTTTGTTTTTTATGAATACTTATAATTAAGGAATAGCTAAATTTAAGCTTTGTTTATGCAAAAAAAAGAACATTTTTAAAATGCTCTTTTTTTAAAAGTATTTGTTAGTTGTATGCTATGCGTTAATAAGCCTACAGATGTGCTTTTGGGTAATCATGTAAACCAAGTCCAAAACCCAAATTAGCCATCCACCGAAGATTCTTACTACTCCGGCAACAATTTTGCCCTCTTGGAATCTGGTAACAACACCGCAAACCCAAGCAGTAACAGGGATAATTGCCAAAATAAGGCTAACTATGTACCCAAGACCAAAATAATCAGATTTCTTTGCCATATCTATGCTCCTTTATTATTTAATGAAATATATTCATTTCTAAACATATTATATAACTAAACTACACAATTAAGCAAATAATTTTTTAAATAATTATATTTGTTTATTATGCTTTCGACCAAGTAATATGGTTTAATTTTAGTCCTTTATGTTTTAGTATATTTTTATTAATAAATTATAGTTTTTAGAACAGCTTTATTTGTAAACATCCATAAAAAGTTCAATTTTGCTGGCTTTTAACACACTATCAAAAAGATTTAGCGAACTAACAGGCGCAAATTTGTAAAGTAAATTCATTGTTTTTGCATCAAAACCCAAAACCATCCGCTTTTTACGTTTAACAATACCCCTAACACACTTTTTAACCATCTTATCACAACTGGTGCTAACAATGTTTATAAGTTTGCTTTCAATTTTTGCGGTTTGCATTCTAAAAATTTCTGTACGCGTAAATCCAGGATATATTGCACCAACATAAAGTCTGTGTTTGTATTCCAACTGCAAGCTTTCCGTAAAATTTTTTAGTGCGCCCTTGCTTGCGGTGTAACCACTAATGCCCGCTAGTGGGGTTAGGGATGCAGAGCTACATACATTTATAACTGCTCCCTTTGCGGATTTTTCCAACAAAGGCAAAAGTGTTTTTATGGAATACACGCAAGAATAAAAATTTATGTTAATTACATTTTCAATGTCGTTTAATTCCTGTGTTTCAAATCTTTTAAATGGTGGCAAAATACCTGCGTTATTAATCAAAACATCCACTTCTTTACCCTTGGCCTCAAGGTCAGCACGCATATTAGTCCAACCCTCTAAACTAGAAACATCAAAAAGATAATAACTAAAATTGTCTTTCTTTTCTCCCAGCTCATCTAAAAGCGAAAGCATTTTTGCTTCGTTACGTCCAATTCCTATCACATTGCAGTTGTATTTGTTTATAAGCGTTTTTGCAATACCCCTGCCTATCCCGCTAGATGCACCACTTAAAACCACGCTTGCATTTGTAATCCACTTGTTTTTCATAAGAGTTTCCTTTTGTTATTTTCCGTCAATTAATTTTACCATTTTCTCTAAATTTACACCAACTAAATTTACCACATCCTCGCTTTTTCCTTCAACCATAATTCTAATCTTGCTTTCCGTTCCGCTAGCTCTAACCACAATTCTACCTTCACCTAACTGTTTTTCACACACCTTAATATATTCCTTAAGTTTATCCGAGTTTAAAATTCTTAACTTATCCAAAACACTAACACTAATATTTGCCTGAGGAAAAAGTTTTACTTGTGATAACTGCGAAAGAGGCATATTGCTTTCCTTAATAATACCCGCTAACACAATACCCGCCAAAACGCCATCACCAGTGTTGCTGTATTTGCCTATAATAATATGCCCACTTTGTTCACCACCCAACTCACTACCTTTTTCTTGCATTTTTTCTATAACATACTTATCACCAACATCACTTCTTAAAAGCGCAATACCCAGTTCCTCTAAAGATAACTGTAAGCCCATATTAGTTAATGTTGTTCCCACAACACTGTTGTTTTTAAGTTCGCCCTTTAACCCAAAATGCTTTGCCAAAATATAAATAATCATGTCGCCATCAAGTATATTTCCACACTCATCTATCGCCACTATGCGGTCGCTATCACCATCAAAAGCAAAGCCAACATCACACTTTTCTCTCTTAACCAACTCACATAGTGCATTAGGGTGCAACGACCCACAATTGTGATTTATTTCTTTGCCATTCTTGCTAGAGTTTATTTTAACAACTTTTGCTCCTAAACTTTTAAATACCTTATGCGCCACTGCATACGAAGCACCATTGCTACAATCAAGTGCAACTTTAAGCCCCCTTAAAACACTGCCACATTTTATCAAGTATGATATGTATTGTCTGCAAAGATAGTGTTTTTGACAATAACTACCCACATACATGCCATTTGCTACATTATTTTTAATAAATTCTTTTTCTATTTTATCTTCTAGTAAACCCGAAATTTTATTGCCATTTTCATCAAAAATTTTTATACCATTGTATTCTGCAGGATTGTGTGAAGCTGAAACAACTACACCAAAGTCATAATTAAGTTTATTTACTAAATACGAAATCCCCGCAGTAGGAATAACACCCACATCCACCACATTTGCACCCGCAATTACCGCGCCCACACTAAATGCCAAAGTAACATAGCTTCCACTAACGCGTGTATCTCGGCCAACTAAAATTCTGGCATTTGGCTTAATACTGGCAAGCGCATTACCACATTTATAGCACACCTCATTAGTAAGTTCTTTGTTAACAATTCCTCTTATTCCGTCTGTTCCAAAATAAATACTCATAAAATCTCCTTTAAATATTTTTGTGCTCGGTTTGGTTTAATTTCCTGTTTGCTTCTGCCTATAACAAAGTCAAACTCATTAAGGTCGCTAGTTACAGTTGTGCCTGCAGCAATATACACATTGTTGGGAATATTAAGCGGAGCAATAAGGTTACAGTTACACCCAATAAAAACATTATCTCCTACAACAATTTTGTTTTTTTCCTTGCCGTTGTAGTTTACAAACACAACCCCGCACCCAATGTTGCAATTTTTACCCACAACCGCATCCCCTACATATGTAAGGTGTGAAATTTTTGTACCCTCTCCAATTGTACTATTTTTAATTTCCACAAAATTACCAATTCTGCAGTTATCCCCTATTTTGCAGTTAGGACGCAAATGCGCGTTTGGACCAATTTTGCAGTTTTTGCCCACTTCGCTATTAAAAATATGGGAAGATATTACAACACTTCCTTTGTTTATTGTGCTATTTTCTATTAGGTTATAGCCCTTTAATTCAAATTCAACTGTGCTATTTATTTCATTTTCCATATTAGCTTTTATGTTATTCCCCCTTTTTAGAGTTACAAAAAAATAGACACTAACAAGTAGTATCTATCTTATATATTCAATATTATTTTATTGTGTTAACTATAACGCCTTTTCTAAAATCTTTATAACATCCGACTTTTTAATTGTTTTTTTGTTAACAATTGCAGCACCATCATTTAGTGCATTTTGCGCAATTTCGTTAAATTGCTCCTTTGTTACGCCATATTCACTTAATTTAAGTGCAAGTCCGCTTAATTTACTAATTTCTTGTAAAAACTCGTTCACCTTTTTAATTGCAAGTTGTCCTCGTTCAGATTCTGGCGTTTTTGCAAACAACTCTGCTCCGCCAAAGTATAAAAGCAAATCACCATACAGGTTGCCAACTTTATCATAATTAAATTCCATACAAGGCACTAAAAGTACAGCCATTGCGTTTCCATGAGGAACATTAGCAACACCACCGCAAGAATGTCCAATTGCATGAACAACACCAACCATTGCATTACTAAACGCAATTCCCGCAAGTGTAGACGCGTTTGCAAGGTTAAGGCGCGCCTGCTTGTCCAAGCCGTCCTTTAACACCTTTGGCAAGTTTTCTACAATTAACTTTATGGCCGTTTGCGCATATACATCGCTTATGATGTTCTTTTGTAAACTTGTATATGCTTCAATCGAATGCACAAGCGCATCAATAGAAGTGCTTGCTGTTAGTTTTGGTGGCAAGGTTTCGGTCATTCTTACATCAATAACTCCCACATCCGGCAACAACTCGCTTGATATAAACTCCATTTTAAGATGTGTTTTGTGGTTTTTAATTACAGCCACAGCAGTACACTCGCTTCCCGTTCCGCAAGTGGTTGGAACAACAATAAAAGGAATATGAGCGACCTTTTTAATAATTTCGTTGCCCATTAATTTCATAATGTCATTTTGCTTTTGACCAAGCGCCATTCTGACGCCTTTTGCAGTATCAATAACCGAACCGCCGCCTAATGCAATAATGCCATCACATTTGTTAGCTTTGTAAAACGCAATAATCTCGTTTATTGTAAGAGTAGAAGAATCCGTTGGGATATCAGTAAAAATATTTTTTATTTTAAGGTCACGCTTTAAAATATCCAAAAATTTTTTAACACTTCCAATCTTTTTAAGCCCCTCGTCACTTAAAAGCAGAGGATTTTTGCAACCCAAAAAGTCACACTCGTAAGGAATATTGTTAATTGCATTATCCCCCGACAAAATTTTAACAGAATTTACAAATTCAAAATAGTTGTTTTTCATTTCATATCCTCCAACTTACGCTGTTTCTTTGTGCATCCAAACAGCACATAACAATACATTTTAAATGCCGAAACCTGCTTTTTTTCATATGGAATTGCCTTTGTATAAAAGCGCGGAAATAAATAATTTTCCACTATATTAATTATCCTAACCAACCCCATAGCCTTGTAGATATCACCTTTTAGCAAAATTGCATGGCTAGAAAACGCATCTGCAATACTCATTTTGCCCAGCAAAACTTTTTGTGCTATTTTGTTGTTTTTAAAAATTATTTGTAAATCCGCATTGTCAATCTGCCGCATTTTATGAACCCCTGAAGGATTAACCTCAAAGCAAATATAATTCCCGTAAGGAAAAACAGCCAGTGACACACTAAAGCTTTTTGGCAGAGCGCACACTTCCTGTTGAACGCGCGTATCGTATAAGTTAGCACCGTTTATGCCCTTAACAAGCAGGTTAAAAATAACACTATTTAAAAAACTTTTTTTGCCCACATTTCACCTTCTTTTTTTTAAATTATATAAAATAACACACAAATAATCAAATAATTAAAAATATTTTTTGAGGTTAATTATGTTGGAAATTTTAAAAATAAACATTATAATAATAAAAACTTTATTAAGAGGTTATTAATATGGCTTTAGTTTGTTTGACTCTTTGCTTAATTAGTATGATTGTTTTTATTGTTGCTAAAATTGTGCGCGGAGGAATGGTTGGTGTGGTTGCCAAAGCCGTTGCATCAGCCATATTTGTAATAAGCGCCATTGTTGCTGTAATAACAAAGACTGTGCCCTATTACGCGTATCTAATAGTAGCAGGTTTGGCTTGCGGTCTTGTTGGGGATATTTTGCTAGGCATTTTTGAAAAAGACAGAGGCAAAGCACAGGATGCAAAATATTTAAACTTTGGGATGTTAGCATTTGGAATAGGACACATATTTTATATTATTTCCATTTCAATCAACTCCTTAAAATGGATAGATAGTTTTGTTGTACCAATGCTACTTGCATTTGGAATAGGCGCAATTATCGCGCTTTTAATTTATGTAAATGCTAAAACTTTACATCTTGATTTTGGAAAGTTTAAATTTCAAGCACTTGCATATTCTATTGTGTTGTGCTGTGCGTTTGTTTATTCGTTATTTCTAACAGTTCTTACAAAACATCTTTGGCCAACATTTATTGCTTTAGCGTTATTCCTTGCTAGTGACTTAATACTTTCGCTTATGTATTTTGGAGAAAAAAACACCAAAAGAATGGATATAGTAAACAAATTAACCTATTATTTAGCACAAATTATGTTTGTAATTTTCTTGTTCTTTTTCGTTGCGTAATAAATTTTTCTT
Source organism: uncultured Christensenella sp. (assembly GCA_964564685.1). Taxonomy (GTDB): domain Bacteria; phylum Bacillota; class Clostridia; order Christensenellales; family UBA1242; genus UBA11490. Next base: position 183,569 of record CAZMBC010000001.1, read on the forward strand.
TATGACAAGTTATTCTTATAACATATAGTGTTAATTGTTAAAATAAATAATTGTTAAATAAAAAAGTGGCAGGTTTTGCCACTTTTTTAACATAATCTGTATGAAATTTAAAGTAAAGCTTTGAACTTGATATTAAGGTTATAATTAAAACTATGCCTATTTTCTATAAACATACAGCATGCGCATTGCATTTAAAATTGCTATAAACGAAACGCCCACATCCGCAAAAACAGCCAGCCACAAAGGAGATATTCCAAAAACGCCCAATATTAGCACAGTCAATTTAATAGCAATTGAAAACACTATATTCTCATATGCAATAGCAATTGTGCGCTTGGAAATTTTGATTGCGTTAACCAATGACATAAGATTGTCTTTCATAATAACCAGGTCACCCGCTTCAATTGCAACATCGCTTCCGCGCTTGCCCATAGAAACGCCCACATCACTAGCCATAAGCACAGGCGCGTCATTTATTCCATCACCAACATACATTACTTTACCGTTGGAAGTGGCTATGATTTCGTTTAATTTTGATAATTTATCCTGTGGCATAAGTTCGGCATAAACCTCATTAATGCCCAGCTTGTTTGCAACATACTGTGCGCTTTTCTGTTTATCTCCGGTAAGCATAACAAACCTCGTAACGCCCAGTTTTTTTAGTGCATCAATCGCTTTTGCTGTATCACGTTTAATTGTATCACTAATAACCACATAACCCGCATATTCGCCGTTTAAAGACATGTAAACCACGTTTCCGCCAGTTTCAACCGTGGGCACTTTAACACCGTTCTTATTAAGCCATTTATCACTACCCACCAAAACGCTTTTGTTTTCTACTTTAACACTAACACCCATACCACTTTCCTCGTGATATTCGCCAATTTTACTAGCAAAAATTTTGTTTTTATATAATTTCATAACACTTTTTGCTATTGGATGGTTGCTACCGCTTTCAGCATAACATAAAAATTTAACAAACACATCTTTTGATATCTCATACGGTTTAATTTCCACAACTTCAAAAGTACCAAGGGTTAATGTTCCCGTTTTGTCAAACACAATTGTTTTTATGTTGTTAAGATTTTCTAAAACATTTGCTCCCTTAATTAAAAGTCCACGTTTTGCACACACTCCCAGTCCACTAAAGAATGTAAGTGGAACAGAAATTACAATAGCACAAGGACAGCTAACTACCAAAAAGGTTAGTGCGCGATATATCCAATCTGTAAGATTACCCACAAAAATAGGCGGAATAAACGCTACAACTATCGCACACGCCATAACAGTTGGGGTATAAATACGTGCAAACTTGGTTATAAACTTTTCGCTTTTAGGCTTGTTTGCACTTGCGCGCTCTACAAGTTCCATTATTTGCGCCACAGCGGAATCCTTAAACTTGCTTTGTACTCGCATAATAAGGTTGTTACCCAAATTTATACACCCGCTTAAAACACGTTCACCCTCGGCAACTTTTTGCGGTTTGCTTTCGCCCGTTAGCATGGATAAATCCACCACACCGTTACCTGCAATAATAACACTATCAACAGGCACACGCTCGCCTTTCTTTACGATAATTGTGTCACCAACATTTAACTTTTGAGGCTTAACCTGGTGTTCTTCGCCATCTTTTAAAAGGTTGGCGGTTTGCACCTTAAGTGCAAGCATATCTTTTATGTTACGCCTGCTTTTTTCCACCGCATAGCTTTGGAAAATTTCGCCCAATTTATAAAGTAACATTACAATTATTGCTTCAGAATATTCACCAATTATAAACGCCCCTATTGACGCCACAGTCATCAGCAGATTTTCATCAAAACAATTTTTGGAAAGCACTTTTTTTACTGTTTTTATAAGCACATCATAACTAACTAATAAAAATCCGCAAATAAACAAGGTTAGTTCAGTCCAAAAGGGCATAGGAACAAAGTTTGCTATTAAAATCAGCATCAAAGTTATGCCAATTTTTGTAAACTGAAAATAGTTGCTTTTAATGAAATTGCGTTTCTTCTTGTTTTCGTTATCAGATTTACTTTTGCCCGCTACCTCAAGATGAACATCACTTTCAAATATGTGAACAATCTTTTCCAAAAAACCAACAAGTTCCTCTTCCGACTGCCACTCTTTGCTTGTATCTATATATAGTTTTTTATTTATAAAATCCAAAGTACAAGAATCAATTTCGTCAAATTCATTAATTGCTTTTTCTATTTTAACACTGCAAGCAGCACAATCTAAATCAATAATATCGTAAGTTTTTTTCATATTAAAACTCCCTAATTTAGGTTAGCATTGGTTTAAAGTTTTGTGTATAAGCACATTAAATTATGCTCTAGTATTACAAATTTTGTTTAATCTTTAGCGTTCTTTTTACCAAATACATAATCTCTGCGTTTCGAAAACACACACCCACAATAGTTTTGCCTATAAAGGTTGTATTTTTTGCTGTTTTGTATGCTTTTTAAATATCCGTTATTCTTTTTAAAATCGCGAGTCAAATATGGAATACCATATTTTTGCGACATTTCTGTACCCACCATATTTAACTGACTAATACTTTTGTATGGGCTAACCGAAAGAGTAGTAGTAACGCAATCAAAGCCGTGTAATTTTGCATACTGAAAGGTTTTGTTAAGTCTTAACCTAAAACATTCCACACATCTTGCGCCACCCTCGCGCTCTTGTTCCAAACCCTTAACGGCATTATAAAAACTTGTGCTATCATGCGGTTCTATAACATATTTTACATCCATAATATTCATAAATTTTCGCACTTCTTCTGCGCGTTTTTCGTATTCTTCGGCAGTGTCTATGTTAGGATTGTAAAAATATACAGTAACATCAAATTCTTTTTTAATATCCTCAATAACCCCACTACTACAAGGGGCACAACAAATGTGTAAAAGCAGTTTCATGTGCATCCTCTAAACCAGCAACGTTAACAACATTCCCACAGCTAGTGAGAACACAAAAATGCTGGATATAATATAAAACGTATGTTTTTTATTTGCGTTTTCTTTAATAAGCAAAGTGTAAGCAATACCTGCGTTAACTGAAAGCCCGGTTATGCATGCACCCAAAGTTAATCCGCCCTCTATAAACAACTGTGTGATAATAACTGATGACGCGCAGTTAGGAATTAATCCCACCAAGCCAGCAATTATTGGCTGAAGATATTTAACCGAGTGCATAAACTCTGCCAAGTTATTCTCGCCCACAAAGTGCAAGATAATTTCAAAAACAATATTAACAGCCAAAATGAACACAAAAATTCTTAAACAATGCACAAGCGGATGATATATAAATTTCCAAAAATTAAACTTTTGATTTTCACCTTCTATTGCGTGACCACAGCATCCTCTATCAACGGTGTCATCCAAAGTTGGGCTAATGCTAACCTCTGCCACTAAATAACGCTTTTTTACTTGCTGGTTTTGGGGCGCAATGTCGTCCATGCCAACAAAATTGCCCTTTTTAACTTGTGGTGTATAAATATTTTTAGGTTTGTAAAAATACTTTACAAAAAAGTTTGCACCATAGCCTATAACCAAAGCCATAGCAAACTTAATTGCAATAATTAAACACATGTCCTTAAAGTTTGTAGGATTGGAAAGCAGTAGCGGAATGGCCTCATCCGATGTTGCCACGTAAACAGCCATAAGCGTGCCAACATTTATAGCCTTTTTGCAATACAAGTCGGTTGCCACAACCGAAAACCCACACTGCGGAACTATACCTATTGCCGAACCCACAAGCGTGGAATATTTATTTTTTAAAAACTTGCTGTTTTTAAGAGATTTTGCACTTTTAATTTCTATAAGTTCAATAATTAAATATGTAATTATTAGTATTGGCAAAATTACTAGCGAATCCTTAACAGCATGCCATATTGAGTGCCACATAACTTCCTCCTGCAATTATTGTACACCATATTATACTACTTTTTACAAAATTGTAAAGGAATAACCACTTTCTAGAATACAAATTAGTATAATATCCTTAATTTTACTAAAACTATTACTAACCACATAAAAAGGTTAATTTGAAAAAAGGAGGAAACAATGGAAACAACAGGTAAAAAGGTTTTATTAATTTTAACTTACTACACTTTAATGTTGGCTATGTTGGGATTATCGGTCTTTCTTTTTATTACCCTTCCAAGCGACAGACTTGCTACATGGATTAGAGTTGTTTACTACATTTTAATTGGGTTGTTGATAGCACTAGTAATATTTGACATTATTTGTACAAACACAAAAATGAACAAGTATATTTCTGGTTTTATCCTATACGGACTAACAATAGCACATCTTGTAGTATCGTTCATACTTTACACATTCTTTGCAAGAAATGGTATTGTACCTGCCGATGTAATGGATATTTTTATGCTTGTACTAATGGTAAGTTGGGCTATTAACATCTTAACTATCGTAATTTATTGCGTAGGTGAACATTTAGTAGTTATTTCCAATGCCCAAAACAAACGCAGAATTTCCTAATTAAAACGGGTACTATAAAACTCTTGTGACTGTTTTCACAAGAGTTTTTATTTGTAGTTTCAAAAGTTATTATATATTTTTATATGAAACAATTTTATATGTCTTTGTATATCTTATATGTAATAAAAAAACACCAATCATGGTTGGTGTTTTTTGTTATTGTTCGCTTTTAAGTTGTTTTTTATATTTGCTCTGTTCCTGTTTTTTTAACATCCACTCGCCAAACTTGCAATACTTTGTTATTAAATATGTAGGCACCATAACAACAATCGAGGCCACAAGGTCCAAAATATAATGCTGGCGCAAAAATAATGTTGCCATAAATATTAACACGCAGAACATCCACGCCAAAATTCGCATCCAAAGCGGTGTGCTCTTCTTTTCGCCCGAAGCAGCAATAACAAGCGCAAGCGCCATTAAACAATGTTGGCTAGGCAAACAATTAATTGGTTTACAAGTGGACCATGTCCACACCATAAATTTATCAGATATAGTAGCAGGCACAAAGTCTGGTTTAATCATTTCTGTTTGCCAAAAAAAATACACAATGCCACTAATTGCAAACGAAATAACAGCTGTTAGCCACAAGTTCCACATGTGCTTTTTATTCTTTGCCGTAACCCAAAAGAAAGCAAAAATAGCAAGCGGAAAGGTTAAGAAATACATCCAAATAAACTCACTTACAATTGGAATTTGCTTGTCTAGCCAAATTTCGGGCTGAAATCCACTTTTGCCCAAAAACATGTTGCCGGTCCAACTTAATTCCTGAACTGCAAGAAATATTAAAAATGGCACAATGCCACCTTTTATAGAGTCCCAAAATTTTTTAAATTTACCCTTTGATACAGCATTTTTATCCTCTTTATTAATAATCAAAGAATTGTCAGGATTGATTTCTTGTATAATGTTAAGTTTTTTATCATCTAATCTACTCTGCTCCTCGGCAGTTAGCGTCTTTTCTTGTTGTTCTTCCATTCTGTTCCCTTTTTACAAATTTCTAACAACTTCTCCAACAAGTTTCATATCACACTTGCCGTTGTAGTTTGTTTTAAAATGGCGCATAACACTTGGTAAAGATTTATCCTCTAATGTATCAATAATGCTTTTAATTTCATCTTTAGTTAAAAGTTGTGGCAAATATTTTTCAAGCACCTTTTTTTGTATTTCAATTTTCTCACTTTCCTGAGCGTTTCCTACTCTTTTATAGTTTTCACACTCTTCTTCTAGTTCTTTAATTGTTTTTTGAATAATGCGCACAAAATCCGCATCTTGCATTTCCTTGCCCTCGGCACGCGCATTTATGCTTGCCTGCATATATTTGTTCATAACAACGCTATATATGCTTCTTAAATTTGCATCCTTATTTTTCATTGCCTCAATGTTGGCTTTTTTGATTTCATCAATTAACATAATATCCTATTTAAATCTCCTTATAAATTTGTTAGTTTTTTGTCACAAAGGTTTTGTAATATAATGCTACGCTCGCCACGCTCTATTTCATAAAGCATTTCCGCCACCGCCTTGTTATAAGGCAGGTTAATGTTGTGCTCTTCGGCCAGTTTATTAAAGTAATTACACAAATAATCCAATTCCGAACGCTTGCCATTTTCCAACTGGCGCAAGGTTACGCTAACGCAATTTCCATTTTGGTGAATTAGCATTCTAAACATCTTGCTTCTATACAATATCCCGCTAACCGAGTTTTCAACAAACTTGTAATAATCCAAAATGTTGTTATATGGCGGAATTGTAACATTAAGCTGTTCAAACAAAAATAATTGCTCTTTAATTAACTGAATAAAGATTTTTTTGCCAGCCTTTTCGCTTAAATAAATACCAAGGTTGTAACCCGTTAGTGCACCCAAACACGACTGATTACAGTGCAAAATAAAACGGCTTAACATAAAATTATACATATTGTGTTCAATAACTGTAGGCGCTATGCTTTCAAAAATTTTCTTAAGCATTGGCAAATATTTTAGTGTTTCCTGAGTAAGCGCGCCAATGTGTATCGAGCCCGAACTTGTAACAACAATCTCGGTGCTGCTTTGCCTTTTACTGGACCAATCTATCACAATTGGAACATAGCGCTTAATATCCACTAGGTTAGCAATCTCGCTTAAGTGCATAACATTTTGTAGGGTTAAAAGCACGCCATTTGGCTTTAAAAACTTTTTTGCAACTTTTATTGCATGCTCCAAATCATATGCTTTTGTGCAGATGATAATAATGTCTTTGTTTGAAGTAAAAGTGTCATTTTTAACAAAAGGAACCAAGTAACTTTTATTCCCCAGCGCGCCTTGCACTTCAAAATTAATCATATTATCCAATATAAGACTTCCGCCCTTGGGTTTTGTTATTTCAACATCATAACCTTTAGCACACAAAAATGTGGCAAAAGTTCCACCTCTTGAACCCGCACCAATTATACCTATTTTTACTTTTCTATACATTATGCCTCTTATAACTGATTTTACTTTGTAAGTATATATTAATTATTACAAAAAATCAATTAGAATTACAAAAAACAAAAGAGAAGTGCAATCTTCTCCTTAATTTTAATGCTGTATATATTTAAATTAATTTTTTAAGCTCCTTAAGCGCCCATTTCATTTCGCCAAATGCTATGTCGTATGGCTCATTTGTAGTTAAGTCAACACCTGCTTTCTTTAAAATATTTGTTGGGTAGTCCTTGCCCCCGCTTGCCAAAAACTCCTTGTACTTTTTAAGCGCATCAGGTTTGTTAGAAAGTATGTTGCTTGCCAAAACAATTGCACTTGTTATGCCCGTGGCATATTTATACACATAATATGCGCTATAAAAATGCGGAATTCTTAACCATTCGTAACAAATTTCCTTGCAGTGCTTTACTGCTGTTCCATGATACTTTTTATTAAGGTTGCCATAGTACTCCACCAATGTGTCTTTATTAATGGAAATATCATTTTCAATTTGTTTATGTGCAAAATTCTCAAACTCACTAAACATAGTTTGTCTAAATAGCGTGCTTTTAAACATAGAAAGATATTTATCCAAATAATATATTTTTTCTTGTTTGGTTTTTGCATTAGCATAAAAATATTTTAGCAATAGCACTTCGTTTGTAGTTGATGCAATCTCCGCCAAAAATATTGGATAGTGGCTTTGAGAATACGGCAAACTTGTTGACGAATAATACGAGTGCATTGCATGACCCAACTCATGAGCCATTGTAAACACGCTATCCAAATTATTAACTGTGTTTAGCATAACATAAGGATGAGTGTTATATACGTTCAAACAATAAGCACCTGTGGCTTTATTTTTGTTAGGATATACATCCATCCAGCCTTGGGTGTAACTTTTTTTAAGCAACTCCACATAATCGTCACCTAGTGGCGCAAGAGCTTTTAACAAAATTTCCTTTCCTTGTTCAAAGGTATATTTTACATCCAAATTTGCAAGCGAAACATAAGTATCGCAATATTCCATTGTGTCCAACTTTAATAATTTCTTTTTTAATCTGTAATACTCATGCAAATATTTTAAGTTTGCATCTACATTTTTAATAAGGTTATAATAAAGTTTTTCGGGAATATTGTTTCCATTTAGTGACATGTTAAGAGTACTATCAAACTTGTAAACATCGCTAAAAAATACATCACTCTTAACAGATGCAATATAGTTTGTTGCAATTGTGTTTGCAAGGTTCATATATCCATGGTGCAAGTTTTCAAATGCTTGTTTTCTAATGTTTTTATCCTTGCTTTCCAAAAGCAATCTGTAGTTACTATTTGTAAGTGCAATCTTTTTGTTTTTGGCAATAACATCATCAAATTTTACATCAATTGCATCAATATTGTCAAAAACATCACTAAAATCACCCGCAAACTTGCCTGCCTTGGACATTATAATTTCTTCGTTTTCGTTTAAAATATGATTTTTGTTTCTTATTAAATCTTCAAGTTCCAACTTATGTGTTGCAAACTTTTTATCGTTAACAAGGTCGTTCAAATACTCATTAGGCAAATTAGCTAGTTCAGGTTCTACAAAAGAAAGCAAAACGCTTGCCTTATTTTCCACATTAGAAACATCACTTAAATATTTTGTATATTTGCCCACTTCTAAGTCTTCAGAATGCTTTAAGTAGGCATAACCGCTCAAAGCCTCCATCTTTATAGAAAGCGTTTCGGCTTCATTAAAATATTTCAGTAAATCTTTTTTGTTTTCTAACTTCCCCTTAAAAGCTGCAAGTTTTTGAATATCTTTTTCAATGCCGTTTAAGCATTTAACAAATTCCTCATCGGATTTGAATATTTGTTTTAAGTCCCATTTAAACTCATCGCTTATATTTTTTCGATTTTTCATAAAATTCTCCTTATTACAAATGCAGTTTTTTAGACAACTCGTTTTTTATTGTTTTAAACCCAAAGAACAGCGTACCCAGTATAGCCAATGAAGTTACAAGCAAATTAATTTCGTTAAGCACCTTAAAAGTATCAAACTTGCAAGCAAGTAACACAATCGAAAGTGTTAACAACAAAAAGTATATAACCAAAAAACCCATTAAAAAATTTTTTCTACGTTTGTTGCAAAGGGTTATCATTACCAGAATAACGCTTGTAGTTATTGCTATGGATGGAACTACATAGTTTAAAAGCCAATCGCCCCCACTTGAAATAAAATAAGAGGAAATAGTTATTGCCAAAACGCCAACAAACTGAAAAAACACTTTTTCAAACGCACTTCGATTACTCATTATAGTATGCCTAATTAATATCCATAAATACACTAAACCTGTAAGTACTACTAATGACCATGCAACTCCAGAATAGGTTATAAAATTTATAAATCCGCAAATACACACCGCCACTAGCGAAATAAATAGTAAAATTTTGTTTACTAAATAATGCTTTTTTAGTTGGGAGCGTTTATCAGTATTGCAAAGATATAAGGGTTTTTCTGTGCTTTTACCCTGCATTTGATTAAAGCATAAAGGACAATAGTTTTTATCGGTTTTTACATCCACATTACATATTTTACAATGTTTCATTTTCCGCCTCCCAATAATTACTATTAATTTCAACCTTAATTTCGTTGTGGCTTAACCATTTAAAAAATTCTTTTTCTATTAGAGTTTCAGCAAAATTTCTGGTGAATGTTAGGTTGATAAAGTTGTTGTAACTAACAACAGCAAGGTTTGCTTTTCCGCTATAACTTGCGTTTAGGGCAAAAATAATATCCTTTACAAATGGTTGCATACTTTCAGGCAATTGTACAACACCCAAATTACTTAACTGACAAGTATGTAAGTTATCGCCCACATGCTTATATGCAATACGCATAGCTATATCTTTTATAAAAAGAGGCATTACCTTTAAAATCCAATTCTTTTCAGTTTTAACATTATAATGCATTGTAGATTGTAAATTTTCCTTGGTTAGTTCCTCACGCATTTGTTGTTTGCAGGTTTGCACACATTCTTCTAGTGTAATTGGTTTAGCAAAATCGTGCCCCAACCTTACAAACATGGCAAAATTTCGCATGGTGTTGCTAGGAAACCACTTGCGTAAATCAACAGGCACTAAAATAGTTACTAGTTTGTTTTTAACTTTTTTATTCCTAATGAGCGTGTTGTAAATAACTTGCATATAAAGTGCCGACAAAAATGTTGTTATTGTTGCATCATATTTTTTAGCAAGTTTTTTTAGCTCTTCAACTTTTACTTTGCCGGTTATTATTCCCACGCCGTCATATTTAAAGGGCGTCCCATCCACAACAAAAGCGTTTTTGTATTTTTTTCCGGGTGCTGTTTTGCGATTGTAAGTTGTTAAAAAGTCATCTGTTGACTCTTCAAAACTAGAGGGTGCAAAGGCCGTTTTTACAAGGTCATCACTAGAAACATCTTTGCCACAAAGCAGCAAATACTCATAAAGCAATGATTTAAATACATCCATACCCGCTTTTCCATCGCTTAACGAGTGAAAAATTACCATTGTTATCTTGTTATCGTTATAATACACCCTAAACAAATAGCCATTGTTTTCTGTGCCATCTATGTAACTCATAAAATAAGGAACTTCTTCCTGAACATAAAAGGGCTTATTATTTTCCTCCAAATAATACCAAAAAAGCCCTTTTTTAAGCTTTACATTAAAAGTTGGAAAACGTTTTAACACATTATTAACCGCTTTGTTTAATATATTTTTATCCACTTTTTCATCCATAAGTGCAATCAGCGAAAAATTACCCGGCCTTCGGTAGTTACTACAAGGCGGATAAATTTTGGCGGCGTTATCTAGCGAATACCAGTTTTTCTTTTTCATTTTGCCATCCTGTTTATTGATCGTATATTATATTGTAACATTCATTTATGGATGATAAAAGCAAAAAAGGTTGAAAAAATAAAAAAACGGCAAATTATATTCAAATTTACCGCTTTTATTATAACAATTATTTTTATTTCTTTTCAGCTTTGCTTTCGTTTTTGTCCTTATCTTCGGTTTTAGCTTTAACTTTATTTTCTAACTTGCTTTTGTTTAATTTTTCTGCCTTTTGTTTTGCTTTCTTTTCCGCTTTTTCTTTGTTTGTCTTTTTCCAGTTTTCTTCACTTTTCTTTATTTTTTTGTTAACTATATAAAATAGGTTGTCAACTATATCACCCTCAATCTGCTCTGGGCGCTCTTTCTCTACCCTTAATGGCAAAGCATCTTTGTTAACCGGCATAACAACCTCGTCGTTACGCAATCTAACTTCAACTTGATTAAATGGAATGTTAATATTGTTACGCTTTAACTCGTTAAACACATTTTCCATAACATAATAATAAACCGACCAATAATCTTCACAATCTACCCAACATGAAGCAGTAAAACCCAAACTACTATCCTTAAGTGTTTTTAGGGCAACAAACGGCGCTGGTTCAAGGCGAACTTTTCCGTTAGAGGTCATAACATCCAAAATTATTTGTTTTACTTGGTTAATATCACTGGCGTAATCAACATCAAACGCAAATGTTACTTTGCGAGTTTTTAGCGCGTTGTAATTTACAACCTCGTTTGTAACAATTGAAGAGTTTGGCAACACAACCATTTTGTTATCTGCAGTAACTATAGAAGTGGTTAACATTTTGATATTTTTAACACTTCCTTCTACTCCATTAATGCTTACATAATCACCTTCTCTAAAAGGTTTTGTAGTAATAATAACAACACCATTGGCCAAGTTTGAAAGCGAATTTTGAAGCGCCAAGCTTACTGCCAAACCAGCAGCGGATATTAAAGCAATCAAACCTGTTGTGGCAATGCCCAACGATTGCAAAACAGTAATAATTAATATCAAATTTAACACAAACTTTATTATTGAAAGCAAAAACGATTGTGTTATTTTTTCCATGCTAGTTTTACTAAATATACTTTTTACAATTTTCATTACTAGCTTTATTAAAATAAAGCCAACAATAAAAACCAAAAGTGCTTTTAATATTTTTAATCCACCATCCGATAAAAAGGATGTAACTGCATTTTTAATTTTTTCCCAATCCATAATTTATCCTCTTGTTTTTATTTTTAGTTATTAAAAAAATCTAAATTTTTAATATCAAAACTTTTAACATCATCTTCTATTTTTATCCAACCTAAATTCTCACCCTCGGCTATTTTATCAAGCGGAAGTTTAATATAAGTTGCCGTGCCTTCAGCAAGCAAGTTGCCATACTCATCCTCAATAAACCCACTTCCAATAAAAGTACGACTGCCCGACTTTAAAACTTTAGCAACGCAATATATATTACAGTTTAACGGAACAGGTTTACGAAATTTTACATTTAACTCTCCCGTTACACCCCACTGATTAGGGTCACTAATCATAATTGCTCGTCCAATTGTTTCATCAAGTAATGCAGAAACAATTCCACCATGCATTCGGCCCGGATAACTTTGATGCATGTCGTTTGCATGCGCAAGCGCAACAATAATATTATTTTCTACTTCATAAAACCCTGCACAAATAGAGGCAGGATTTTTTGTTCCACAAATTATACAATCAGCCGAATTGTTTTGCTTTTTTAAAACTTTTAATTCCATCTCCCTCACTTCCTAGTGCTACACATAACATAATAGCCTTTATCTCGCTTTAAAATTTCTACATTCCCAAACACATTTTCCATGTGCCTTTTCAAACTTTCCTGTCCATGTGATTTGCGAATAACCAAAAATATTTGTCCACCAATTTCTAAATGTTCTTTAGATTGTTCAACTAAATTAAACAAAATTTGTTTGCCTACTTTTATTGGCGGGTTTGTGACAATAAAATTATATTTTTTGTCAATATATTCAAATAAATTGCTTTTAAGTGCGGTGTTAATGTCAATATTGTTATTTTTACAATTTTGTTTTGTCAAATCCACTGCCACGCCATTTACATCTGATGCGTCAATCACAATGTCAGGAAATTGTGTTTTTAATACTATTGAGATTGTGCCAATTCCACAACCTATATCAAGCAAATTTCCAAATATATTGTGTTTAGAAACCTCTGTTAAAAGCACTCTTGTTCCGTCATCAATCTTGTTTTTACTAAAAACATTATCTACCGACTTGAACACAAATGCTTTACCTAAAATTTCATCCCTGAAAGTAAAATAGTCAGTAGTTTTATGTTCCTTTTCTATAAAATAATGTTGCATATTATTTCTTCTCTATTCTATATTCTTTTGCAGAATCCAGTATATTATAACCCATTAGGCTAATTTTGTTTCGATATTCATCCGCCAAAACATAATTTTTATTCAGTTTTGCTTGCCAGCGGGCTTCCGCTAGTTGTTTAACATCCTCTGGCACTTCAAATTTTTCTTCAGTATAATTATCAAGTTCCAAGCCTAGCGCTCTATCAAACCCTACCGCTAAATTATAAACATCCTTACTTAAAGGCTCGTTTTTAACCATGCTAAACAAAATGCCTAATGCCAAAGGTGTGTTAAGGTTATCATTAACAGCATTTAAAAAATCTGTTTTGTATTTTTCAGCTTTGTCTGCAGACAATGCATTTGCACCCAACTTGTGGTCATTAACTAGTTTTTTAAGGTTTTTTAACGCGCTTTGTGCAGATTTTATTGCTTCAAAAGTAAAGTTTATTGTTTTTGAGTAATTTGTGTTTAAACAAAAAAATTTGTAAGCAAGCGGCTCGTAGCCCATTTGATTTAATTGGTCTAAAGTGTAAATATTGTTAAGGCTTTTGCTCATCTTTCCGCCGTCCACCATAACAAACTCGTTGTGCATCCACAAATTTACAACTTTGTGTCCAAACGCACAATCGTTTTGAGCAATTTCATTTTCGTGGTGAATTGGCAAGTGATCTATTCCGCCCGTGTGTATATCAAAATTTTCACCCAAAATATCACTACTCATGGCGGAGCATTCAATATGCCAGCCCGGGCATCCCACTCCCCATGGGCTATCCCATTTCATAATGTGACTTTCAGGCACAAATTTCCAAAGGGCAAAATCAAACGGATGGTGTTTTTGGTCGTTGCCTTCCACACGCGCCACGCCTGCTTTATTCATATCCTTATTACTTAATTGCCCATAACTCTTAAACTTGCTTACATCAAAATACACGCCGTCGTCAATAATGTAAGTATAGCCTTGTTTTTCAAGCAATTTAATAAACTCAATCATTTGCGGAACATATTCAGTTGCGCGAGTAATATGTTCAGGAATGTCGATATTTAGCTTTTTAAGGTCGTTAAAAAATATGTTTGTGTAATAATCTGCTATTTCAAGCGGAGATTTATTTTCTTTTTTTGCGGAAAGTTCCATTTTATCATCACCGCTGTCACTATCACTAGTTAGGTGCCCCACATCAGTGACATTCATAACACCCAACACATTTAGCCCATTGTATTTAATAACCCTACGCAGGCTATCCATAAAAATGTATGCACGCATGTTTCCTATGTGCGGATAGTAATAAACTGTTGGACCGCAAGTGTACATTTTAACAACACCAGGCGTTATGGGTTTAAGTTCTTCAAGTTGTTTTGTAAGTGTATTGTAAAGTTTTATCATATTGCTTTCCTTATATTTTTTTATTTAAAAACTCAATAACATCATCCAATTTTCGCTCAATAAGTTTAACCTCTTTTTCGCTTTTGGAAAGGGCCTGATTTTCGGACGCCATTGTGGTTAAAAACTTATTTAATTCCTTTGTTCCTTTTGTTGTTATAAAGTAAGTAATGTTGCGCTTATCTTGCTCGTTTTTCTTGCTAGAAATAAGCCCCTCTTCCAGCATTCCCCTACAAAGTAATGCCAAATTGCTTTTTGCAATGCAAAGCTTGTTAATTAAAACTGTTGGAGAGCACTGTCCTTCTTCGCTTAAAAGAAACAAAAGCTTATGCTTCATGGTTAAAACGCTTTTTTTGTTGGCATCATGTGCATCAAAGCCGTCACATAGTTTGTGCAACAAAATCCTTAAACTAACCAGTTGTTTTTGCAACTTTATGTTTTCCATTACTCCCTCTTCCAGCAAAGATTTTAAGTATAGTTATTATAATATAATTAGTTTAAAAAATCAATGAATAAAGAGATGTTAAGTACATTTTACAAGCAGGTATTTTAATTTATTGCACACATTGTTAATTATTTTATATCTAGGTTTTACTTTACTTATAATTTAATTATTATTTAGCAAAAAAAAGCAATTTATGTTACAAAAAAACAAAATGATTACAACCGATAACCTTAAATACAATAAACTTAAAATAACTTTTTTAACAAAAGATA
Source organism: uncultured Christensenella sp. (assembly GCA_964564685.1). Lineage (GTDB taxonomy): Bacteria > Bacillota > Clostridia > Christensenellales > UBA1242 > UBA11490. Next base: position 198,828 of record CAZMBC010000001.1, read on the forward strand.
TATTGTTAAATTAACCATATAAAAAACAACCTAATAATAGGTTGTTTTTTTTAAACAAATATCATCCATGCAAATAAAAATATAATTACGAAGAATGTAAATAGAATTATATTTGATTTTATATATGTAATTAGGTATCCTACAAAATTAAAATTTGCCACCACTTTTCCAACAACTCTATCAGGGTCAACAGGATTAGCATCCACAGTATCGCGATTGTCACCCTTGGTTATATAGTAGCCTGTTTCTTCGTCGATTGCATGTATTCTGTGTGTAAAGGTAATACCTGAGTTACTAGTTGCGCTTGCCTTAAAGGTTATAATATCTCCCACTTCAAGGTCTTCATAATAATCATGAACAGGTGCAAGCACTATAATGCTGTTTATAGAAAGCGTTGGCAACATAGAACCCGAGCCTATAAGTTTGTACTTGTAACCAAAAAGCAAACTTACTGCAAATGTAATTATTAACCCCAAAACAAAGCTTACGCATAGGGATTTGGCTAAAAAACCAAATGAACTTTTTTCTTCAAATATATTTTTATGCATGTTAGTGTCCTTTTAATACTGCTATATTTTATCAAAACCCTCTGCATTTAACAAAGGGTTTTAATAATTTTTTTTATTCTGTTGTATCTTTTTTTGTAACCACAAATGGAATATTACTACTATAGTTTGAAATTATTAAGTTTCCGCTTAAATCATCTGGGAACTGAACATCACCATTAAATACAAACTTATAGTTAGTAGTAGCATCATTATTTAATGTATTTAGATGTGTAAATACTGGTTGGTCATCATTCTTTAGAATATTTCCATTTTCGTCACGCTCGTAGCGCGCTAATACGTCAGAGGATAATTGCTGAATTCCAGAAATATTAAGTCCATTTCGATTGCCAATCGCGCCTACTGAAGTATCTTGCGTACAAACAGATATTACACTTGAAATATTGTCGGAATTTGTTGAGCCAATTGCAACACCATAGTTTCCAGTTGCATTTGTTAAATAGTTAACAACATAACATCCATTAATTTCGGATGTGCTTGCTCCGTTTAGGCCTACAAGTCCGCCAACACAACTTCCACTTACACTCGAAATTACAAATTGATTTACATTTGCTAAAGATGCATAACTTACTTTTAGTGTGCCCTTGTTGTAACCTACAAGTCCGCCAACATTAATTCTAGAAGTGGTTGCATTTGCATTAATTATACCTATAAACCCACATCCAATAACTTTTGCATTATTATTGTTCTCATACACTATTCCACCAAGGTTGTTGGAGTTTATTTCTGAGTTGGCTAGTACATTACAGAACTCAATGCTTCCGCTATTTTGATATGCTATTCCGCCTAAATATGCGGTGTCGTTTTCATTGGCAATATCAATTTTAGCATTCACTAGGCGAACACTTTCTATTAAGCCAGAGTTGGTGTTTGCCACTCCACCAAAGTTAGTATCCCCCGATATATCTTGAGTAATGTTAGCTATAAATGCAGTTTCTGATGTTCCCAATTGAATATCCGTTATTGTACCTTGGTTATTTAATACAACACCACCACCCTTAAATCCGTTTGTACAGTTAGAGAATTCAATACTACCTGTTAAAGTTATATTTTGGATTGTACCATTATTTTCAAACGCGATACCGGCGTATTGAATTTTATTAAACTGGCTGTCTGTTTGAAGTGGTGCATAGTTTAGAGTTATGTTTTTAACAATTGCACCTGTGGCAACCTCAGTAAACATGGTCATGTAAGTGCCTTTGCTAAATTTAAGGTTAGAAACAACTTTATTGTTGCCATCTAATGTTCCCGTAAACACTGTGCTATCATTAACAAAATCCACGCCAGTCATATCAATATCGCTATATAGTATAAAATTACTATTAGGACTGTAAACAATGTTAGTAAACATTTGCGAAAGTGTATCGTTATTAGTAGAGTAAATTACAAATGGAGTTTCCGCAGAGTCAGTAACTCCTCTGCCTGAATAGAACATATTGTTATGAACCTGAACAGTATTGGTTGTATCGGATACAAAATTGCTTGTGTAGTAACGCAACTGAACAGAGAAGTTGTTGCCCACAAATGGGATGTAGAATATCTCATCTAAGGAATTTATTCCCGAAATTACAAATGGGTTTTCTTCGGTAATAATTTCGGTTGTATATGAAACATTGCTGTCAGTTATAACCGTTTTACGAATTGTTCCACCTGTTATTATTGCTTCAACCTTGCAATTAATGCCTTCAGCATCCCATGTAATTATTCCTTTATCCGGAATAGCGTTGATGTTTGCAGGAATTACATTTGCAGGGTTATCGATTGTAATTGAGGATTCATTCGAATTTACATAAGCTTGTTGTGCACTTTGATATGCAACCGTGTTGCCCAACGCCGTAACATAAATTTTAACCTTGTTTTTAGAATATGCAACCATATTGAATATATTAAAATAGAATATAGTATTGCCGGCTTCATCTGTTTTACTATCAAACATAGATGCATCATTTTTTACAGTATAATATTCTTTTCCATATTCAATTGGATTTTCGTTGTTTTCGGCGTCTACTGCCATAAAGCGCACTTTATAATCCGAAGCATTTGGAATTCCCTGCCATTTAACGTAATTGTCGAACTTGCATTCGTTTTGTAACGAGTCATCTTCGTTTCTGTATATTCCCTGTTCAATAACTACGCTGTTAAATTTCTTAACAAGCAGAGTACTAACATCCGAGCCAATAATATATTCACTATCTTCTAGGCTAACATTTTCGAAATTAACACCAACTAAATAGCATCCCTCTTCATATTTATCATCCAATTCTAGTTTAAAGATATCTTCAATGTTTTCATTGTCATAGTTTATATAAATAGTTTTAGTTTCTGCCCCAGCCAAAGGCTCGCCTGTATTAGGATTGGCCTTAACTATAGTAGCCTTGGTTTTTAATGGGACAAGCGTTTCAACACCCGCATTTTGCGTTCTATCCCAAACAATAACGCCATCTTTTACACGAATTTCTGGTGCAAACATTTTAGTAACCATAATCGCTTTATTAGAATACACACCTGTTAAATAAACAGAGTTGTTAGAGTTTGCCTTAACTTTTATAGAGTAAATTCCACCTGTTAGATAGTCAGAAATATCATAATACGCAATATTTGTTGTATCGTCCACAACCGAAGAACTAATTTGTTCATCCTGCATTTCATTAACATTTAGCGTATAACTATCGGCATTGTTATTGTACTCCCATCTAACAAGTTGTTCGTTGCCCATAATTTCAAAATAAGGATTAATTTGTTTTAATCTGTAGTATGCGGTTGTGTCAACTGGATTACCCGCAACATAATTAACTCCACCATATTGCGTGCCCAAAGGAGTAACCTGCATGCCGTATGCCAAATCATCACTTGAATAGTTGGTAGGTAGTTCAAGCGTTGTTCTAGTTCCGCTATACAAAACCGCATTTTGACTTTCTGTTTTGTTTCCGCTTTTGTCTATCCAGAAGAACACAACTTTGTAGTTGCTTATGCCGTTAGCATTATCATGCTTCCACGCAAACCTACCATTCTTAAGCCACGAGCCCAACGTGTCTTGAGTAATTGAAGAAAGTTTAACTATTGGTACAATGTTTGATAGTGTTTTGGATGCAACAAAGCTTACTTCTAATCCACTTGAAACCTTATCCTCACTATCACTGTTATACGCAATTGCTGTGTGATATGCACCCGCATTAATGCGTTGGCCTAATTCCGAATTAAACGCAAAATAGTTTGTATCGGATGGCAAATCAATTACTATTGTGTTTTCATTGTTAATCCAATCTTTTTGTTGATCACTTGCCGATAGCGTTTCGTAAATGTTAGAGTTTAATAAATAAAGTTTTTGTTCACGAATGCCTAAATTTTGACTCCATTCAAGTACGCCACCCTCTGTATCTCCACGTGTAGTTGAATAAGTAAAGTTTACAATTGAGTTTAGGAAATTAATTTTAACTGTGTTGTACATAGTACTCATTAACAACGCGCTATCAGAAGTTGAATATTCGCTACCTGCTAAATACAACTGATACGTATAGGTGATATTGTATGCAAGTGCGTTTGTGCCCGTAAACAAATCAAACACATCATAAATTACGCCTTGGTCGTTATTTGATTTAATAACCAGGCCTGTTGTTCCAGTACTTGACGGAGTTAGTGTAACCTGACGAACTGCATGGTCCTCGGCTGATGGCACTGCCACCAACAAGTACTGTGCTTCATCCATATTAGGAACTTTTGTAAAGTAGATATCGCCACCCTTTGTATAGGTGTTTTTAGCAACTGCATATTTAGTAGCTGTCATAGTAGCAGAATAGTTGCCTGGTAGTATTCCCGAAACTGCTGGTGTAATAACAACTTCGCCTGATTCGTCATAAACCGCCTCACTGCTGGTATTACCGCTAACCGCTACTTTAAATGTGTAAGACCTATTTGACGCCAAAACATCCTGATTGTTGTAGCAATAATAAGCGGTTTTAGTTGTTTCATCAATTAAATAAATAGGTGAAATGTAGTCTTTAATTTCGGAGTCATTAACTTGCAAGTTAAAGCTGATATAACGCTTGTATTTTTCAAACAGTAAATTATCGCTTGTGGTTAGGGTGTTATTAAGAGCCCTGTCATAAATAATCTTTAATTCCGAAATTTCAGTGTCTGTTAGTCTGCTTAAACCAACATTCCAGCCAAATAAACCCTTTTGAACATATGGTTTTGAAATTACTGCTGGTTTATAGATGTTAATGGATTTTTGCTCTACACCATCCGTAACAATATAATAGGAATTATCCAAAACATAATACGGCTGAACAATGATATTGATTAAGGTATCACTAGAGTAATTTCCAATTTCTATTTCTCTATCAAAATTGAAAGTTGTTTCTTCACTATAAACGCTTTCAATCCTTTCAAACTTAACAAGTTCGCCTTCCTTGCCTGTAATTGTAATAGTTAGTTTGTATGACTCAACTCCCTCAATATTTTTCCACCTTATAACACCATTGGAAAGTGTTAGTGTATCAATTGAGGTCACAAGTAAAATAGTGGCATTTCGCGTGCAATAATCACCATTTAAATAGTAGACCATTGAGCCATCAGTTTGCTCAACACCGCTGTGCATATTTTGACTACCCAATGCCCTTGCAACAAACGAATAACTGCTTACATTACTTAAATCAAGTCCCAATAGACTTATATCCACATTTGTGTCGTTATATTGTAAAGCCACAGAGTTAGTAGTGTTTAATAGTTCATATTTTTGCGCATTTTCTACTTCTTCCCACGAAATCACGCCATTTAAAATAGAAACACTTGTGTTTCCAAGTTTTTCAACAATTATATCCGCACTTATAAAGGAAGAAAGTGTGCTGGTTAAGTTAGTTTCTGCAATAACTGCTATTTTGCGTTTTTCATTATACGAGCTGTTAAGTGTAATTTTATTTACACCTTCAGTATTGGTGATTGTATATTCAGCACTATTCATTTCCACTGGCGTTCCGCTAGTTGTGTTGTAAAGTTTGTAATTTGTTGCACTTTCTACATCATTAAAGAATAACTCACCACTAATAATATAAAGTTCAGGAGTTGCAACGCGTTCTACAAGCCCTGCGTCACCATTAACAGAATAGAAAATTTCTGCGCTGTCCATAACATCATTTCCGTTTCCTACATATTTAACGGAAATTTTGTAGGTTTTTCCGTTTTGAAGTTCGGTCATATTGCCAAACTCATGTTGGGTAACTGTTGCACCTAAGTTAATAGCCTCGCACACAGGGGAAAGGGATTGGTCTGACAACAACTCGTAAAATATTATCTGCACGGCCAAAGGACTATCTATGCTTGAAGTGGATGCAGGAAGGTAATTAGCCCATGATAATGTAGAACCAGTAAGAGATATTCCACGTGGGCTGTTTAGAATAACAACCTCGCAAGAAGTTTTGTTACTATTTGTATAGTAAGTGCCACTTGTAGCGGTGTTGCCTAAAGCCATTAAGTTAAAATTATAAGCACCAATTTCTGTTAATGCTGGCACATTATAAGTTGTTGTACTAGCCGTATAAATGTCACTTCCGCAAGAAATCATATAGCCTGCGTTATTCTCTACACCCGTCCAGCTAAATACATTTCCCACTTTTTTAAAGTTAGTTGGAGTGGCAAGTTGTTCAAATGTGTATTCAGCACTCAATTGCGAGTTTAACATCCCGCTAGTTGCAATTGCGCGCACCTTAAACACTCCGGTAGTTGCAGTTTTAAAGCGTAGTGTATAAACGCCTGACTTTAACGAAAGTTCGTAATTACTTTTGCTAACAGGTGTGTAGTTTTCACCAGAAAGCATATAAATTTCGTAATCAGATGCGTTTTGCACCTCGTTAAACTTTAACTCGCCAGCTTGCGCAAATACACTTACTGCACCAACTTTTTCAAGTGGTTCAAATGTTGTTGATGCCGAGTGAATTGTGTTTTCACCCACAACACCCTTTGCAGCAACAGTAATTTGATAGCTGCCTTTAGGCAAGTCTTCTAATTCATAAGTTCCAACATATTTGTTTGCTTGTTTTTTAGCGGTTATTACTAAATTTTCAAAACCGGCATAGTTAATTGAGGCGCTAAAGCAATCCACAGTAGCTACAGCGCTAACCGATATTTCAATCGCTCCATTTTTAACAGCTACGGTTGGTTGCGCAAGCATTTCCACAACAGCCACTGCGCTTGGATTAGCATTTAGTAAATATGTTTGGCTGCCCGAAATATCAAATGGTCCATTGCCGGTCTTTAGCGCAGTTATGTTAATTGCATAAACGCCTGCACCTAATGGAAGAGTAGCTGTTTCCGAGCTAACTTCGAGTGTTTGCGCTGCGTCTGCACCTTGACTTTGCAGATAATATGAAACAGCATACTTATCCGCATTTTCTATTGCTTCCCAAGTTATAACATTGGTGTTGTTTACGCTTTTTATTGTTATAGATTTTACCTGGGCAAGTTGTTTTAAACACATTATTGCGCTAGAACTGCTATTAAAGTACCCCTCTTTTATTTTAGCAATCGATATATAATTTTCTTCCAAGCCATCTAACTGTGTTAATTCACTTGCGGAAACTATTTGTGTTTTAATAACTAGCGTGCCTTCAAGATTATTATAATATTTAACAAGGAAGGTACAATCATTGTCATTAACCCAATTAAATGTTCCGTTTGCGTTATTAACGCTTGTAAGAGCCGAAAGTTTAGTAAGTGTTTTACTTTCTCCGTCCGAGTTTAAAATATTTTGATTGTTACCTAGTGTATAAACGGTTACAAGGTTGCTGTTGTTAATATTGCTAGTAGTAGGAGTGTATTGGTTTGTAGAAAGTGTATCGCTAACAGCATTATTAAATTTAACAACATATCCAAAGTTATTAACAGTCTGCCAGGTTATTACATTGTTGTTGGCTTGGTTTGTAGTTACCGTGATGTTTGAAACATTGTTTGCTTTAGTAAAGGTAAACCACATATCGTCTGTAGCAATAGCATCTACTGCAGCATTAGATGTTGGGGAAACAATTATCCTATATGTTTTTCCGCTTGAAAAGTTGGTTAACGCATACACATCATTTAAACTAAAAGAGTATCCCGTTTGTGTTATGGTAATTGCACTGCCAGAAAGCGTTGTATTAACTAGGCTAGCTCCGTCTTCGGTTATCTGCACTTTAAAGTGCGAGGCATTTGAAACTGCGTTAAACGCAACAACTCCTTCATTTGATATGGCTGAAATAATGCTATCTTCTAACTTAATTACAACTTCTGCCGACATTGTATTAATGTCCATAACGCAGTTTGCAATTTCAGTATCGCCCACTGATATGCTATTGTAAACAGGGCGCACATAACAATTATAAGTTCCACCGTTTAAGTTTGGAATAGATGTTAAATCTACAACATTACTTGTTGAGTAATGTTTATAGAATACGCTTTCGCCAGTATTAGTTCTAAAGTAAAGCTCGTAAGCAAGTTTGCTTGCGTCTTCATCACTAAACCCCATAGCAAAAAGAGGTTGTAGTGAAATAGTAAGCGTATTTGCCTCGTAATCAACATTTGAGGTAAGTGCAGGCAGTTTTTTAAAGTTAATTACTTGCGTTTTTGTGGTATTTTCGCCATAAACTTGCGTTTCGGGATTACCCACAGCAACCACATACATTTCATATTCGCCCGCAGTATATTGCTCTTCAGTTAAATTTTCCTCTGGTTTAAAAATTGTTTGAGTATAGTTTTTAAACTCGTAAACTTTATCGCCCTTTTTAATAAACACATCAAATCGGTTAGTGCCCGTAACTGCATCCCATTTAAAATAAGAGTTTAGCGCCGTACCCTTTACATCCACATCCGTGCTAACTAGCTTAAAGTTTTGTGGCGCACTTAAAGTATTAACTGTTTTCACTTGAGATGAGCCACTTTTGTACACATATGTAACAACGCCAGTGCTTTCATCCAAAACACCCAATTCAAAATCGCTGCTAGGAACGGCGTTTACTGTAAGTTTGTAGGTGCTTAAGCCTTTTGCCGAGAAATTATACTCACACAAGTTGGCGGTGTTTTCAAATGTAACACCATTATCCACCGAAACATTATAAGTAATGTTAAGCGATGTTTCCGCCACACCATCTGGAAGCGGATTTAAAACAGCATTCCAGGTTATTTTGCCGTTGTTTATTGTAACATTTTGTGGTGTATCCAAAACATACAGTTTAATTGTGTTGCTAAATTCACTATCAGCATCCACTGCTTTTTGACCAAGTGCTTTAACCTTTATGTCATAGCTACCGTCTAAAGAATATATTGTTTTAACATCATATTGCGTAATATTTTTATCTACTGGAATTTCGGTTTCGTTAACAACTAAAGCATATCCCTCAATTAATTTATTTGGTTGATTGGAAGAAACTGCCGTCCAATTAACAAGTCCTGTATTGCTATCAAACGAAATTTGCGGAGTTGCAAGCACTTGTGGTTCGGGGTTAACGGTTATTTGACAATGTTGCACAACATTTCCACTTTCGGATTTAAACTGAACAACAGCGTTGCCTTCTGCAATCGCTTTAAAATACACTTTTTCGTTAAAGGTTCTGTTTACTATGTAATCGTTGTTCAAAATGTTAACAACGCCCTTGCCCTCAATCACATCCACAAAAACTTTGGTATTGGATGATTTGTTAGGTGAAAGAGTAAATTCAACAAAAAATTCTTCACCTACAATAACATCATTAAGTTCGTTTGCGCTTAAGGTCATTTTAGTAACAGTAATTTCAATTTTAGAGCAACTACAAGCTCCTAAAACGCTTGAAGCCAACATACAAAACATAATAGCGAAAATTGTCTTTAGTTTTTTCATCATTTCACCCATTTTCCATTTTTTATACAGTATTTTAACATACAATCATAAATAAGCCAAAGCGTTTGGAACATTTATTTATATTCATATAAATAAAACAATTTCAATTAGGCAAGTTAAAGTTTAAAATTATTTTAAGTAAAACGCGCCAAAATATCACTTATTAAATTTGTTTTAACAAAAAAAATTGGCAAGTTTTTTGCCAATTTTTTATATTATCTACATTAAAGGCTCTAAAAATTGCAAAAGTTTTGCAATAAATTTTTCGCCGGCTTTACGATTTTTCATGTCCTTAATAGTAATAAGTCGTGATTGTTTAATTGTGTTGTTGATATCGTCTGAAATAGCTTTAACAGTAGCACTGTTTTGTAATAATACGCCATTTTCAAAATGTAAATATAAACTTCTAAAGTCCATATTAATTGTTCCTATAATTGCGCTTTCATCATCCACAACAAGCAATTTTGAGTGTATAAATCCTGGCTTGTATTCGTATATTTTAACATTCTCTTTAATTAGTTCTGAAAAACGCGACCTAGCCATATAATAAGGAATTTTTTTATCTGGTGTTCCGGGTACAATTATCGTAACATTAACGCCACTGCGTGACGCAATTTTTAACGCATTAGACATTTCGGCATCCGTTATAAAGTAAGGCGTGGTTATTAAAATGCTTTTTTGCGCATTGTTAATCATGTTCAAATAAATGTTTTTTGCACTCTGACCTTTTGTAAGAGGTGATGTGCCAAATATTTGCACAAATTCCTTGCTTTTTAGTTTTGGCAAATCAAGTGGAATGTAGGGAGTGTAATCAGAAATAACCTCTTTGCTAGCAAACTGCCAACTGTTTAAAAACAGCGTGGTCAGCGCCCAAACACACTCGCCCGTAAGCTTAATTCCGCAATCTTTCCAATCACCAAATCTATTAACAATATTTGCGTACTCATCTGCAACATTTATTCCGCCAGTAAAGCCCACCTTGCCGTCTATTACTACAATTTTGCGGTGTGTGCGATAGTTTACAAATGCGTTTAAGTGCAAGGATATTTTGTTAAAAGGCACGGCCTTAATTTTAAAGTTTTCTAGTTTTTTAAAAGTATTTTTATCTTCAAATCTATCCAAGCATCCAAAGTCGTCATAAATAATTTTAACCTCCACGCCCTCTCGTGCTTTTTCCTTTAAAATTTCAAAAAGCTGGCTAAAAATTTTGCCCTCTTCAAAAATAAAATACTCTATAAAAATGTATTTTTGTGCTTTTTTAAGTTCGGCAAAAAGCGCCTCAAAATATTCTGCTCCATTTTTGTAATATTGGGATGCTGAATTTTGATAAACGGGCAAATAACAGGTGTTTCTTATATACATAGATTGTTTGTACTGATTATCGCCCAGTTTGGAAAGCTCTTTTAAAACCTGCTCGCTGTCGTTAACATAATTAAAAGAGTTGTAAAGTATGTTATTCCAAGATTCGCGCTTTTTACGACTACCCTTGTTAACCTTTAAATAAGCGTAAAGCGTTAATCCAAAAATTGGCAAAACAATAATAACAAGCGCCCACGAAAATTTGTAATAGTTTGTTTCTTCTTTTGATATAATAAAGCCCAAGAACACAAGTGCTATAAGAAATGATGCCACACCATATATATAAGAGTTTATAAACCACAAACCAACAAAAACAATCACATTTAGTAAAAATGTGATTATTAGCATCATTTTTGAGGAATATAAAAACTTAAAAAATTTTTTCACTACAAATTCCTATGTTAAATATTATTTTTTGTATAACCTTATAAATTATTTGTTTACCACATACATTTTAGCACATTAATATAAAAACATCAAAATAAAATGTATTATTTAAGTGCTGATTAGTCAAAAATCGCCCTTACTTGCTATCGTTAATACCCATTTCAAGCTGGCTGTAATTGCCTAGGTCAATAACATCTTTTTGAGATAGTTCTTTGCGGGCTTGTTTTGTGGTTTTATAAAAAACTGTTCCCTCATGCGACTGAAAATACAACCCACAAATTTTGCTATTTGTGGTATTAAGAAGCGTATAAGCCGCCCTTAAACGCGCACCACCAACAATTTTTTCGCTAGCCTTTTTACTGTTTTCTATAAAAACATTATATGCTCTAATGCGTCCACGATTGTCTATTATAGTAATTCCGTCGTAGTTAAGCATAGTAACAAGCAAATCTGCATAAGCGCGCAACTTGCTTTCGTTATAACTTTTGCTTTGCATAAACAATTTTCCAAAGTCAATTGGCTCGGGCAGCCATGTGCCATCTGATAGCAAACCCTTTGTGTCCTTAAAATCCTTATCCACAACCAAGCATAGCGTACCATGTAATTTCTGAAATGAGTTTATAAGAGTATTTGTATAAAGCGTTTTAATGTCTTGCAATTTTCGAGGTGTAGTTTTTAGTTTGCTTAAAACATCCTCAACAAAATTTTTAATTGCATCCTCAACATCACTATGAGAAGCGTTTGTTAAACTAAAACTAATATTTGTTTCCGTACCCTTAATTCCGCGTAAACAAGTTAGTTCATCACTTTTAACATCAATTAAAACAAGTTTTGTTTTGGATTCTAAAATCTCTCTTGTATTATCTTCAAAAATAAGTGTTTTAAAGGATTTTTCTTTAATAGAGTTTACGCATTTAATCAAGCCGTATTCAACGCCTTCGGAATTAAAGTTTATATAAAGCAACCAATTGTTTGCGCAAAAACAAAGCAAAGACTTTAAATGCTCTTCAAAATTATTAAAATTTTCGTCATTATAAAAAGGAATTTTAACACAGTCTGGTACATTTTTAACTACGCTGTTTATGTTGCTAGTTAATACTATAGAAGGGCGAACCTGCAATTCCTCTTCTTTATATGACGAAAGTTTATGAAAATAGTTTATAAGCTTATTTACATCATTAGAGCCAAAAGTTTTAAATTCCACCGCAAAAAAATCAATAATTGCTTCAGTGGCCAAATTATAATAGACGTTAGTAATCATATGCAAAACTCACTTTTTTTGACATTATATCACAAATTTAAATAAAAACAAGTCCATTAATAAAAAAATATATTTTTTGGCAAAAACTAACTATTAAAAATGCACAATATTGTGGTTTATAAGCAAAAAGTGCTTGTAACAAAGTTACAAAAACACTTTTTATCGTCCAAATGAGCCTCCGCCACCTACACCGCCACCGGAAAAGCCGCCACCTATAGAGCCACCGCCAAAGGTGTGTCCGCCAGATTTAATTGTGGAAATCATATTATTAACAATTTTTCTGTTCATGCTATCACACACAATATGAATAGTTAGAACATCAAGCGAACCATAGCATGTATTAAGCGGAATAGCAAGCCCTTCAAACTTTTTCACAAAATCATCCAAAACACCCAAAGCATAGGCGTATGGCAAAACATCGTAAAAATATTCGGGGTCTTTACTAACAAATATTTTAATTTTGTTGTAATCCACAAGCTGAATGTTATTTTTTAGTCCCATAAGTTTGCCGTATTTTAACTTCATGCTTTCAGTAAATTGCAACAACGAATTGCCTGTGCTAAAAATATCTGCTCCAAACACATAAAATAGTAAGAATGGCAAAAATACAAAGAAGCGTAAACTAAATAAATCTAAGTATGCAGGGACTTTTTTTATTGTTAACAAGCAAAAACCTAGCGCCAAAATCACTTGCAACAAAACAAGCAAACACTTAACAAATTTACTGAACACATTTTTTTTGAAATGCACAATGCAAACAACAAAAACAAGCTGCATAACAAATAATAGAATGAACTCCACAAGCGCATCTATCTCAAGTGGCTGTCGAATAACAAACGCTAAAACAAGAAGTGAAAATAGCGGAATAAGAGCCAAAAATCCTGTAAAGAACATTAAAGCAATACTTTTGCCCGAATATCTTTGCCCCTCGGTGTTAGAAATAAAACTACACGCGTCATTAAACGCAATATTAAGTTTATAATCTTTGTCGTCAAGATTATAAGTTTGGGAAGATGCAAACATTTTTTCAAAGATATCTTTTTCATAAGGTTTAGCGCTATCAGGCAATTCTGCAATTTTTGTTAATGAAACCGGTTCGTTTTTTTCGTCCAAGTTTATTTTAATGCACTTTTTGCTAGCCCATGAAAGCAACAGCGAGGTCATGTGTTTTGGAAGCAATGACCCACGTGTTATATAAGTCGCTTCCGGAGGGGTTACGCCGTCTGGCGGGTAAAACTCCACCGTAATAACAGGCTTGTTTTTGCCTGCTTTCATCATGCATATTACTAAAACTGCCACAAAACAAATTATGGTTACTACAAGTACAAAAACATCATAATTTTTACTAAATTTTGAGCTATCAACCTCACTAAAATACCCTTCAGGTAATTCCAACCTTACCGTTAAGCCCTGATACTGTGCCAAACCAAATACACCATGGTCCACAACTCCGGCTTCATAATCCTCAAGTGCCTGAAGATTGGAAATGGTGTTGTTAATTACATCATATCTTATGCTAACTGGCGTAGAACTTTCGCCATATTCCCCCACATAAAAGTTTATGTTACTAGCATCAAACTCTTTAGGCATAGTAATGTTAAACACAAATTTTTCTGCCCTTACTGGGTTATCTGTTCCATAAAGATTAAAATAAAATTCGTCCGCTTTAGGATACATATCGTAACCTAAATTTAGCGTGTAGCTATACACATAATCAATACTTACGCCGGATTCTAAATTAATATAGTCATCTCCGCCAAATTCTATATAATAGTAATCATCCATATTGTAATGATCATACATGTTGATGGTTTTATCCTCTACGTCCGTTAATGTGTAGTTATATTTTGTAGTAACTTTTTCGTTAGTGGTTTGCCAAAGGCGCGTAACATTGGTTACAAGCGGGATAGCCCTAACCCAGCCCTTGCGCCATGTTGCGCGGTTATTCATATCCGCCTGTTCGTAGTTTACAGTAACACTTTCGGTTATTTGAAAACTATTATCCAAATTAACTTTCACATCCACTTTGTACAAGGAAAAGTAAAAGTTGTTTCTACTACTAGAACTAGCACTAACATTGCTGTTATTAGAAAAAATAGGCCTAGAAGATAAGCCTATTAAAAGTGCAATTATTAACAAAAATAAAACATAAATTTTGTAATTTCTTTTTGTTTTCAATTAAAACTCCACTTTAACATTTTTTCTTTCATTTTCATCAATTACAAACATTTCTTTGCGTTCAAAATGGAACCAACGTGCTATAATGTTGCTTGGGAACATATCAATTGCATTGTTAAAGGTTTTAACAACAGCGTTGTAATATTTACGCGCGTTAGCAATATCTACCTCTAACGATTTTAGCTGCCCTTGCAAATCTAAAAAGTTGGTGTTTGCCTTAAGATCAGGATACGCCTCGCTTAACGCAAAAATTGATTTTAATGATTGAGTTAATTGTGTTTCTGCTTGCGCTTTTTCTGTTGTTCCGTGTGCGCTTATGCAAGCATTACGAGCTTGAATTATGTTTGTTAAAGCCTCTTTTTCGTGCTTAGCATAACCTTTAACTGTTTCTACCAAGTTTGGAATAAGGTCATATCTTTTTTTCATATAAACATCCATTGTAGAAAAAGCCTCGTCAGTATCATTACGTTTTTTAATCAAGCCATTGTATGTTGACCAAATGTACATAACAACTAATACTATTAAGCCAACAATTACGCCTAGAGTAATCCAAAGCCCTATGCCCCCTAAAAATCCAACCATATATATTCTCCTTTTAATATAGTTTATTTATATAAACTAATTGTATAACTCTATATTATATATTTTTTTTATTTTTAACAAGCAATTTTATTTAATTTTTTCCATTTTGGTTAAGCCACCCATATACATTTGTAGCGCTGGTGGAATGTTAACACTGCCATCCTCGTTTAAGTTGTTCTCAAGCACAGCAATTAGCGCACGAGTGGATGCAAGCACCGTGTTGTTAAGGGTGTGAGGATAATAGTTTCCCTTTTCGCCCTTTATTCTAATGCCTAATCTGCGCGCTTGTGCATCTCCTAGTGTTGAGCACGAGCCTACTTCAAAATATTTTTGCTGTCTTGGACTCCAGGCCTCAATATCGCACGACTTAACCTTTAGGTCAGCAAGGTCACCACTACAGCACTCTATTGTGCGCACCGGCACATTAAGCGCCCTAAATATCTCAACAGTATATTGCCACATTTTATTGTACCAGTCCATGCTATCCTCGGGCTTACAAATAACAATCATTTCTTGTTTTTCAAACTGATGCACCCTGTAAATTCCGCGTTCTTCAATGCCATGCGCGCCCACTTCCTTTCTAAAACAAGGCGAATAGGATGTCATTGTAATTGGCAGTTTGCTTTCCGCAATAAGTTGGTCTTTAAACTTGCCAATCATAGAATGCTCGCTTGTGCCAATCAAAAACAAATCTTCGCCCTCTATTTTGTACATCATTGCATCCATTTCTGCAAAACTCATAACACCATTAACAACATCACCTCTTATCATAAAAGGTGGAATACAATAAGTAAAACCCTTATTAATCATGTAATCACGCGCAAAGTTTATCATGGCGCTAACCAAGCGGGCTGGATTACCCATTAAATAATAAAATCCGTTTCCGCTTGTTCTGCCTGCGCTATCCTTATCCAAGCCACCAAAGTTTGCCAAAATATCTGCATGATAAGGCACTTCAAACGCTGGCACTTTGTTTTCACCAAACTTTTGAAGTTCTACATTTTCGCTATCATCCTTGCCAATAGGCACATCTGGCGCTATAATATTAGGAATAATCATCATAATGCTTTTAATTTTCTCTGATATTTCTGCCTCTTTGGCTTCCAACTCCGCAAGGCGCGAATTAATTGCAACAACTTCTTGTTTTTTTGCATTAGCCTCATCCACGCGTTTTTCGCGCATTAACAGCCCTATTTCTCCGCTTATTTTATTGCGTTTTGCGCGCAAATTATCTCCCTCTTGTTTAAGTGCGCGATTTTGGTTGTCAAGCGCCAAAACTTCATCCACCTTGCTTACTTTTGAATGCTGAAACTTGCGTTTAATATTTTCTTTTACAAGCTCGGGGTTTGTTCTTATAATGTTAATATCAATCATAAACTTTCTCCTTATTTATGGCGATTTTTTAAAAAAAACACCACTAAAAAAAACTGCATTTTTTAGAGGTGAAATTAATCCACGGTACCACTCTAATTGGACATAGTGCCCCACTCATTATCTGCAAATTGCGTCATGCAGTCAACCCAACTCTTCGCTGGTGTCTCCGGGGTGGAAATAATATTACCTATGTTTGTTTACACCAACCACAAACTCTCTGAAATAGGCCACATATTAATAGTCCCTTCATCAACATATTACAAGATTTAGTATAACCAATTTATAATAATTTTGTCAACAGTTTATGTAATAAACACACTAAACTTGTTTTAAAACTCGTATAAAATACCCTAAAACGGATAAAATTTTTTATAGTTTTTAATTACAAGGAGAATATATGGAAAAAATAGATTTTGAAAAAAGCGAAACAAAAGTTAATTTGGCACGCGCTTTTGCGGGTGAGTGTCAGGACGGAGCAAGATATCAGTTTGTTGCCACACAGGCACAGCAAGAGGGCTACACAAACATCCAAAACTTGCTAAAAACCTTTGCTAAAAACGAGATGGCTCACGCTAAAATGTTTTTTGATTTAATTAATCAAAACTGTACTAAAAAAACGCAAAACATTCAAATTACAGGCGGATATCCTTTTGAGTGCGGAAGTTTGCAGCAAAATTTAAAGGATTCTATTCAAACGGAAATTAGTCAAAGCGAAAATGTTTATCCATCTTTTGCTAAAATAGCAAAGGACGAGGGGTTTTTAGAGATTGCTAAAAAATTTGAGTATGTGGCAAGTGTAGAAAACTCTCACCACGAAATGCTAACCGAACTTTTGGCTATGCTAAAAGCAAATAAATTGTATAAGTCTATGGATGTTAGAGTTTGGAAGTGCGGTCAGTGCGGATACATGCGTGAAAGCAAAAGCTGTTGGGAAATTTGCCCCGCATGCAACATGCCAAAAGGCTACTGTCAAATATGTTTAAAAAGCGCAAAACAACTATAGCATGCGCCAACACCTTAGCCATTAGTTGACCATTTATTAACAAATATTGTTGTTGTTTAATTTTACTCCACATATAAAATGGATAAATATAATTTATGTTTTCATTTACACATATTTTTTGTTATTAAATTGATTTTGCAAATAAAAAAAGGCTAATTTACTGCCTTTTTTTGTTTTTATTATTCTTCCATAGTTGCTATGCCAATTGCGCCAATCCCCACATGACATCCAAAGACTGGGTCAACACATTCAATTTTAGGATTTTCAATGTTAAGCACAGATTTTAAACGTTCGCAAATACGACTAACATTGGCATTATCATGAATGTAGCACACATATAGCCTTTTAACATTTTTAGGAATGTTTGCAATCATTTCTACAATACCTTTCCCTAAACCCAGAACTTTTTTAGTAACAGTTATTATATTGTTTTTAACCTCAAAAACGGGTTTTATTTTCAAAACATCCGCAATTACTGCAGAAAGTTTTCCAACCCTGCCACCCCTTTTTAAATATTCCATAGTTTCAGGGATAAACTGAATTTTTGTTTTTTGTTGAAGAGTAGGAATAAGTTCCAAAATTTCCTCAAAAGTGGCGCCGTTTTCCACGCGCTCCACACATTCTTCCAACAACAATTTTTCTGCCAAACTAGCACATTTTGAATCCACAACAGCAAGTTTTTTGCCCTCAAACGCTTTGCTTGCCAAGCATGCACCGTTATATGTTCCGCTAAAACAACTGGCAATTGTTAGCACAATAACTCCCGCATCTTTATCCTGCAAATAAATTTCGCTAATGGCATCCTCAAAATCCTGTGGGCTAGGCTGGCTAGTAGTAGGAAAACTTTTTGTATTTGCTAGTTTATCAAAAAATATCCTCCAATTTTCCTCACCTGCACCGTCCAAAACTTCATCATCTAAAACCAGTTTTAAACTTACAACTTTTATATCATGTTGTTTTACATAATCATCCGTTAAACCAAAAGTACTATCTACAACAAATTTAACCATATTAACCTCCAATAATTATAGCACATGTGGTTCAAAAGAATTCAGTACTATATTTTATATTCTCAAATTACATTATATACTATTTTTGAAAGATAAGTGAAGCAAATGCTCCATATTTTTTTCTCCCAATTGTTTATAAACCGCCAAAATATTTTCATTGGCATGGCTAGTTTTTATTTTGTTTGTGTGGTCCAGCGCATAAAGCCCGCCACCGCGCAAACGCACCAATTCATCATTAGAAATCTTGCTATGGTCCACATATGGCTGACCCGGGCCATTAATACATCCGCCTTGACAGTTCATAACCTCTACAAGATGATATTCCTTACCAGCCTTAATTTCTTCCAAAACCTTTTTTGCGTTGGAAATTCCATTAACTATTGCAATTTTAAGCACGCCCTCTGCGGTATTTATTTCACACTCTCTAATGCCATCGTTTGTGCGAATTGTGTTAATTGCAAATTCTTCGTCAGTTAAGGAATTGCTGGTTTTAACCTCTAAAATGCTGTTTAAATGGTTGTTTAAGATATGTACAGTAGTGCGCAAAACTGCCTCCGTAACTCCACCCGTTACGCCAAATATTAATCCCGCACCACTACTTACACCAAACAATTCGTCAAAATTTTCATCTACGCAGTCAGCAATATTAACGCCACGCTGTTTTAAAATCGAAGCCAGTTCCCTTGTTGTTAGCGATACATCAATATTGTTGTCGCGCGTTCTTTCTAGTTTTTTTCCTACACAAGGAGTAACCGACACAACTTTTATATTAGGCGAAAAATGTTTTATAAGTGTGCTTAACATTTCGGTGGGAGATTTGCAAGTAGACGCATTTTTAGCCAAATCCTCGTATGCGTATTCTAAATATTTTATCCAAACAGGACAGCAACTAGTTAATACAGGCAAGTTTGTGTTTTGTCTGAACCTGCGTGCTAGTTCCTTGCTTTCTTCAATTATAGTAAAGTCTGCACCCGCGCAAACATCATACACATAATTAAATCCCGCCTGTTTTAGTCCCGATACAAGTTTTCCCACAACATTTGTGCCAATAGGAAATCCAAATTCCTCGCCAATAGCCACCCTAACTGCTGGTGCAATTTGCACCGCAACAAGCGTGTTTTTATTGTTTAAAAATTGTATAACCTTTTCCTCGTCCGAAAGCGATTGCTCGGGAGTTTTTGATTTAACTAGTTTCATCCATTTTCCCTTTTAAATTTTCATAAATCCACTTATCAAAAAGTTGGCTGTTTTGCTTGGGAGTGCCCGAAATTAACGCGCATAACTCCTCCCTACCCAGCAACATAACATTAAGCTTTTTTGCGCTGTTTACAGCGTTTTTTGTAAATATAGAGTTTGTTATAAGCACCGCAATATTAGCATCAAAATATTTCTTGCCCGAAAAGGCCTCCTGAACACCCTTATTGCCAACCGAGTGATTGTAATACAGCTTGGTTTGCACTGCTAAAGTTAATCCATTTTTGCTTGCCAAAATATCCACACCATAATCCTTGCTTTTTGGGGTAAGTTTGCACTTAAAACCGCAATTTTTTAGCAAAACACTTGTTAGCACTTCAAAGTCATATCCGTCAAGCGCGTCCACATTGTCTATTGAAATGTTTTGTAAAAATTTATTAACTTTTCTCTTTT
The DNA here is from genome assembly GCA_964564685.1 of uncultured Christensenella sp. Taxonomy (GTDB): domain Bacteria; phylum Bacillota; class Clostridia; order Christensenellales; family UBA1242; genus UBA11490. The sequence goes on from CAZMBC010000001.1 coordinate 219,037, forward strand.
CTAAAGCTAATTTAATACTATTCCAAAAAAGCATTTTTTAAGTTTAAATCACTCCTATTATGTATTATATCAAATATAAAAAATTTAAACAAAGAGAATATCCATATATTTTGTCGGCACAACAAAAAAACAAGCGCTAGGCTTGTTTAAAATATTATGTTGATTTATTCTCCAAAAAAGTCGTTTAAATCCATACCGGAAGGAATTTCTTGATAATCCTTGAACGATGGAAAATCAATAGCTTTATCGTAAGCTACTAAAACATAATTTATTGTTGCATATTCTGTACTATACGAAGATGTAACACCAACTAATTGATTGTCTTCAAAAACAACATAATATACATAGTCATCAGCAGTAATTTCAAATTTATTTGTACTGCCTTTTGTATAGGATTTAACAACAACTTCCTCATCATCAATTTTAGAGTGAATTTCAGTAAATAATGTATTTAACATCTCAGAATACCTAGCAATTAAATCGTTGTTACCATCCAAATTATCTTTTACATCTAATTGCATTTTATATTTTGCTGTTGTTCCCATTCCGTTTGCGTAAACATAAGCATAACCGTTTGTGTAATATAACTCGCTTTCCACATCAACTTTTACACCAAGTTCTTCACCTTTCATAACGCTTCTAATGGCTAGCTCGTTATTCTCAAGATCTACAATGCCATTAACAATAGCACTACTTGAACCATCAGCTGATTCAGTTTTTATGGTCAAGCGATAGCCTTTAATGTTAGTCTTTTCATTAACGGCCGAGTCGTCTGTACCAACAATGTTTTGATAATCTGCAACAGTTGCATCAGAATATGTACCTTTTGTGTTAAGTTGTGCTTCGGTTTTTAGTGTATCGCCACCACATGCTCCAAGTAATAACACGCATGGCAACAAAACAAAAGCCAAAATCAAATTTTTTATTCTTTTCATTCTTTACCCCTTTTTTTGTATTTATTTAAGTTTATTGTAACTGTTTTAAAAAGTCAACTTTTTCCATTTTTATTTATTGAGTTTAGACAAAATAATCAAAAATTTTACAACACAATAAAAATCATAAAATTAAAATTAATAATTTTCTTGTTTTTTTTGCTTTTATATATTACAATAGTATTATGAGCAAATTTGCTTAATATTTTTGTTTGCAGAGATGTCAGAGTGGTCGAATGTGCAGTCTTGGAACGGCTGTGTACGGCAACGTACCCCGGGTTCGAATCCCGGTCTCTGCGCCAAATGGTTCTTTTTCGAACTCAAACAATATTAATATTTAATTAGCATAATATTATATCGTATTAAAAAAACACCATGATTGTTAGCGGTGTTTTTTTATTTTATAAAACGCTTTAATAGCATATAAATTTAAAATTCTTTACACAAAATTTCCTTTAAGAAAAAACAAAGGGGGCTTATTATATATTTTTTTAAAAACACAGTATTTGAAGTTAATTACTTTACATTATTTTTTATAAATTCAATAAATTGCGGGCAAATTTGTTCCAAAGGTTTATTGTTGCAAAAAACTAGGTCGTAATCATAATTATAAACCTCATCATCCGAGGCGTTTCCATACACTTTGTTTTTTAATTCCTCACGCGGGGTTATAAGCAAAGTAAGTGTTTTTGTAATTGAGTGATTTAAAAATTTTTCAATCTCGCGGGGTTCGCGAATATGCACAAACATGATATCATAGTCACCATTCAAAAACACCTGTTGCTCTGCAAGCAAAAACTTAAGAGGATATTCGTTATACTCTGTCATCAGCCTTTTAAGGTCAGAAAGAAATTTTCTGGATTTATCCGATTTATCGCCCTGCCATCCACACTGCCTAGCCACCGCCTTAACGGGGTCTACTGACGACTTGTTGTGTACTTTAAAAGTACCCTCTAGTGCAGCAATCAATGAGTCCTTGCCACATCCACCAACGCCATTAATAACAATCGTAATTTTTTCCATATTTAAATCTTAACCCACTAGCCAACCAAAAGTCAAACGAATAAAAATATTAGCATTGCTTTTGTTTAACATAAACAAAACAATTTTATAAATTATAATTAAATATGAGTGCATTATTTTTTTTCAACAGCCATAAATATAACAGCCAATGCCTTTATAAAGCAAGGAAATTTATGCGAAATTATGTCAATTTTATAGAATTTTAATCAATTTATTGACATATTTTAGCATATTTCATATATTTAATATAAAGGAGAGATAATTATGAACAAAACATGGGCAAAAAACTGGCAAAAAGTATTAATTTGGTTTAGTGGATACTTTAGTTTTATAGCTTTTATACTGGTTGGTGGCTACTTTACATTTAAACACAAGGACAGCGAAGAATATAAAAAAACCTGCAAGCTTGCTTTTGTTGTAACCTTAATATTTGCTGCTATTTCCGCATTCTTTACTGTTTTTAGTTGTGTGGGAAGCATATTTAACTACTATGGCACAACAGCATATGAGTTTTACAGAGTATGCACAAATTTAGTATCAATTGCAAAAATAGTTGTTTACACTGTGTTCATCCTTTTAGCTTTGTTTAAAAAGGAACAGGAAAAACAACCTGAAACTACTGAAGAAAATTAATAACACACAAAAACAAGGTTATAAGCCTTGTTTTTTTGTTAATAAACCAATTTGTTTTGCTAAATAAATTGGTTGTGTTACTATAACAATAATAAAAAAAGGAGTTTTTTATGAAAAAGTATGAAATTTATGCAAATTTAGTTTTTGGTGTGCTAATTTTGGCGGCAACAATTTGCTATACAGAAATTGACACAAGTGCATACATCACAAAAACGATTGCAAGTGTTTTGTTTGTTTTGTGCGGAGCGTTTAATTTGTTTTGTCTTTACAAAAATTATAAATATGACGGCTGGTGGAAGGGCATTATAATGTTAGTTGGATTGATTTTTGCCATGGCTGGTGACATTTTTTTAATTGATCACTTTATTTTTGGAGCTATGCTTTTTGCAGTAGGTCATGTATTCTTTTTAATTTATTTTTGTTTAATGCAAAAATTTCACTTAATAGACTTTATATTAACCATAAGTATAATTGCAATGGCTTTGCTTGTTATTTTACTGTATCCATATTTCGAATTTAACGGAATGTTGCCTGTTATACTTGCATATGCGGTTATCATTTCGTGCATGTTGGCAAAAGGCATTGGAAATTACATTTCACAACGCAACACAGCAAACCTTATTACTATGCTGGGCGCAATACTGTTCTTCTTTTCTGACTTAATGCTGTTATTTTTTGAGTTTGGCGGAAAAATTATTATATTTGATTACTTGTGCCTTTACACCTACTACCCTGGTGAATTTTTACTAGGCGTTTGTATTTTGCTTAACAAAAACAACTACGCAAAAATCTTTGACCCCGCAAAACAAGCAATTGTAACTAAAAAATAATTTAAATAACACCTATATTATGGGTGTTTTTTTATTAATAACGCAATAATTGCATTTAAAACTTTTTAGGTGTTAAGGTGCTTTTGTTATGTGTAACTTATACTAATATAAATAGTTTGCTCGTATACTTGAGAAAATATTGTTTTTTTGATATACTATATGTATATAGGAAAAAATTATGGAAAAATACAAAAAAGAACTGGAATATTCCTACACATTTGGTGTATTTCCTACAATTGAGCTAATTAAAAATCAACCCAATAAGGTGCAGGCTATTTTGCTTTCTAGCAAATTTAAACAAAGTGAAGAAACCGAAAAATATTTTGCTCCATACGCCCAAAAAGGCATGGTACAAATAAACGATAAGCTTGTAAACAAACTTGCCGACAAAGAAAATACTTTTGTAATTGGAGTGTTTAAAAAATACACATGCAAGTGCCTGCCTAAAGGTAATCAAGTTGTGCTTGTAAACCCAAGCGATATGGGAAATCTGGGCACAATTATGCGCACAATGCTAGGTTTTAAAATAACAAACCTTGTTTTAATAACACCATGCGCTGATGTTTTTAATCCCAAAACTATTCGCGCAAGCATGGGTGCAATTTTTTCGCTTAATATTGCATCATACGCAAGTTTTGAGGAGTATGCCAAACAGCACAGCGAGCATAAAAAATATTTGTTTATGCTAAACGGCAAAAGCGTTTTGGGCAAATTTGAACCGCCTGAAAATAATTACGCACTTGTGTTTGGCAACGAAAGTAGCGGGCTTCCACCTTATGTGGAAGATTTTGGACAAAGCGTGGTTATTTCGCACTCTCACCAAATAGATTCACTTAATCTGCCTATGAGTGTAGGAATAAGCCTTTATGAATTTACTAAAAACCACATTTTCTAGTGGTTTTTTTGTTTTCTTTTGCAGATAATATATCAAAAGCAGCAAACTTAAAATTTAACTAAATCATTTTGAATTTTTTGCAGTTGTATAGTATCATATACATATAAAGTTTTTACGAGGTTAATATGGTAAAAAATCGGGTTAAAAACAAAGTTGTTTATATTGCATTGGCGCTGATTATTGCTTTGGCGGCAAATTTAGCGTTAATTTTTGCAAGCCCTAATTATGATGCTGTTAGTGCATCAACCCCTGTGGGTAATATAATAACAGAAGCAGATATGAATTCAAACTTATATTACAAACTGCGTTCTATTGCGGGCGGAACTTTGCGCGACAACTCGATTTATTCTCAAAACATAACCGAGCTTAATCTTTCGTTTACTGCAACTGGCGCGGTTTCGGATACAAAAAAAATAACCTCACTTGCTGGGCTAGAACTGCTTGACCTACGCACGGTTAAGGTGCTGAAAGTTAATTATCAAAATTTAACAGAAATTACCCCAACAACCTTAAGTGGAATGCCTAATCTAGAGCACTTGGAAGCAGTGGATAACAACCTTACTGAACTTGATATATCGTACAACGAAAACATAAAAACGCTGGTTTTGGATAATAACAAAATAAGTAGTTTTGACGCCTCAAATGTTAATACTTTGGGCTACGAAACAGAGAACTCACTAATAAGTTTAAACCATAATAACTTATCCTCTATTTCAGCTATCACCCTGCCAAATATCACAGCAAATTCCAAGCTAACGGTTAACCTTATAAACAACAATATTACAGATGCTATAACCACACAAAACCTTGGCTACACGCTTAACTTGGGTGTTCAAGGCTTAAGATACTTTGGTTCTGAAAACACCAATATTGTAACCACAACCCAACAAATAAAATACTATCCTTGCAGTTTTAGCGAAATTAGTACAAAAGTATTTAAAAAGGTAAACGACAATTACACAGAGGTCCTAACTTTTAACAACTCATCTTCTATAAATAACACCTATAATTTGGCGGTTGGTGATTATAAATTGGAGTTTTATATAAACGATACAGCCCTTGATGATGACACAAAACTACAATATCCTTATTGTATAAATACACAATTTATTGTTCAGCCACCAAAACCCACTTTTTATTTTTTAATAGACGGCAAAAAGGTGCAAACCATAACTAAGCTAACCCAACCTGCAACACTTGTTTTGGAAGGCGACCAAAACAGCACAATGCTTTCTAGCGTGGCGGGCTCTGAATGGGTAGAGGGAAGTGAAATTTCTTTAACTCAAGGCGGAAAATATTCTGTTTCCATGAAAGCAAAAATTGGCGATTACGAAAGCGAAATTGTTACTATCTATATTTCCGCAAACCCTAATTTGTATGTTTCAAACGGCATATTACTACTATTAATTTGCCTACTAGCAGGCGTGTTTGTTGGTGCAATATATTTAATAAAGCGCTTTGTGTTAAAATAAGCTATTTAATTTAATGCATTACAAGGTTAGTACAGCAATTTAATATAAATAGAATTTTAAATTAAGAATTTATATTCATTATCCATTTAATTTGCATCCGCTTAACAACTATGGATATAAAACAAAACTTTTACAAAAAACTACTAACCTAAAAGCCACCCCATAAATAGGTGGTTTTTTTTGTTGTTTTAATAGCATTATACACTTGCAAAAAACATATTGTTTTGATATAATTAGCCCGAATAAAAGGATGGTAACATTTATGAAAAGTTGCGTTACAATGGAAAAAATAGTTAATTTAAGCAAAAGCCGTGGGTTTATATATCCCGGCAGTGAAATATATGGCGGAATGGGCAACACTTGGGATTATGGCCCAGTTGGCGTAGAAATTAAAAACAACATAAAGCGCGCCTGGTGGAAGCGCTTTGTGCAAGAAAGCGACAACTCGTTTGGTGTGGATGCAGCAATTCTTATGAACAGCCGAGTTTGGGACGCCAGCGGTCACACAACTTCTTTTAACGACCCTAAAATGGACTGTAAAGAGTGCAAGACCCGCGCACGTGCGGATAATCTTATAGAAGCGCACAGCAAAGGCACTGTTAATCCCGATACACTTACTAACGAGCAAATGGAGGAGTATATTTCTACACACAAAGTTTGCTGTCCTAAATGTGGAAAACACAACTGGACGCCTATTCGTCAATTTAACCTTATGTTTGAAACAAACAGAGGAGTTACTGAAGAGGGACAAAACAAAATTTATTTGCGCCCCGAAACTGCGCAAGGTGAGTTTGTTAACTTTTTAAATGTACAGCGAACAACCCGTGCAAAAGTGCCTTTTGGAATTGCGCAGGTGGGCAAGTCTTTTAGAAACGAGGTTACACCGGGCAACTTTATTTTTAGAACAATTGAGTTTGAACAAATGGAGCATCAATTGTTTTGCAAAGAAGGCCAAGATACACATTTTTATAACGAATATAAACAAAAAGCGTTGGATTTTTTAATTGACCTTGGAATTAATAAAGATAGTTTGCGTTTTAAGGACCACGACAAACTAGCGCACTATGCAAAAGCCGCATGTGACATTCAATATTTGTACCCAATGGGCTGGCAAGAACTTAACGGAATTCATAACCGCACAAATTACGACTTAAGCCGTCATCAAGAGTTTTCAGGCAAAAGCATGCTATATTTAGACCCGATTACAAACGAAAAATACATTCCTTATGTGGTAGAGTACTCTATTGGTGCAGATAGGCTTATGCTTGCAGTTTTGTGCAATGCATATGATGAAGAGGAACTTGAGGGTGGCGAAACTCGTGTAGTTATGCGCTTGCACCCAGCACTAAGCGCTTACAAAGTAGCGGTGCTTCCTTTGCAAAAAAACTTAAGCGAAAAAGCAAAAGAGGTTTATAAACTTCTTTCCAAACACTTTATGTGCACCTATGACGAAGCTGGCTCTATTGGCAAAAGATATCGACGTCAGGATGAAATTGGCACGCCATACTGCGTTACAATAGATTTTGATACACTTGAAAACGACACCGTTACTTTGCGTGACCGAGATAGCATGGAACAAATTCGATTAAACATAAATGAGCTTAAGGATTATATTGCAGAAAAAATAGTATTTTAGTGGATATTCAGCGTAAAATTATTTTACGCTGAAATTAATTAAATTTTTGTGAATTTAATAGAATATTTTACTGCTAACTAATTAATTCAGTTTAAATTAATATTTATTAAACAAATAATTTTTATTTATTTAAAAACGGAACAAAAAACAACACTTTTAGGTGTTGTTTTTTTGTAATTTTAATATTAATAATACAATATTGTTAATATTTCCAATTGTTTTATATTTATTTTCCAATTGCCTTACGTACTCTGGCAAGAGTTTTGCTTGCTATGGCTCTTGCCTTTTTAGCACCTTGTTCCAATATGTCATTAACAATTTCAGGGTGTTGCAAATAGTAATTATATTTTTCACGCATAGGAGCAAGATATCGATTTGCCACATCAAATACTAATTTTTTAACCTCGCCCCAGCCAATGCCCTCGTTAAACAATTTAATCATATTTTCGCGCTCAGAAGGTGTTGCAAAAAGTTCGTAAATTTTAAAAATTGAACAATCAATATCCTTTTTTTCGCCCGGAAGTTGGCTATTTGTAATCACGCGATTTATTTTCTTTTTAAGTTCGTTTTCTGTGCAAAAAAGCTCAATTGTATTATTGTAACTTTTGCTCATTTTTCTGCCATCCAAGCCCACAACAGTTTTTAGATTATTGTCTATTATTCCCTCAGGAGCAACAAGAGTTTGACCATATGCATTGTTAAATACGCGCACAATTTCCTTTGCTATTTCAATATGCTGTTTTTGGTCTAGCCCTACTGGCACTTTTGTGGCGTTCATGCTTACAATATCCGCCGCCATCAGCACAGGATAATTGTAAAGCCCCATATTAACATTGTCGTCTGGGTCATTGCCTGCTTTAAGGTTTTCTTCCACAACGCTTTTATAGGCATGCGCCCTATTGAGCAAGCCTTTTGGCGTAACATTGTTAAGTATCCAATTAAGTTCAAAAACCTCTGGCACATCACTTTGTTTGTATAGGGTAATATTTGGGTTATCCCCTCCACACGCCAACCACACGCAAGCCAACTCTTGTGTTAGTTTTTTAAGCAGTTTAGGCTCTTTTATTGTGTTAAGTGCGTGATAATCTGCAATAAAAACCAATGTTTGATTGTCGCTATTAGCGCGGTCTAATGTGGGTTTTATTGCCCCAAAATAGTTTCCGATATGTGGCACACCAGTTGGTTTTACACCTGTTAAAATAATATCCTGCATGGTTTGCTCCTTTATTAGTTTCTGTTTATATTATGTATAAATCCAAAAATATTAGCATGTAAACCTCTATGCCCGTTATGAGGTTACTTTGTTCTTATTTTAAATTTTTCATTTTTAATGCTGTTTTTTCGGCTTTCTTTTGCGCTTTTTTTTCTTGTTTAAGGCGCTTTTTAGTTTCTTTTTTGCTTTCGATTGGAGGAATATCCAAAATTTCTTCTAGCTTTTCGGGGTGTTGTAAATAGTCTTTCCACATTCTAAAGGATTTCATAAAATAAAATCCGTCACAATATCTTTCATCAGTAGTAATGCCAAGGTTCATAACCTTGCCCACCTCCAACTCCTGATTTAGGTTAACACATGGTGCATATTTTTCTTTTCCTATAGAAACAAACATACCCGTAGTGCCAAAGTTATACAAATGATGGAACACATAATCACCCTTAATTGATTTAAGGTGAGTTACATAAAAACTTGTATGGAAAGGACTAACATCAATTAGTGATTTTGGAGCAAGCCCATATCTATCTATCAACTTTAAAAATCCCACGCCCAGTCCCATTAAAAAGTTTGGAATGCGGGTTATTTTTGTGGCTGTTTTTGTAGAACCGTTGTTTCTATCTGCTTCTAAAGATTCCTTTAGCGCTTTGTCTATTTTTTCCTTAACCTCATAAATGCTTTCTCTGCCAGTAAATCTAATTTTTGTGGTTAGCTCTGGCGAGTCATCATTAAGGGCAACCTTTGTGGTTATTGCCATATACAAGCCGTTACGCTGATATGTTCTGCCATTAACAACAAAGCGGTTAAGTTTTTGCCTTAGCGCATAAGTTCTAACTGCGCCCGCCACAACAATATGCAAATAGTTAAAACTAGCGCCCTCATTTTCGTGCTTTTGCTTAATCCATTCATCCATATTTTCCACGCGAATAGGCTCTGTGTTAAAATTCATTGCGTCATTACGCGTGCGCATAATTTGTGGTATCATTTGGTCAATTGGGTCCATTCCCTTAACCAAAACACCATCACTTCTAAAGCCAAACATATTTTAAACCTCTTTTGTATCGTTTTTAACTTTAGCCTCAAGCAGTTCGTTAAACTTTTGCTCATATTCCTGCTCGCTAATTTTCCCTTGTTTTTTTAGCTCTTTTAGGTTGTTTATTTTTACTACCAAAACTTCCATATCATCTACTTTATGTTCAGATGTTTTGCCGTTTAGTGTTCTTGTTATATTTCCTGCAACAAACATTGCTATTATTGCGGAAAGAAAAGAAGCAGTAAAGAATAATTGAATAAACGCCAAATAGGTAAGCAATTTGTTTACACCTAGCGGAACACCGTTAACTTTGGAAATTTTAAAGTACACATAACCCACATAGCAATTAATAATTGCCGAAAACAACCCCTCGAAAACAACAAAATATTTGTAGGTTGTTCGCCACAAAGTTATGCGTTCACCCAAAACATTAAAAATAATTTCGTTGTAAACCTGTTGAATATCAAACCAGTTAAACGCAAGGCACAAAGCGGCGAATATTGCCACAAAGGCCATAAAAAAACTTATGCCCGCCGACACTTTTAAAGCAATTTTATTGTTCTTTGACATCTTTATTTCACCAGCAACTTTGTAAGCAAATCAATATATTCTTGCTTGCTTATTGAGCCCTCTTTTTTAAGATTTTGAATTTCGGTTACACGCGCCTTAAGTTCGGCTGAAGTAAGTTGCTCGGAAAACTCACTTTCGGGTTGTTGCTTATCCACAAGAAGTGCTACAAAAACAAGCACGCTTGAAACTAGTGTGTTTAGTGCAATAACCGATAGCACCATCATTACAATAATTAGCGCTCGATTTTTTAGACTAGCGTTTCCACTTTTACTTTCCTGCAAATAAATTATTCCACTTGCAAAGTTAAGCATAATTGCAACAGTTAAGAAAAGGAAAATTCCTATTACAATTAGCGTAATTAACTTTTCGCCAAGTTCTGGATTTATTGCATAGGTTTGTGTTAAATATATTTTGCGTTTAATTGTTAAATCAATAATATCAAAGCAAAGTGAAGTAATTAGCATAACCACACAATAAACAAAACTTTTTATAATTTGTGTTATGCCCGCAATTAAAAGTAATGTATTTCTATTGTTTCTTTTCATAGTTTTTACACCTTTTTTTAAGTTAATTTTATTATAACAAACAATAATTAATTTTCAAAGTCATTATTGTTATAATTATGACTAGAAACCTGCAAAATGCGGTCAAAATTATCATCCTGTGCACTTTTATTACGGGTTATTTTTCCGCACCTGGTGCATTTATAAATAATTACATAACCTTTTTTGCTGTTATTTTCAATTCCTATAGGCCTTTGTAACCCATTGCATGTATTTGCCCGGTCTCCCGGATTTATATCCACATGCAACGAGTAAAGGCAAAACGGACAATGATTTCTTGATGTGTAGCCAAGTGGCGAAACTTGTTTTCCGCAGTTTTGACACACAAATCCCCTATCGTTTTTAATAAATGTTTTTGGCATTTTTATTCCTTATCTTTTTTTAAAGTATCTACATATTTTGCTGCATTTTGTGCTAGGTCCGACTTTGCTAACATTTCACCATATTTTTCCCGATAATCTGCAATTTTGCCATTAGAAAAATATGAATAATATCCGTCCTCGCCTATTATTATATGGTCTAACAAATGTATTCCGTTTGTGCCTAGCGACACGTACAAGTTATGTGTAAATTGGTCGTCCGAAGCAGACGGGCAACTTGTACCTGCTGGATGATTATGTGCGATAATAATATTGCTGATATTGTTGCTAATAAGAATGCTAGTGATTTTTCGAATTGTTACGTTTAAAAAGTTAGATGTTCCACGCTCCACAACATTGCTATAAACAATGCGGTTTTTAGAGTCCAATCCTAACAAGTGCAATTCCTCTACAATTTTGCCTGATAGTATAGTAGAAAAATACTGAACAGTTTCATCCGATTTCCAAAGAGTGTTAACAGTGCGCACTTTGTTGCGTTGATAAAAGTAAAACATATCCCTAAAATTATGTAAAAAATGTGCAACAACATCACCCACACCATTGACCGTTTTTAAAAGCATTGTATCTGCTTCTAACACTTTTGAAAACGAACCAAATCTTTCAATTAACGCATGCGACAGGCCATTGACATCTTTTTGAGGCAAAACAAAAGTTAGCATATATTCCAAAACTTGGTGGTCATGCATGTTTAGTAGGCCGTTTTTATCCACATTTTCACGCAAACGCTGGCGGTGACCTGCGTGGATGTTTTTATTTTCTTGATTTTGTTTCATAACAAATATTGTACAATAAAACAAATTATTTTGCAAGAAAGTAAAACATTTATTAAGTGTTTGACAAATATAATTTATAAATATATAATCATATCGATATAAATTTTAGGAGAAAAATATGGCTGTTAAAATTACTTGTGATAGTTCAACCGACTTAACCCAACAAATGTATAAAGACCTTGGCGTTAGCGTATTGCCTTTTCAAATTACTTTGGGCGACAAAACTTATACCGACGGCGTGGATATTAGTAGCGAAAAAATTTTTAATTTTGTTGACGAAAACAAAATTCTGCCAAAAACATCCGCAATTAACGAATTTACTTTTGAAAACTTTTTTAAGGAACATGCTAATGAAGATGGATTGGTTTTTATAAGCATTTCAAGCAAGATTTCTTGTTCGTATTCTAATGGCGTTAATGCAAGCAAAAACTTTAACAATGTTTATATGGTGGATAGTTTAAGCCTTTCTTCAGGTGGTGGCTTGCTTGTTCTATATGCGTGCGAGCTACGTGATAAAGGCTTTAGTGCAAAAGAAATTGCGGAAAAATTATCCGAACGTGCAAAGAGTATTCAGGCAAGTTTTGTAATAGATAAGCTTGATTTTTTGTATAAAGGCGGAAGGTGTTCATCACTGGCACTTCTTGGTGCTAACATCCTTAAAATTCACCCTTCTATTGTGCTTAAAAATGGCACAATGGGAATGCACAAAAAATATCGCGGAAAAATTATGGAGTGCGCTAAAAATTATGCGGATGACACCTTGTCTGAATTTAACACCCCTTGTTGCGACTATTGCTTTATAACCTATTCTTCCGAGAATACTGAACTTATAGAACAGGTTAAAAAAGTGGTGGAAACAAAGGGCAACTTTAAAAAGATATATTATACAACAGCAGGCTCAACTGTTGTGTCGCATTGTGGCAGAAACACAATTGGTGTTTTATATTTTAACGACGGAAACTAAAAAAAATTTTTCACAAAAAAAACCTACTAATTTTAGTAGGCTTTTTTATTTGTTATAATTATATTTATTTTCCTAGCTCGTTTTCATTTTTTTCAATCTGATATTGTTTAATTGCTTTTTGCAAACCCAATAATTGTGTTTTACCTTGCTCTAAGCCCCTTTCCCTTATGTTGCAAAAGTGAAACTTAGATTTATTATTAAAAATTACATTAACCTCTGTAAACTTTGAATTTTTTTCGCTTTTCTTAAAGCTAAAACGCTCAAAATAATCCTTATTAACACAATATTGAATCACGCCAAATAAGTTTATTGGTGCAAAATTATCCATATACATGCTCCCTACTGCATTTTTAAATTCAGCAATAGGCTCTATTGGGCAAGTCAAAACGCCTTGCGGTTTAGTAATAGGGATTGTCGTTCCATCACGCAAAATAGCAGCCAGCAGTCTTTTATTACCATTTTTGCTATCGCGTCCATAGCCTACAAATAACACATCTTGCGGATTTTTTATTTTCTCTAAATTTATAAAATACATAGCAAATTTTCCTAATTTTTTTTCATTCTAACATATGTCAAAAACAATTTCAATATTTTATTAAGAATTGCAATAAAAAGTTTTTTGTATATTAAAATTTAGTAAAATATATTAGTTTTTTGCACATATAAATTAGAAAAATTTAAATTTTTTACGGTTTTATAATTATTTATTTAGTTTTTATAAATTTTGTTAACTATTATATTTGTATTAGTTAATCACTAGTCGCCATAACTAACATTTTGAACTTCAAAATAAGCTTGTGGATGTGCGCAAACAGGGCAAACCATTGGTGCTTTTTTACCAACATGAATGTGCCCACAGTTTCTGCAAACCCAAACCTTTTCGCCACGCTTTGCAAAAACACTTTCACTTTTGATATTTGCAGCAAGTTTACGATATCTTTCCTCGTGATGTTTTTCTATTTTTGCCACGCCTTCAAATTTGGCAGCAATAGCCGAATAGCCTTCTTCGCGCGCTTCTTCTGCCATTCTTTTATACATATCTGTCCATTCGCCATTTTCGCCGGCAGCAGCCTCTAGCAAGTTTGTTAATGTATCTGGCACTTTGCCGTCATGCAATTCTTTAAACCACATTTTTGCGTGCTCTTTTTCGTTATTTGCAGTTTCTTCAAATATAGCAGAAATCTGTTCATATCCGTCTTTTTTTGCTTGGCTAGCATAATAAGAGTACTTATTGCGTGCCATACTTTCTCCGGCAAATGCTTCTTGTAAATTTTTATATGTTTTACTATCTTTAAATTCCATTTATGTTCTCCTTTTATAATGATTATATTATACAAAAATTTAATTTTTAACGCAATTATTTTATATATGATTGTATTAACTAAAAAAGACAACATCACGTTGTCTTTTTTACTATTTTTTTATTGCTGTTTGATTCCACAAAGCATATATAGTTGCATCTTGTGCGCCAACTGTATACTCTGTTGCTTCACTTCCGTCAGTAGTAAGCGACCAACCCAGATGAGCATAATAATAATTTCTTTTAAATATTAGGCCTTCAGTATATTCCCAAGTTGCCGAGAATTGTGTTAGGTCAACCACTTCACCCTCGTAATAAGTTAAACTTGTGCCAACTTCTGATCCATTTTGATAGAACTTAATTGTGCCTGAATTTCCGCTAAAGGTTTGTAAACTAAAGGTTAGTGTTACTTTGCGTACATATAGGTTTAGGTTGCCATCTGGCATAGTAAAGTCGCCAGTATATGCAAGCGTGCAGTTAACATCTGTATAGTATTTAAGCGCCTGAGTGCTAAAGTTTTGTATGTTAATGTTAGCACCCTCACCTACTATTTCTGTATAAAGTAAAGTATTGTTGTTATCATACAAGTTAAATGTATAAGGCAATTTTTCAACAACATTCCAATTAGCATACAAGGTTGTTCCTTGTGGCTGAATGTTAGTGCTTTCCAACAACTCTCCACCAGGTGTTAACGACCAGCCTAAGAAGTTGTAGTAAGTTATAACTTTGGTTGTTTCGTTTGTGGTTTGATAACTAACAAGACTTGGCAGTTGTTTTGTGCCGTTGTATTGAATAGTTGCTGCTGTATAATCATTAACAAGCGTATAGCTACTCCATTTTGCATAAGCGGTTTCTTTTTCAAAACGTGGATAGTTTATGGTTGTAAATTCATTAGTCTGCTCCGCGTCTGTATACCAACCACTTACAAAATTGTATGTAAACTGGTTGCCATTTGCTGTTGTGTTTGTTATCACATCAACACCAGGGTAGGAAATTGGCGTTCCAACCTCGCCCGTGGTTGAAATTGTGTTGCCATTTACCACAAAGTCCACACCAGCACTAGCGGTGTTTGTTGTTGTGTATGTTCCTCCACCCACACTAACTTTTTCCTGGTACATAGTAGTAGTTGCAAACTTTTTAATAAATGCTTCAATAGGCGTAATATCTACTTCCTTGCCAATATCCAATACAAGTGGGTTGTCGGTTAAGCTATTTTGGATGTTAATCATGCCCATGATGTCGATATTAACTGCCATTTTGTGCAAATAATCCATAGTTTTTGTTTGTTCGCCATCAAGAACATCAATAGCAGTGGTTGTAAGTGATACAGCCATTGTTCCAATATCAGTACTAAACGCCAATTCACTTAGGTTAATAGCCATATCAAACTGATTTCCTGTTTGAACAAAAGAGTTAATAACATTACATATATTAATTCCGCATGGACGATTTCTGCCATTTTCTATTGACTGGTTAATTGGGTCTTCTATCATGCTTCCAAAGCCCATCATATATTGCAAGTAGTATTCAATATTACTAAATATTGCGCTTGCAGGAATTTTAGTTACGCGGTCATATTTTGGCACGCTGCTACTAAATTCCTCATCGCTTGTGTGGATAATTGCAATATCATCCCTTAAATAAATGTTTATATTGCGCTTTCTACTTCCAAATCCATTGCCACCATTGCTATTTATGCCTGTAAGTTGAATTAACGAACCAGTAATTATTGGCATATTTTGAATAGAAATCATTGCGGTTGGCTTGCCATCTACAATCTTAACCTGAACACCAACATCAATTGTTGCGGCATCTATATTTAATCCTACTATATTAAATGTTAATGCAACCTTGCCTGAAATATAGTAATCGTTCATGGCTGATGTGTTAATAAGCGCCTTAAGCAAGTTGCTTGCATCACTTAAATCAATATGCTCGTCTGAAGTGTTGTAAAGTTTAGTAAAGTCTTTTTCTAACGTTGGTTCTTCCGCTGTGTTAGCTACGTTATGTGTAATTGCAACATCCAAAGTGCGAGAATTGCCCACAGCGATATTGTTTGCTGAAATGTAATCAAGCACCCCATCTACAAAGTTTATTGTAAGAACAAGCGTCTGACCGTTTACATTAAGTGAAATTGTAAACGTACTTTGATTATTCAATACAGTTAAGTTAATATTTTTAACCATAGCTACAATATCACTAATATTACTTAACAAACTATCAACTGAACTAACAAGCTCGCCAGAGTTATTTGGTTTTATTCCCAACAAGTTGTGGAAGTTTGAAACATCTAAGTCGCATTCTGGAATATTTAATTTTTGAGCAAACGAGCCAAGATCGATATTTAAAACATGCAAAACTATAGACGCTATTTCGCTAATAGAGTTTTTCCTAATTTTAATATTTAGGGATTGGTCGTTTGTTTTTACTTGTTCTGTAATAACAGTAGATGAAGAAGATGCATCAAACACCTTTTTGTTATGCGTGTAACTTGCATACAAGTATGAGTTATCATAATAAGCCTTAATAGAGTGCGTTACACTAGGCTCTTCATTTGGATTAGTGTAGTTGTACTCGGTTAACTCGCCACCTGCATAAAGTTCGCCATCAGTTACGGCAAGTTTATCGTCCAGCGTTAGTGCTGTGTAAATTCTGCCGTTGTTAAGCGCCACAACCGGTCTAACAGTCTCGCCCACTTGTTCGTTTACAATCAGGTCGGCACTAAAGTCAAGATTTCCTGACTTATAGAAGTTAAGCGCATATTCTACAACATCAAGTACTTTATCATAACTGTTATAAACCACTACGCTTTCGCCATTTATTTCAGTTATGTTTCCGTTTACATCAAATCCCCAAACCGTGCTATCCACACCTGCGCCAAACGCAAGTTCGTTAATACGCATGATTAGGTTTTTCTTTTTGCTTGCCTCGCTTTCAAAGTCATATGCATCAGATGCATAACCTTGGTCGTAAATAACCGTGTTGTCGTCTGTTACATTAGTTGTTATGTCAATTGCACCCAAGGTATCTTGCATAAATTCTAGATTTAACATTAAATCCAAGAACTCGGTATTTAGGTTTCCGCCTAGAACATATTTTGTAATTCCAATGCCAAAATTGTTTTCGGTAAGGTCAAAAATTACATCCCTAAGTGCTGGGGTTTTAACCTGTAACATAGAACCCTCGAACTTGAATTGAATGTTGGTGTTAAAGTTTTCGTTAACCCAATCAATAATATAGTTAATATCCTGCTCGCTAATACTAATGCAAATTTTTAAGCCCGCAACATCCACATACACTTGGTTGTTTACAAGATAGATGTTTGTGTTAACGCCAAAAGCATCCGAACTAATATGAGCGTAAATTTTGTCGTTAACAACATTTAATGTTAGCTTTCCTTGCAGTTTTAATTTAGAGTATCTAACCGCAATATCGCCTGAAATTGCATAGCCTTTGTCCGTTTTAACACTTTGATAGCTGTTAATTAGGCGCTCGGTGTAATTGTTAAGGTCCGAAATAACTGTTGTGTACTCGTTAATCTCTTGTTCGGTTAGTGGCTTAACCTCTTGTTGTTCAAGTAGTGCCACGCTTAGCTGCATGCCCATACTACTAATATCCACTTTATTAACTACGCCATCTGTATGCCATAATTTTACATCAACAAGGGTTTCGTCTGTTATTTCTAAAGTTTCTTTTAGGTTAAGCACATCCTTAACATTAAGGTTAACATAATTTTCGCCCTCACCAAAATAGTTAATTTTAATGGTTGTGAAAATGTCGTTAATATTAAAGTTTTCTAGCCCACTAAACGCAGTTTCACTGCCCGATAAATCTATGTTAAACAACTGGCTTAAGTAGGCTAAGGTTTCTTTTAGGTTGTTTACACTATCGTATAATTTTAAGCCGTCAACATCTAAATATATGTTGTTGTTTTGATATATAATGTTAAGCTCATATCCTGAAATACTTGTATTTAGTTTTATTATATTGCTATTTAAATCAATATGAGCAAACGCCTTATAAGTATTTTCGTTAAGAACTAGGTTCATTTCCAAATTGAATGTGGTGTTATCCACAAGGTCATACACGCTACTAATAATGTCGGCGGTTAAATCCCACTGGCGATACTCTGCCACCGTTAAAGATGGTAAGTTGTTTTGCGTGCCATAAACCTGCATGTTTGCACTAACGCCATCACCCACAAGCGCAATGTTTGTTAGCTCGGTTTCACCCGATAATGTTAACGTATAACCCATATATTTGCCCACAAACTCATGTTGTGTTAGGGTTATATCCTTTAACAATCCATCCACCAACGCTATAATTTCGGAATTTGTTACGCTTATATTTGTGTTTAAAGTAACATCCAAATTAAATGTGGTATTTAGCCATGTTAAAAATTCGTTAATTTGCGTTAGTTCAAAACTTAATTTGTAACCGTCAACCGCAACATATAAGCAGTTGTTTTGTAAATAAACACTAACCTGTTTTTCTAGTATAGTTGTGTAAACATATGCTTTTTGTTGGGAAATATTTGCAATGTAGTTTAGCGTAAACACATTTGCACCCACACCAATAGTAATATCCCCACTAATGTTGCCCATTAATGTGTTTTTGGTGTTGTTTGCCCAATCGATATAACTTAAAATATCAACATATTCTGCAGTCACAGGCTGTGATACTTCAAAATAATTGTAAGTTGCGCTGGCACTAACCTCAACATTTTTGTAGGTTAATTTTAACGCGGATAATTTGCTATTTTCACCCAAAATTTCAACATCAAACTCGTTATTAATTTGCGCAATTAAGCGGTTATCGTTTGCATTAAATTTGGTTAAGTATTTTAGCGCATTTTGCATATCAAACTCATTTATTGTATTGGTTATATCGCTAAAGTCTAAAGCGTTAGCCGAAATTCCTAGCAAGGTTAAAATGTCATCCTTATAATTTGCAATTTCACTAACGTTGCACTTTAACTTAAGGTTGTATGCTTTTAAATACACTAAATTGTTAATATAAACAAAGTTTAATGTGCGCTCGTTGTATTCAATTGAGCCAGAAAGCACAGGATTTGGATTGTTGTACAAGTTAACGCTGTATGCCACTTGAACACCATTCACCTTAACATATCCGTTAAGATTTATATACTCGCTTAAATAGGTGTTTTTGCTGTATATAATAAAGTCCGCAAGAGTGCTTATGTTTGTGTATTTTGCCTTTTCTTCGGCCGAAAGCTCAACAGGCTTTGTAACCTGCTCGTTAAGTTGTGCGTTAAGAACAACATCGTTTAAGCCCACATTAAGCGCAGTTATGCGGTTGTTTGAATAATTTACAGCAAAATAAATGTGTTCACCAGAGTTAAGTAGGTTATCTGCACTAAAACTTACACCCCTAGTTGTAACGTTTAACGAGGATAGATTTATGTTGTTTAGTATTGTGTTTACATCCAAATTCATTAGTGCGTCCAGCAAGTTGTTAAGGTCATCCGTATTTGCACTTGCGTTTAGAGCACTTGTTTGTGATTGGTTAGAAAGTTCGTCTTTAAGCTTTTGAATAATAACATCAAGCTCGGTTATTTTTCCGCTAACCTTAATGTTTTCATCTACATTTATGTATAATTCATCACCTTGCACCACAACAGCAACATTATAGTCATAAACAGTGGTATCAAGGTTTATAAGCAAGCCATTTGTAAAGTCTATTTTAACACTAATATCAATTACGCTATCCAAAAGATTAACTTGAACATTTGCCTCGTATGCGGTTTGTTTAATATTATTTACAAACTCATCCAAGCCCGCTTTTGTTATAGTAATAGTCTCGTATTCAGCGCTATTTATTGCACTTATTTGTGGATTAATACTTGTGGTGCTAAACACTCCACTTGCGTTGGCATAACTTACACCAAAATCTAGTAGGTTATTGTTAACGCTAATACTAGTTGTAACACCCTCAAACATAAATTTATAAATATCATCAGTTTTAATAAAGGTTATATATGCATCCAATGCGTTAACGGCATCTTTTATATTTTCTACATCTTCTGCCGAAATTTCGGTGTTTGTTTCTACATCAAAGTAATCTTTAATATAATCCACAAGTGTGGTTAGTGATTGTGTAGTTGTACATAACTTGCTGTCGTTTAGGGTTAGGTAGAAAGTGTCGTTTGAATAAACAACTGCTATTTCTGCACCAAGAATATTAGTGTATAACTCTACTTGTAGTGGGTTGTAATTTACAACAACTTTTGCGTCTAAATTATACTCACCATAATTTAAGGTTAAGTTTCCACTTATACCTGTGCCATTTATCATGTTTTTTACTGGTTCTACAAAGTCTGCCAAGTCAAACACATTTATGTAGTTATATTCTGGCAAGTTAAACTCAAACTCGTTGTAACTAATATTAACCGCATATTCCGTGCCATTAAACGTGCACGCAGCACGGGTAATAAGATTGTTATTTATAGTAAAGTTAAGCATCATATCTACAAGGTCAATTGATATTATATTGCCAGTTTGATAAATGCCCGCATAGTCAATTTGAGTGCTATCCAAAATTGCAAACATAGAAGCAAAAACATCTTTAGCCTCACCATTTGGCAAAGCAGAAATTACTAGCTCTGCTATGTCATCACAATCTGCCACTAGTTTTAATGCAGAGGCATCTACATATACTTTGCCGTTTGTGTAGTATAAATCTGCATTAACTCCAAACATGCTTGTGTTAGCAACAGCGTTTAATGTGTTAAGGTTAAGACTAACGCTAACATCTACATCATCAAACTGACCATCGCAATTAATATATGATTGCTCCGTTAGCATAATTAGGGCTTTTGCCAAATTAAGCGCAGGGGCAATATTGTTGTAATCCGCCGTGTTAACGCTAGGCAAATGTGCTTGTGTATTATCAATTGTAACTCCCGCACTAAAGTTTGGTGTGGTAATCAAAAGATTGTCAAAGCGAGTATTTCCAAACAACTTAACAACATATTCGTTGTAAATTGCTGTAAGTTCCCCGTTGTTAAGCGTAATATCTTTAATCAACCCATCAACAATTGCTACAAGTTTGTTTGCATCAATTTGTGGTAATTGAATATTTAAATCAAGATTGTATTTTACTTGTAGCCATTCCACAAATGCGCCAATATCGTTTACAGCAACGCAAAGTTTATACTCCTCAACCTCAATGTACAAATATCCTTCCATGTAATGGAAATTAATTTCCACGCCATTTAAGCAACTATTTGCATAAATTTGTTTTGCGTTTAAATCAGCAGCATAGTTAAAAGTAATGTTATAGCCAAAACCATTAAACATAATTTCACCCGCAAAAGTGTTTAAAACAGCGTCTTTTATGTGGTTAATCATATCTAAATAGTTAAGCACATTTTCGTATTGTTGTGCATTAACATCAATTTCAAAAGTAGTATAGTTTAGTTGTGCACAGGTGCTAATGTCTTTGTAAGAAATTGCGATGCTTTTAATGCGGTTGTTTTGTGCAGTTATTTGCGCTGAAATGCCATTCGTTAACGACAATTTAAGTGTTCCGTCATTTTCGGCAAATTTACTAATGTAGTTTAGTGCGTTTTGCGCATCAAACTCTTGCAATTCGCCAACAAGCCCAATTAAGTCAAGTTCGTTTGCAGTAACTCCCAAAAGCTTAAACAATTGGTCTTTGTAACTTTCAATTTCATTAAGATTAACTAAAAGTTTAAGGTTGTAAGCAGAGATGTACACAACACTGTTTATAAATACAAGTTCTACACTGCGGTTTTTGTATGTTAAAGTAGCACGAACACTAAAGTCATCCGCATTGTGCAAATTAACAACGTAATCTACAATCTGCTCGTTTATGTTAACACTGCCCTCAATCGTGATGTACTCGCTTAAGAAAGTGTTCTTGCCATATATAACAAACTCAGCAAGCGAGTTTACACTAACATATTCCTCTTTTTGTTCAGGTGTAACCTTTACAATTTCTTGCGCAAGGCTATCAAACGAAACATTAACATTGTAATCGTTATACTTTACACCCACAGCCGTTACTTTGTTGTTTGCGTAGCTAACCGCAAGATATATACTTTCGCCGTTTCCAAAAAGGTCTTGTGCGCTAAAGCTTACACCCGTGCTAGAAATGTTTAGCGTAGAAAGGTTAATATTTTTAACAATATTTGCAATATCTAACCCGCCAATAACATTTAGCAGTTTTTCCATGTCGTTACTGCTGGTTGGGTCAGCATTTAGCGTGCTGGTGTTTGGATTGTTGGCAATTTCTTGCTTAAGCATTTCAATTACATCTTTTAGGTCAATAAGTTTGCCCGTAATTTTAATGTTTTCGTCCACATTTACAAACAACTCGTCACCTTGCAAAATCGCAACAACATCATAGCCGTAAAGTGTGGTGGAAAGTTGTACAAGCAATTCACCATCAAAGTCAATTTTAATATTAACATCAGCATTCTCGCCCGCAATATTTAAATTAACATCAAGTTCGTATGCGGTTTGTTTAAGGTTGTTTACAATCTCATCCAAACCCGCTTTTGTTACAGTAACAGGCTCGTATTCAGCGCTATTTATTGCACTTATTTGTGGATTAACGCTTGTGGTGCTAAACACTCCACTTGCGTTGGCATAACTTACACCAAAATCAAGTAGCTTGTTATTAATTGCAACCACAGTGCAAACATCAGCAAACATAAATTCGTAAACATTATCCATTTTTACAAGGGTAATGTAATGCTGTAAAGTAGAAGCCAATCCCTTAACCTGCTCCAAAACATCCGACGGAACAAGATTATCCTTTTCTACGCCCAATGCACCACAGATATAACCAGCAAGTGTGGTTAGTGATTGTGTAGTTGTACATAACTTGCTGTCGTTTAGGGTTAGGTAGAAAGTGTCGTTTGAATAAACAACTGCTATTTCTGCACCAAGAATATTAGTGTATAACTCTACTTGTAGTGGGTTGTAATTTACAACAACTTTTGCGTCTAAATTATACTCACCATAATTTAAGGTTAAGTTTCCACTTATACCTGTGCCATTTATCATGTTTTTTACTGGTTCTACAAAGTCTGCCAAGTCAAACACATTTATGTAGTTATATTCTGGCAAGTTAAACTCAAACTCGTTGTAACTAATATTAACCGCATATTCCGTGCCATTAAATGTGCACGCAACGCGGGTTATGTAATCTTTGTAAATAGTAAAATCAATTTTAACATCATTTAAGTTAAGGCAAATATTGTTACCTTGTTGTGTAATTGCCTCAAAGTTGATATTTCCTAATGCCGATAGGTCAATTTCCTTAAGTGAGTTAAGTGCTCCAAACACAAAAGACACAGCCTCTTTTTCTGGGATGTCTGCAATATACTCTTTTAAAAGTTCTACCACATCCTTACAGTCGGTTTTTAATTTAACAATTGGCGCGTCTAAATACATTTTGTTTTGGGTATAGTAAAGCGCACCATTTACACCAAAAGCACTTCCTTTTAATACAACGTTTTGGGTGTTAAGGTTAATGTTTGCATCAAAAGCAAATTCCCCAACTGCAGTTTTGATATTTAAGTAATCCGCAGTTGCAAGTTTAACTCCTCCGCGAAGCAGTGTGAACGCTGGCGAAACATCCATATAGTTGCTAGGTTCACTAACAATAACGCCCGAGTTTGTTTTGTTAAGCACAATTGTTGCATTAATAGTTAGGTCGTTATATTTAAAATCCAACAACTCAACTTTTTGCAAGTTGTAATTGCTATCCGTATAAATTTCTACATCTACGCTATCGGTTATTGCAAGTAAAAGTTTTGTGCCATTGTCTAGTTTCTCTTCCACAATTTTTTGCTCTAGCGAGGTTATTAACGACATGTCAAAATTATCCAACAAGCCATTAAGGTTGCCCACACCTGCAATAGCAAGCACTGCACCCAAACCCTGCATAGCACTATCTGCCTTAAAACTAATATTTGCGTTCCCGCCCGCAAGATACAATGTTCCGTTTTTGTAAACAATGTTTCCGCTAAAGCGCTTTTCTTCGGCCTCGATGCCTGCATTAAGGTTAAGCTCTGCACCCGTAAATCCATCGTATAAAACAACATCTCCGCTAATATCTAGCGAAACAGTTTTGCCGTTTTGGCTAACGCTGGCGCTAATTTGCGCAGACAGGTCTTTTAACGACATAATATTGTTTACCATTTGCCCTAAAGCCGATTGTTCGGGTTTGGAAAGTATAGGACTAGAACCCGAATAGCTGTTGCTTGCCGAAAGCACAACAATACCCGCAACCATAACAGTGCACAAAATGTATGTTGCCACATAAACAAACATACGCCTAAAAGAAAACTTAACTTTCTTTTTTAACTTCTTTGTTTTTTTCATATTCTCACCAAAACCTTAAAGGTTAATTATATTTGTGGAATTTCCACATCCTCATAAGTAAAACTATTATTTATTGTGCCTTTGCAGGTTGTAAACCCCAAAACAGCAATTGAAACATCATAAACTTCTGTAGTAGTGTAGCTAATCAAATTCCAATTTTCATCAATTTCGTAGGTTAGCACAACGCTTTTAAAATAAGGCAGTTTTTTTGATCCAGCTGTGGCCTGAATTTCGTACATGTAATTCATAACTGAATAGTTTGTATCCAGCGTAATGGTAGCAGTATAATTGCCTTGCTCGTTTTTAGTAACGGGGCTTTCATCCACCACAGTGTTTGTTCCCACAACTAGCGATATCATGCGCTCTGGCGAAATTCCGTAGGTGCTTTTGTAT
Source organism: uncultured Christensenella sp. (assembly GCA_964564685.1). Taxonomy (GTDB): domain Bacteria; phylum Bacillota; class Clostridia; order Christensenellales; family UBA1242; genus UBA11490. The sequence goes on from CAZMBC010000001.1 coordinate 244,020, forward strand.
TCGTCCAAACTAACTGTTTTAGAAGCTTTCGTTGGCCAAGTTGCAGTTGTGGAACTTGTTACTTTGCCGTCATAAATGTTTACGCTAGTTGTGCCTGTTTTGTAGTAGTCCATTTGAGCAACCTTAACCATGGAACTTGCGCTAATTTTATCCGCATATACATCACCATTAACAAGAATTTTTTGGCTTACTAATGTTTGTTTGATTCCCGCAGCAGAAATTTCACCCCTAACTTCTTTTTTTACCGCTGTACGATTGTTTAGTATGTTTTCTGCAACAACAAAATTTTCGGTGGCAGAAAGATTTTCTGGTGTGTTTCCTTTGGCCTTTTTTAATGCCACTGTAAGGTCGTTTCCCCTAACCACTGCTTCACTAACATTTGGAGCAAGAACATTTCGTCCATAATTGGTATTGTAATAGTTGCCCGCAAACAAGCCCGTGGCAACAGCCAATATAAGTATTATAGAAAAGTTGATTATGTATCGTCTTTTTGTCATAATGTTTTTTCTCCTTTTGTGTTTTTCTTTTGTGTTAGTGACCACAAAAATCTAAGTGGCAACGCGGTCAGTCTGCCAATTTGTCTTGCGCTGGCCTTTGTTGCAAGCAAAACATCCTCACATATAGAGGTTATTTTATTTTTGCTTAACTTGTTTATATCAGAAACTTTAATGTTGTATTTGCGGTAGATATAGTTAATAACAAACTCGTCATTAGGTTTGTCTAACTTAACTTTTAACACTGCTGACTTTTGTTGTTTTGTGTGTAATGAATAAAACTGCTCTTTAGAGATTTCCCCCACCACATACGAAGCATCAATAAGACAATTATCAAAATAATTTTTCAAGCTTGTAACATATGCATGCTCGCCCTTTAGCGCACGATTGGTTTCTAATAAATGTATGCTTTTAATTGCCTGCAAAACCTCCTGCGCTGTGTTTAACGGCTCGCTTAAATAACGATCGTAAAACACCTTTCCAAAATGCAAGTTTATTTTGTTGTAAGCACTTGCAAACTTAACCGAAAAACTGCGCATAAATTCGCTTAAGGACTTTTCATTTTCCTTAACAACCAAATACGCATCCTTTTTGCCAACTGCATAGGCTAAAATACTTATTCCGTAGGTCACTTTGCTATCCAAGCACGAAAAAAACATTTGCTTATTTTTGTTATTAGCAAATATATCAGATTTTCCGCGTAAAACAACCGTATAAACGCCTATTTGGCTTGTTTTTCTTGCTTGTCGTGCCAATTTAAAAACCCTCTTTGTGCATTTTAACTTTTATATTATATAATACATGCGTATGAATGTCAATAAGAAGCGTCCCTTTTGCTACAAATATTTTATTGTTACACAAGCATATTTATGACTAAATTCGACAAACTTTCATATAAACTTATATATCAAAAAAAGCGTGTCAAACATTAGCTTTTTGTCCGCTTTATAGGGAGGTTGTTTATGATAAATAAAGCGGTTATTTTATGTGGTGGTTTTGCAACGCGTTTTATGCCCGTTTGCAAAGGTGTGCCAAAGGAGCTTTTGCCTCTTTACGACACGCCCATTGTGCAAGTGCTTGTTGATGACCTTATGAAAAATGGCGTTAAGGAAATTACTTTTGTAATACGCAAGGGCAAAGAGTGTATTGCGGATTATTTTTCGTTTAGTAAAAAATGGCAAAAGATACTGCAAAACACTCCGTCCTACACTGTATTTGAAAGAATGCGCAATATAAAAATTAACTTTGTGTATCAAAAGCGCCAACTGGGCACAGGGAACGCGCTGTTGAGTGCAAAAAAATATTGTAACGAACCCTTTTACTTGCTGAATGGGGACGAAATAATAGAAAACACACCCTCGTTTGTATGCCAACTGCGCCAGGCATACGCCCAGTCTCACTCACCTATTATGGGCTTGTTTGAGGTGGAACAAAAGGACGCACACAAGTACGGCATGCTAGAATTTGAAAATTCAGAACAACTGCTAAAGTTAACGCGTGTACATGAAAAGCCTAAAAATTTTGTTGCCAAGCGATATTTATGCAACTTGGGGGGATATGTGCTAACGCCGCAAATTTTTTGCCATATATCCACTTCCAAAACACAGCAAGTTCCAATAACTGACGCGCTTAACGAGTATTTTAAGGACCAGGACACTTACGGGATTGTTGTTAAGGGAAAGCGCTACGACATGGGAAATCCTATGGGATACGCGCTTGCAAACATTAGCCATCTTTACACCCAACCTGTAACACACAACGCTGTTAAGGAATATTTAACAAAACTTTTACAAAAATAACCGCTTTAAATATTTCACAATTTGCTAAATATTTAATATAATTAAAACATGAATACATATGAAGAGAAAAATTGGAAAAAAGAATTGCCGTTTAATAACGACATTTACAGAAGTGTAAAACACTTTTCGTTTTTGCATGGTTCTGCAGAGCGCAAAATTTTGGACGCGGAAATTGCTTTTTATCGTAAGCATTATTCACTAGAACAATTACTAAACGCGTTTAAGTTGTGTAAATCTGCTGATATTGCCCACTTTAAGGAAGTAGTTTCTAAACGCAAATATGATATAATGTATTGTCCAAAGTGTTTGCAAGGTCATTATTACAATCGCATAAAAACCGAGTTTTATGAGCACAGCGAATTTTTGCTGGACATGCTTACAGTCGCAACCAAACAACCTTGCATAAAAAATCCTTGTATGCCACTTTATAAACTGGTTTTAGGCGGGCTATTTACACCAGTAAAACGCAAAATTATAAAATATTCCAAGCGCAAAATTGTAGAAACTGCGGATGTTAAAATTCAGCCAACAAAGTATGTAAGTTATGCGCAAGAAATTATTGAAAGCCTTAAAAAGGACTATTTGGCACACGGAATTTTTGGCGACATGGCTACTCAAGATATTGTTATAAACAAACACTTAGGCCAAGGCCGCGGACACTTGAATAGCATGCATTTTTATGTTGGAAATGCCGATTTGTACACTATTTCTACCAACGAAAATACGCTTAAGTTAGAGTCTTTGCGACATGATATTTACGCTAATATTTACCCTGGCAGAGCGCATTTATTTAACAGCATTTTACCTAAAAGCAACAAAAATTTTGACTGTGGTGCAACCTTCTTTTTAAACGGCTGGGATACTTTTACTGCTTGGCATTACAAACCTAGCGGCTACACGCGCAATTACAAAACAGTTTATAGCAAAATTTGCAGTTTTTTATTAAAAGGCAATTACAAACATTCTTTAGAAGAGCTAAATCGATATTTACTTTCAATATTTCCTGCCGACCAGGCACACCAAATACTAATTACAATTACACAATATGCGGGCTTGTTTGAAAGTTATGTTATGGGCGGGCTTGCCACCGAGCTTTTAATAGAAAAAGGGTTTGCAAGCAGTCCTGTTGACCTTTTAAACAAATATAAAAAAGTAGATTGTGGCGATTTTTTTGGGCTGTATTTACAAAAAGCCAATAAAAATAAAAAATTATTACAAAGTTAAATAAAAAACTTGTTAACGTAAAATTTTAAAGTATTAAAAACAAAAACATTATCTATAAGTAGATAATGTTTTTTATTTTTAACTTGAATTGTTAATATTAATTAAGTTTGTTAGTTTGTTCCACATATATCCAAACGACAACAAACACCAAAAGTTAATTGCCATCCTTTTCAATATCTAACAAATAATCTGCAGACACACCAAAAAATACAGATAATTTAGCAACATAACTTGCTTTGGGCTCATTTATATTGTTTTCCCAATAAGATATTGTTCTAACATCCACCTGAATTGCTTCACTTAGTTCTTTGCGCGAAATGCCTGCATTTTCTCTTAAGTACTTAATTGTTGTTCCTATTTTCATAATTTTATTATAGGTTAATATGCAAAATTTATTTGACTTTGGAAGAATTCTTCCATTATACTATATATGGGTAAACAAATGGAATATGAAATTATAGAGTTAACAAGAATATTAAACAGATTAATGCCAGACGGTGTAATGCTAGAGGTTACAAAAAAGTGCAGTCATTGTAATCTGCATTTGTGTAATAATGCGGAAGAGGGATTAAAACGCTATAACGAAATTGTAAAAACAATAAACAAAGGGTATTACAACACCGAGCAATGCCTAAACGACATTAAGGTTATTATTGATAGTCCTTATTAGTTGTATTTGTTGTAAATCACAAATATTGGCTACGCTTTATTTATTTAGGGTTATACAAGCAATTTCGTTTTTAAACTCTAAATAAATAAGGTTTTTTATAAAAAAAATTTTAAAATAAAAACAACACAGGTCCGTGTTGTTTTTTGCTTTAGATTATATTCGTAATAAACTTTTTTATAATAGTTTGCTTATGTTTTTAGTTTGCTGATTCACTTGGAAATGAAATTTGGGAAATATAATCAAATAATTCATTTTGATGTGCATGAGTAGTAATTTTAAACATATATTTGCCTTCATTTACAACATAAACAGTAATTTTTGCAAAACTAGAAGTGTCGTTTATAGCAACAACAAGTTTGTCGTACATGGCAAGTTTATCGGCTGTGCCATCTTTATAAACATAGTCTTTTCCTTCCCACTGAAGTGTTCTTTCGGCATTGTCGTAGTTAAATTCTACAAAATAGCCCGCATTACTTGAATTCAAAACAGAAGAAATGTTTGCCTGATTAACCTTTTCCAACTGCGCTTTGTTTCCAAGTGCACCTTGGAACATGGTTGAAAGAATGTTTTGCTTGTGGCTTTTTTCATTAAGCTCCACAAGTTTTTTTGCCTGTTCCGAGTCCTTTAAATACATGTTATAGTTTGTTGCAGAATTTTTGTAAACCACAACATAGTTAACATCGCTTGACACCGGGTTATACGTTGTAATTGGAACAATTGCCAACACAACGGTGGCTGTTATTAACAAGCCCACAAGCGATAAAATAATTATAGATATTACTTTTTTCATATTGTCCTCTTTTAAGTATTGTTATTTATGATACAAAATTTTGGCTTACATTGTCAAATATAAATTAGTTATGTTATTCTTTTTCTTGCTTATCATCTTTTTTAGGTTCATCTGTGTTGCTTTCTAAAGAATTTTCCACCTTTGTTTCGTTGTTTTCTTCAGGCTTTGTTACTTCCAAGTTTGTTTTTGCCGAACGCTTTTTAGGTGCAGATGCTGCAAGTTGCGCTTTTAATTGCTTGCTTTGCTCCTTAATTTTTTCTAGTTCATCCTTGGAAATTACGCCCGCATTATTAAGCGCCTCGGCTGCTTGCTCTTTTAGTAGTTGCATTTTTAAGGTATGTTCGCGCTCTTGTTCCTTGCGTGCGCTTTCGTTCTTTCTTTTGCGTGCGCGTTCTTCTTTGTCTATGCGCTTAATAATTTCCTTATAATCCTTGCCTTGCATAATTTCTTCCACTTCTTTTTGATAAATGGTTTCCTTTTCCAAAAGCAAGTTTGCCATGTTTTCCATAAGGTCCATATTTTCTTTTAAAATTTCAGTGGCTTTTTTATAGTTCTCGTCTATAATGCGTTTTATTTCGCTATCAATAATACCTGCGGTGTTTTCGCTGTAGTTAACTTGAGTTTGATAATCTCTGCCAATAAACACCTCGTTTTGTTTGCCAAAGCTTAAAAATCCCAACTTCTCACTCATGCCCCAATCAACAACCATTTTTCTGGCAATTTCAGTGGCTTTACTAATATCCGAACTTGCACCCGCGGTTATGTCACCAAACTTAAGTTCTTCAGCAATTCTTCCGCCCATAAGCATGCAAATGCGGTTGTTTAAGCGGCTTAAGGTATAGTGCTCGTTATCATCCGCTGGGCGAGTAGATGTGTAGCCACCTGCCATTCCACGCGGAATAATCGAAACTTCATGAACGTCTTCTCCACTATCAAGTTTTTTAGCCAAAATAGCGTGGCCACTTTCATGATAAGCGGTTAGTAGTTTATCTTTAGGGGTAATAAGCCTACTTTTCTTTTGAGGTCCCATTAACACCTTGTTAATACCCTCGGTTATGTCTTCCATGTTAATTGTGTATCTGTTTGCACGTGCTGCCAAAATGGCTGCTTCGTTAAGCACATTTTCTAGGTCAGCGCCCGTAAATCCGCTTGTAAGGCGGGCGATATCTTGAAAACTAATGCTTTCGTCAATAGGTTTGTTTTTAGCATGTATTTTAAGAATGCCCTCTCTGCCACGCACATCTGGAACATTTACATAAATTTGACGATCAAATCTACCCGGACGCAATAGCGCTGGATCCAAAACATCCGCGCGGTTTGTTGCTGCCAGCACAATAACGCCATCGTTACTTTCAAAACCATCCATTTCTACTAAAAGTTGGTTTAGTGTTTGTTCTTTTTCATCATTTCCGCCACCTAGGCCTGCGCCTCTTTGACGGCCAACTGCGTCAATTTCGTCAATAAATACAATACAAGGAGCGCACTTTTTTGCTGTTGCAAATAGGTCACGCACACGGCCCGCGCCCACACCCACATATAGCTCTACAAAGTCGCTACCTGTAGTGGATAGGAAAGGCACATTGCTTTCTCCTGCAACCGCCTTTGCAAGAAGTGTTTTACCTGTTCCTGGTGGCCCAACTAATAGCACACCCTTTGGAATACGCGCACCCAACGCCTTAAATTTTGCAGGATTCTTTAAAAACTCAACAATCTCTTGCACTTCTTCCTTTTCTTCATCCGCGCCTGCCACTTGGTTAAAGCGAATATCGCTTTTTTCTACCAACTTTGCACGGCTTTTGTTAAACGCGCCCACTGAGTTTCCTTTTCCGCTGAACATTTTAAACAGTAGCACGCCAATAACCACCATTATAACAACTGAAATATATGGCGCTATTGTGGATATAAAGGATTGTGTAGGATTTGCTTTAACATAGTTAATTTGAGCAAAATCTCCATATTGGTTAATTACATTTGGGTCTGTTTCTTGCCCTGCTTTAACACGAAACACAATCTCGTTAAACTCGTCTATAAATTTTAAGTCATCATTCGAGGTATACTCAAAATAGTATTCCGCTTTATCGGGGAATTCGCTTGCTTTAATGTCGGAGGATTTAGAAAGCATTTTTGCTATTCCACCCTTCGCATAAATGTGGGTTATTTCACCACTTCTAATGTAGTTTTGTGCCTCGTTTAGGGAAAGTTGTCTTCCGCTAACATCTCCACCCGCTATCCAAAACACTAATATAAACGCAAATAAAATTACAAATAGTGTAATCCAGCCTTGCATTGATTTCTTTTTAGGTTTGTTATTCAAGTTAAAATCTCCTTTTGCATACATTTTTGTACGATAAGTGTAGCATAAATAATTTTTTTTGTACACTTATTTTTAATTTTCTTGTAATTATTATACAATTTTAAATTGTAATATAGTCATTTCTTTGTTTTTTTTCAAATTTTTCAAAAGGGATTCTATAAAATTTGATGCTTTTAGGAGGTTTTTTATTTTATACAATGCAATATTTGTATGCTAAATTTATGCTGTTATAAATAAAATTTGCCATGCAAACAACGTTTTTTAATCGCACACTTTTTAAAAATGTTAGGCTGTTTATTCCGCGCGCATTAACAACACCCAAAAGATGATAGTCTCCCGCATACACTCCACTGTGATACTCACCACCTATTAATACGCCGTTTTTTTCTAATTTTACACAACCCACCTCGTCAGCCTCGCCCAACACGCTATCCACAATTATTAACTTGCTATAGGGGTGCGCTTTCTTAATTTCATTTAAATTATCACGCAAATTGGCGTATGTTATTGGTTTATCCAAATCACCATAAAATATGGCATTTTTTAAATTTAACGCCTTTACTTTTTGGCTTATTATTGGCGACAAACAATCCCCAACAACCCTATCTGTACCCACACACACAAACACCAGTTTTTCGCGCTCTTTCAATATAATGTTACAAAGTTCAATTGCAAGGCGCCTTTCGTTTTCTTTTATCTCCGTATTAAAAATCATACTTCCCTCTCCAATTACAATTTACAAAATTGTTTACAGTTTGCACGTTTTTAAACGGCACGCATTAAACATATTTGGTGGGTGCGTGGTATAAATGGGAACAAAACTGCTTGCGTTTTAGTATTTTTTTTTATAATTACATCCGCTATTTCCGTGACAAAATTTATCCTTTGTGTTATGATAAACTTAACATTAAATGTGCTGTATAAGTGGTTTTAAGCTTATACACGCACACAATTTTTAATGATTTTAGGAGTATATTATGTGGGTTGATATTGTTTTTTGGGTTTTAATTGCGCTTTTTGCTATTATTGGTTTGTGGAAAGGCTTTTTTGATTCATTGCTTTCTTTGCTAGGAAGCGCTGTTTCCGTAGGAGTTTCCATTTGGCTTGCAAAGCCTGCCGCTGCGTTTATTAACAAAATTGTAAATATTCCAAATTTGTTTTTAAAACTGCTTGATAAGGTTTTTCAAAACGACCAAATAATTAGCGTCTGGGGCAACAGTTTTACTAAACAGGATTTATCTGCTTTCCTTTCACTAGTTTTTGCGGGCTTAGTTGTGTTTATCTTAATCAAACTATCCATTTGGCTAATTGCAAAATTGTTTGATAACGTTACTAAAAAAAGTACAATTGCTTCAGGCTTAAACAAACTTTTCGGTTTATTGTTTGGTCTAGTTAAAGGCGGATTTATTGTTTGCGTGGCTTTGGCGCTATGTTCTATACTTGCAAACACACAGGTTTTTGGAAATGCTATCGACAACGCTATTAACAAATCTACCACAACAAAATGGGCCTATAAATATGTTGACGAATTTACTGAAAAACAGCTTTCCAAAATTGATATGCAAGAGTTTTTAAAGGACCTTATTTCAAAAAATTCAGAATCTTCTTCCGAGTCCGAAAATGTATCCGCCGATAAGCAAGTTACAATAACGATTACAGATATAAACAATTCACACATTTTCGAAACAAACTAAATTTCAAAGGCAAATTTAAATGCTAAAATCACAATAATTTTACTGATTTAATTAAGTGAATTAATTTCCTAATTTAATATATTTTACAACAAAAAAGAGCGATACTTTCGCTCTTTTTTGTTTTTTATAATTTCCAATATATCCAACTTTTTATCGCATTAGTACTTGTATTATAAACATAAAATTGTGTTTTGTAATTATTTAAATCAGTGCATATTTTTTATTCATATTTATAGTTTATCACGCTTGCTTTGTATTAATAAAACTTATTTCGTTTTGTTATGTTGTATTTCAGCTTTGTTTCTATTACAACTTAATAGTATAGTGCGCATCAAATTAATTGGCTTACAATCGGTTAATAAGTTCGTAAATACGGTCCAAATCGTCAGCATTGTAGTAGTCAATATAAATTCTACCCTTCTTTTCGTTGCCCATAATGCCAACTTTAGTTGCAAATTTCTTTTGCATAGTGTTTACAAATTCGTTTAGCTCCATACTTAACGTTTGCTTTGGTTTTTTTGTTGGAGATTGCAGTTCCTTAACTGCTTTTTCCATATCTCTAACAGTTATCTTTTTTGTAACCGCCTGTTTTGCTAATCTTAACTGAACCTCGGGATCTTCCACAACAACCAAACTACGCGCATGTCCTGCACTTAATTTTCCGCTTTCAATTAACTCTATAACAGCAGGGCATAAATTTAATAGCCTTAAGTAGTTTGCAACAACAGGTCTGCTTTTGCCCAACTTGTCGGCCAAATATTCTTGCGTCCAACCATAATTGGTTAACAGCTCTTTCATTCCTTTTGCAGTTTCTATAGGGTTTAAATCTTCCCTTTGTATATTTTCAAGTAGTGCAATCTCTTGAACTTCTTGATTTGTATAATCCCTAATAATTGCAGGAATTTCTTTCAAACCAGCAAACTTGCTTGCTCTAAAACGTCTTTCACCAGCAACAATTATGTATCTATCCCCATTTGGTTTTAGTATTATTGGCTGAATAACACCATATTCTTTAATACTTTGTGCAAGTTCTTTAATAGCGTTTGAATCAAAATTTTTACGCGGTTGATTAGGGTTGTTGTCAATAAGTGACATATTTATAACATTTACATCCGCATTTTTGTCAGAAACCGCCTTTTCTTTAATTTCTTGAATGTCTACTTTTTCTTCTTCGTTTTCAAATATTCCAAGCAAAGAACCTAAACCTCTGCCTAAACCTCTTTCCTTCATGTTTCACCTACTTTTATTTGTTTTTTTCTAAAAATTCTTCCGTTAATTGCTTGTATGCAATTGCCCCTGTGCTTTTGGGGTCATACATATTAATTGGTTCGCCATAACTTGGGGCTTCCGCTAGTCTGATATTCCTTGGAATAATTGTTTTGTATACTTTTTCCTTAAAATATTTGCCTATATCGTTAGCAACCAAATGACCTAAATTACTTCGACCATCTTTCATCGTTAACACCACACCCTCTACGTCCAAATCAGGATTTAGCTCATGCTTTTTGATAAGTTTAATTGTATACATTAATACGCTAATTCCCTCTAATGCAAAATATTCACATTGAATTGGAATTATTACACTATTGCTAGCCGTTAATGCATTCACTGAAATTAAACCCAATGATGGTGGGCAGTCGATACAAATAAAGTCGTATTTATCCTTAATTTTTGTTAATGCTTTTTTTAGCACCTTTTCACGATTGTTAACTTCAACCAATTCTATTTCCGCACCTGATAAATCTATATTTGCAGGAATTACAGATAAATTTTGAACTTTGGTTGGCAATATAATGCTCTCAATTGGCTCTTCATTAATCAAAACATCATAAATGGTTTTAAATTTATCTTCCTTATTAATTCCCACACTACTACTTGCATTACCTTGCGGGTCAACATCAATTAGTAAAACTTTTTTACCCATTTCAGCCAAATATGCAGACATGTTAACACACGTAGTAGTTTTACCTACTCCGCCCTTTTGATTAATAAATGAAATTACTTTACCCATCTTCCCTCCTTATATTTATTTCAGTTATCGTATTATATCAAACTATTTTGTTATTTCAAAATTATAAAAAGTATTTTCTTATACATTTTAAACAAATTTAAGTATTATTTATCCCAAAGGTCGCAAACGCACCTTGTTTTGCAAGCGCGGATATTTTTTAGGTGTTGCTTCAGTTTTACTAAACACCATTATATTTCTTTCAATGTTTTCGTCATCGTTTTTTAAAGTAAAACTTAAATTTTCTTTTAGTTTAAGATGCAGTATATTTAGCGTATTTTTGCTTTCTTCCAATTCTGCCTTATATCTTTTACCCTTATAAGCAAGTATTTCGCCATTTATTTTTACAAAAGCAACACAATATTCCAGCAAACTACTTAAGTTTGCAACCCCTCTTGCTACACAATATTCAAATTTTTCTCTATATTCAATTTTTTGAGCAACATCCTCACATCTAGTATGGATAATTTCGCAACTATTCAAGTTAAGCTCTCTTGCTACCATTTTAATAAATTCCACTTTTTTATTAACGCTATCAATAATTAAGAACTTTAAGTCATTTCTTACAATCATTAATGGAATGCTAGGAAAACCAGCTCCTGCACCAATATCAACCACACTCGCATTTGCTTTAAAGTATTTATAAGGCAAAACACTATCAATCATATGTTTTATAATCATTTCATCAATATCTGTTATAGAAGTAAGGTTGTATTTAGCGTTTTCACTTAAAATTAAGTCAATATATTTTTCAAATTGCTCACACTGTCTATCATTTAAAAGCACATCATGCTTTGCGAATATTCTTTTTATTTTAAACTGCAAATCAATCATATTAAATCCTTTTTTTTGTTTAACAGTTTTTAAAAATGTTTCACGTGAAACATTTGTGGATTATGTTAGTTTTGATTTTTTCAACAAAACAAATCTATTCATCTAGTTTTTTTCAATCAATAATACTATTCATAACGCTAGATAAATTATGTAAATTAGCATAGTTTTAATTTATTTAAATACAAACAATTATAAATTCACCAATATGTTTATTTGTAGCATCAATTAATTAAAAGTTATGCATAGTATTATCTTATTTATAATTAAACACAGCGTATTAGTGTCGATTTAAAATTGTTTATGTTTTAGTATAACATGAAACTATTTTCATATCAATCAAATCAACCAATTTAATGTTAAACTGTATTACTTGATATGTTATTTTGTATTTATTTTTTAATATAAACTTTAATTATAAAAATCACAATAAAGGACACATCTTTAATTTAATTAGTCTATGTTTTATCCAATAACAAAAAAATGTTTCACGTGAAACATTTTTTATTCTTAAAATTAATTTAACTTACATTCAAACAATAATATCAAAAAGTTTAAAATAATGTTTAAATAGATAACTTTAATTTTTATTATAAGCTTTCATATAAACAATTAACACACTAATATCTGCAGGACTAACACCGCTTATTCTGCTTGCTTGCCCGATATTAATTGGTTTTATATTGTTAAGTTTTTGTCGAGCTTCTAATCTTAAGCCTTTAATCTGATTATAATCCATATCTAAAGGCAGTTCCATATTTTCTTGCTTTAATTGAGAATGAATTTGAACATCCTGTCTATTTAAATATCCCTCATACTTTGCAGATATTTCTACCTGTTTTAGCACTTCGGCATCAAATTTACTGAATTCAGGATACAATTGTACAACATCCTTATATGTTACAATCTTTCGCTTTAACGCATTAAACAAACTTATTCCTGTACTTCCAACACTTTCGCCACATTTCTCAATATATTTTGCAATAGGGCTTTTAGAATTTTGAATTTTACTCATCATTTGTGTACATTCTTTAATACTAGACATTTTTTGTAAAAATTTTTCATAATAGTTTTTGTCAATATAACTATACTTTTTGCCAATTTCCGTCAATCTAATGTCAGCATTGTCCTGTCTAAGTAGCAATCTATACTCTGCTCTGCTAGTCATCATTCTATATGGTTCGGCAGTTCCTTTTGTAACAAGGTCGTCTATTAAAACTCCAATATACGCTTCGTTACGTTTTAATACAAGTTGTTCTTTTCCTAATACTTTTTGACTTGCATTTATACCTGCAATTATTCCTTGAGCTCCCGCTTCTTCATAACCACTTGTTCCGTTAATTTGACCCGCAAAATACAATCCGCTATATTGTTTACTTTCCAGTGTTGGGTATAGCTGGCGAGGATCTATGCAGTCATATTCAATAGCATAAGCATCGCGCATTATGTGAGCATTTTCCAAACCGATAACCGAATACACCATTTTTTCTTGAATGTCGACAGGCATACTTGTACTAAAGCCTTGCACATAAACCTCTTTAGTAGAAAGGGATTCTGGTTCAAGGAAAAGTTGATGTTTATCTTTATCTGCAAATCTTACAACTTTTGTTTCGATGCTAGGGCAATATCTTGGACCTTCGCCTTTTATTACTCCCGAATACATGGGTGCTTTATCAAGGTTATCAAGAATTATTTTATGTGTTTCTGGCGTAGTATAAGTTAAGTAACAATCGGCCACATTTTGCGGTTTTTCAGTTGTTCTAAAGGAAAAAGTTTGAATATCATCATCCCCTTTTTGGACTTCGCACTTGTCATAATTTATGCTATCACCATGCAAACGAACAGGAGTTCCTGTTTTAAACCTCATTAATTTAAATCCCAAATCTAGCAAGTTTTTTGTTAAATAGGTTGCGTTTGAAAAACCGTTAGGTCCCTCATTTTTAGTATACTCGCCTACAATAATTTTACTGTTTAAGTATACACCCGTACATATAACTACTGCCTTACATTCATAAAACTCACCTTGTGCAGTTTTTAACCCAATAACAGTGTTGCCATCAACAACAATTTCGCTCGCCTCTCCCTGTTTAATGGATAAATTTGGCTGATTTTCAAGCGTTTCCTTCATTAAAGTATGATATTTAACTTTATCTGTTTGCGCTCTTAAGCTTTGAACTGCAACACCCTTTGAAGAGTTTAGCATGCGACGCTGAATTGTCGTTTTATCCGCATTTAAACCCATCTGACCTCCAAGCGCGTCAATTTCACAAACAAGATGTCCCTTTGCCGTTCCTCCTATACTAGGGTTGCACGCTAAAAAAGCTATGCTATCCAAATTTAAAGTTAGCATTAGCGTATTTAAGCCTTTTTTAGCAGATATTAAGGCAGCCTCACATCCAGCATGCCCACTGCCCACCACAATTACATCATAATTTTTTTTCATGTTATTTTCCGTTTATTTTCCAACACAGAAATTCATAAAGATTGAATTTATAATTTCCTCGTTGTTGCTTTCTCCAGTAATTTCTCCTAGTGTTAACCACAAATTTTTTAGGTCTATAGAAACTAGTTCTAATTGATTGTTTTGATTAATTGAATCAACTACACTATTAGCGCTTAAAATCGCGCGATGCAAAATATCGACATGACGAGCGTTTGTTATTATAACATTTGATTGCATTATGTTGTTATCTATTACGGCATCATAAATTCGTTGTTTAAGCTGTTCTACACCTTGTTTTTTTAACGCGCAAACATTAATAATTTTGTTTTTATCAATATTCTTTGGTAAGTTTATTTTACTTTCCAAATCACTTTTATTTACAATAACAAAGTAGTTTTTGTCAGTAATAAGATTTATAATGTCAAAATCTAACTCATCTAACTTTTCACTATTATCAAAAACCGCTAAAATTATATCGGCAAACTTCACCGCATTTTTTGCTTTTTCTATGCCAATTTTTTCTACCTCGTCAGTAGCTTGTCGCACGCCTGCGGTATCTGTTAAAATAAACTTAACACCATTATAAACATATGTTTCCTCTAAAACATCACGCGTTGTGCCATGTATATTTGTAACAATAGCACGATCGTAGTTTAACAATGCATTCATAATTGATGATTTGCCCACATTCGGTTTTCCCAAAATTAGCACCCTGCAACCTTGTTTGATTTGCATTCCTGTTTTTGAAGAGTTTATTAATGTTTGCAGTCGGTCTTTAACGTCATTTATAAGCGCCAATACTTGCGAAGCTGTGGTCTCTTCGATATCGTTTTCAGGATAATCAAAAGTAACCTCTATAAAGGCAAGCGCATCTGTAATTTGCTTTTGAAGAGCCTTAACTTCTTTAAACAAGTTTCCATTTAACAGGTTGTACCCGGCTTTTAGTTCGCTTGTGCTTTCGGCATTAATAACATCCATAACACCCTCTGCCTCGTCTAAACTAATTTTGCCATTCATAAATCCGCGTTTTGTAAACTCGCCACCTTGAGCAAGTCTTGCGCCCAAGGACATAACTTTTTCCAATATTAACTGAGAAACAACCACGCCACCATGACACTGAATTTCAACCAAATCCTCGCCCGTGTATGAATATGGCGCTTTAAAATACACCACCATGCATTTTTCCTGCACATCACCCAGATTTATTGTTCCTAAGTAAAAATATCTTGGTTGGAATTGCATAACAGGGCATTTTTTGCAAGAAAAAATTTTGGAAACAATGTTTAAAGCATCTATTCCACTAATTCTAACTATTGAAATTCCGCCCACGCCAATAGGTGTGGATATTGCTGTAATGGTGTCTTGTTTCATAATTCTTCCTTAATAAAATGCTTATATATTATATCATAATCAAACAAAAAAACAAGGTTACAGCCTTGTTTTTTTATTTTTTACTAAATTAGTCAATATAATCTATAATTAAATAACGATTTGGGTCTACACCCTCGCTGTGAGTGCTAATATGCTCTACATTTTGCAAACACGAGTGGATGATACGACGCTCGTATCTATTCATAGGCTCAAGCCTCATAGAACGGCGATTTTTAATAACCTTTTGTGCTAAACGCTCTGCCATATCAACAAGTGTATTTTCGCGTTTATTGCGATAATTTTCAACATCTAAATAAATGCGACGGGCATAGTTTTTAACGCTTTCCTTAACCACAACATTTAGCAAAAATTGTAAACTTTCCAAACCCTCGCCATGGTGGCCAATAAGACCGCCCATGCCGTCACCGGTTACGATAACATAAATGTCTTTATCTCGTTCCTCAACAGTTAGGTTATATTCACGACCATAGGTTTTTAAAAAGCCATCCATAAATTTTTGTGCATAGTCCTGTGCCTGCTTGGATGATTGCTCGTCATAAGGCAAATTATCGTTGGATTTTTTTACAGGGGAAGCGGATGCAACCTTATTGTTTTTCATAAATTCTTCTTTTTCGGCTTCATCTGCAAAAACTGTCATTTCGATTTTTGCCTTCGTAAGCATGCTTCCCTGGTTAACCACCTTAACAGAAACATTTTTTTGTTCTGTTCCCAGCATTATTAATCCTTTTTCAATTGCTTTATCAACTGTAGTTGCTGTAACTTCAATAGTTCTCATAAATAACTCCTTTTATCTACTGTAAGACACCTTTTTAGTTTGTGCTTGTTTTTTGGCTTTCTTTTCGTCAATTATATCAACCAATAAGGAAACAAAAGGGGAGGTGATAAGAGTAAACAAATTGCCAGTAACAATGTAAATACCAAATGCAGAGGTATAAAGTAATGTAAACAATCCCATAATAAGCGCCATTATAACAATAGTAACAATGTTGCCGTCAGCGCCTTTAATATACGGAACACCCTTGCGTTTTGCCCTAAACTTGCGTAACGCGTTTGTAATTAGGGTAGTACCCAACGTAGCCAAGCAGGAAAGTATGGCTAAAATAAAGTAACCATTTGCCCCGCTATATTTATCAGATGTAGCAATAGGATTCATGACCACATTGTATTGTGTTTCGCTAATATCCTCGGCAGAAAGCTTAGTTTCTTTTAAAAAGTTTTTGTAACTTAAGGTTACTTTTGCTGTTGAATCCGGACGCCATATATTTTTAATCCATAAAAATCCGCTTTTTATTTCTCCATACTTTTGAACAACCGCTTCGTTAGCAAGAGTTAAAGTAACTTCACTTATGCCATTTTCCTCGCTAAAAATAACATCCTCGGATACATCACCCTCTTGTTGCTGGATAGTGGCAACATAAGTGGTTTTTAGTGTTTCGTATTCTTGTTTAATTTTGTATGCACTCATTCCGCGTAGCGTGCTAAATAAAGTTATAAATACGGTTAGCGTTAAACCCATGTAAACAAGCATTCCTGCGCAAGTGCCATACATAGAAACATTGTTCTTTTTATACAACTCCATAGTTTTTTGGTTCAGCAGTTGTTTGTTGTTTCCATAACGCTTGTTTAGCTTTTCAAGCTCGGGCTGAATAATGGCCTGTTGGCGCATATTTTTTTTGGAAAGATATTTGTTTAAAAAATCAAACGGCAACAATACCAATTTAATCATAAGCGTAAGCAATATTAATACTACCGCATAGTTTCCAATTCCGCCTTCTAGCCAGTTAATTAGGCTTGCCCAAAGCCCTGTAGGTGCTTTAACTCCATCCAAAAGCAAGGCAATATTTCCTAAAAAATCCATTTTTTGTCTCCTTTAATATTAATTGGAACTAAATCAACTCCGCCCTTATGTTTAGGAGTGCACCTGCAAAGGCGCTTTAATCCAAGCCACGTTCCTTTAAAAACGCCCCATTGCTTAACTGCCAACAACATATATGCTGAGCATGTGGGGTAGTAGATGCATGTATGTGGTAAAAAGGGCGAAATAATTAATTTATAAAAATATATTAGCACATATGCCACAAAAGTAATAGGGAAAAACACAACATAAATTACTTTACTCATTATTTAATTTCCCGCTTTTTAGCAAAAGATTAATAACAATGTCTTTTAGTTGGTTATAATCCAAATCACAAATGTCGGGCTTGGCAATAAAAACATAATTAAACTTTGCGTTAATCTTAGGCATATTTTCCCTAATAATCTCTCTTAATCTGCGCTTTACAAGGTTGCGCTGATGTGCCTTGCCAATTTTTTTACTAACCGAAAACCCAAAACGCGGGGTTTTAAGTTTAGTGGGCACTGTTAAAAGATTAATGTATTTGCAAGAAGCTTGTTCGCCCTTGCGATACACAAACGCAAATTCCTTTCGTTTAGTAAGTCGATTTTCTTTTTTTAACATTATATATCCCTAAATTTTGCCAATATACAATTATAGTGCCAAGGCAATTTTGCTGGCACTATAAAAGAATTATATTACGCTGTTAATTTTTTTCTTCCACGATTTCTTCTTCTTTGAAGCACATTTCTACCACCTTTGGTTTGCATACGCTTTCTAAATCCGTGTACCTTTACTCTGTGTCTTTTTTTAGGTTGATAAGTTCTTTTCATCCTGTAATCCCTTCCTTTTAGTATTTTAAACAATTTTGCATGCACAAACTAACTTGGTTAGAGCATAAAAAATCGCTAATTTAAATAGCTAGCGATTTAATTATATATAAATTATAGCCAATAGTCAACAAAAATTTTTACTTTGAGCACTGATATTTAGTTTGTTTTACAGTTATTTTCCATCATTAAAGTTTTTTTAGCTTTATTAAGCCATCGTTCTTCTTCAGTTGTTTTATTTTTTATTTCTTTATGCGCTTTGGCGTCTAAATCTAATTTGCATACCCATTCCATAATCTCTTTACAATTATTATTAACACTTTCGTTAGGGCTTTTGCTTGCATTTGTAAAGTTTAGAATATATTTTTCTACGCCTGTGTTTTTGTTGTTAAGATTGTCTTGCATTATTTTTAAAAGCACAGGCATTTCTTTGGTGGTTGATATAAGAGATTTTATACGCCCAGCAGTTAGGTTATATTGATACAAATTATCATACATTTTATAGTTAACCATATCTTCAACAAACTTATAAACATCTGTAATATTGTTATCAACAATCTCTTTATGTATTTCATACATAATTTGCGCTAATTGATAGTTGCGCTCATTTAACGGTCTTACCATTGTTGAACACCCAAGCTCTAAGTCCCCAAAGCACAAAAACTGATTATTATAATACAGCTGCTTCGCGTCCCATGTATTTACAGATTGTAATATAACATAGGAATAATCGTCTTTAAATTTTTGTTCTATATGATTAAGCAATGCGGTTGCGTATCCTTTTTTGCGTTCACCTTTAACAACAGCAAGCTCGTTTATTTCAATAAAGTTTGGCAAAACGCTTTGTATACTTGTTTTTAGTTCAAACAAGCACATCGCGCACGCTTTATTTTTTTCATTATACAAAACCGCAATCCTTTGCCCATTTTTACAAAAAACCTTTTCTTGCATTTTAATAGTGTCTTGAAATTTTATTTGGTCAATCTCTCCGCCAATATTTAATATCTCCACACACAAAAATTTTAAATAAGCATAAATCTTTTTTTTATTCTCTTTTATATCTTTAACTGAATAATATTCAATTGCATTGCCGTTTTTAAGCATATATTTTTCCATACCAGCACCTCGTTTAAAATATATTATCACATCCAACAATTATTGTAAATATCCATAAAGAAAACAACTGCTTACTTTTTTACCTATTTTTCTCTATTTTCCGACAATTCGCGTTATTTTTTATTATAAACCAAACCTTAAAAGTGGTATTTTATATGAAAAAATAAACTATTTATATAATTTTTAATACATAAATAGTTTATACACTGGTTTGTATGATAGTTTGATTATCTATAGCTTTTGCTAAATTATTCTAACTGGCAAAATCAAATACAAAAATTCATCGCCCTCGTTAGGAGTTATTATGCAAGGTGCGATCGTGCTTGTAAAAGAAAGTTTTAAAAACTCGTTGTTTACAACCCTTAAAGCCTCAGAAAAATATCTCGCATTAAATGCTATAGTTAGGTCGTTTCCATTTAAGGAAATTGTTATATTTTCTTTAATGTCACCCAATTCGCTTTTGGAAGATAACACCATAACCTTTTCAGTTATATCAAACTTAACAAGGTTATTTTTATCTATTCTGGAAAGAAGGGAAGCACGCTCTAACGCGCTTTCTAATTGTTCCTTGCTTAAAATAACACTTGTAGTAAAGTTTGTAGGAATAATTTGGCGATAGTTAATATAGTCACCATCTAGCAAACGCGTAGTTATTTTAGTGCTATCCAAATCCACCATTAAATGATTGCGCTGAACATAAACCTTAACAGGCACATCTGTATCTTCCAAAAGTTTAGAAATTTCATTTAAACTACGAGCAGAAACAATAATATTAAAGTCTTTAGTAGAACTCAACACATCCTTTTTAACAAGTGCAAGCCTATAACCATCCAACGCAACAGCAGTTACTGTTCCGCCCTGAACTTCTAACTTACATCCTTTTAATATAGGACGACTATCCTCAACTGCTACCGCAAAAATACTTTTAGAAATTAGTGCTTTTAAATCCTTTTGCCTTATTTCAAAATAATCAGAATATTCCACCTGCTTAATTTGTGGAAACTCACTAGCGTTAAGGCAAGCAATTTTACCCACGCTATCCGTATATTTTATAGAAAGAATATTGTTGTCGTTAAGGTTAAGTTCAATTTGCTCGTTGTTAAGCTTTTTAATATACTCGCTAAACAACTTGCCAGGAACAACTGTTTCGCCCTCTAATTTAATTTCGCCACGAATAGTCTTTTCAATAGAAAGTTCTAGGTCAGTTGCGCTTAAAGTTAGAGTGCTTTCCTCAGCGGTTAGCTTAATACCCTCTAAGATAGGGTTAGTGTTTTTAGTGCTTGTTCCTTTAGACACTTTAAGTAAAGCATCACTTAACTCTAATCCGTCACAAACTAATTTCATTTTGTTCTCCTTAAATGTAATTTATTTTTAATATTAATTAAATCGTAATAGTATTTATAAAGAATGTGAATATGTGAACAACTTTTTATTTTACAATATCTTGTATTTTTTTTTGCTGTTTATTTAAAGTTAAGCACTACATATTGATTTTCAAATGTGTATAAACCTGTGAAAAACTTTAAAAACTTGTCCACATCTTCCACAAAAGGTGTGTTTTTCGCTTTTTCTATACACGATTCGCCATACTTTTGATGTCGTTTATAATAACTTTTAGGCGATTGTTTTCTTTTAGATCGTTAGTTATCTTCTCACGCGCGTGTATAACTGTGGTGTGGTCTTTTTTTCCAAACAACTGTGCAATTGACGTTAGCGGAAGGTCAAGCATATCGTAAATAATATACATACAAATTTGCCTTGGCTCTACAATCTCTTTGTTTCGTTTTTTGCCCACAAGGTCATCTTTGCTAATAGAAAAGTATTTACATACGCAATCTATAATGCGCTCGCTAGTTAAACTAACTCGATTAGTGGAAATATGGTCCTTTAATGCTTCTTTAAGGTCGTCCAAAGTAGCTTCTTCCTTTCCTAATAGGGTAGAGTAAAAGTAAACTTTGCTTAAAATGCCTTCCATTTCGCGGATATTAGTATCGCAATTATCTGCAATATAACTAAGAACCTCGTCGTTAACATTGTATTTTTCTTCTTGCACCTTTTTTTGAAGAATAGCCAAACGCGTTTCAAAATCAGGTGATTGAATATCCTGTATCAACCCGCTACTAAACCTGCTACGCAACCTTTCTTCTAGCGTTGCAATCTCTTTAGGATGGCGGTCAGAAGCAATAATAATTTGTTTGTTGTTTTGATACAAATCGTTAAATGTATGAAAGAACTCTTCCTGAGTAGATACTTTGTTTGAAATAAACTGAATGTCGTCAATAATAAGAATATCTAAATTACGATATTTTTCACGGAATTTACTATTAGCATAATCTTTGCCACTTTTAAGGCTTTCAATATAGTCATTAGTAAACTTTTCGCAAGTTACGTAAAGAACTTTTAATTCCGGATAGTTCTTGCGCACATAATTGCCAATAGAATGTAACAAGTGAGTTTTTCCTAGCCCAACACCACCGTAAATAAACAAAGGATTTATTCGGCTAAATGGATGCTCTGCCACGCCGCGCGCTGCTGCATATACATAGCGGTTGGAGTTTCCTACAACAAAGGTGTCAAATGTGTATTTAGGGTTAAAGTTGCAAAGCACATTATTATCTTCGTTATTTTGCGTAATAAGAGCTTCTAACCCATATCGTTCGCGCTCGTTAGGGTCAAGCACAACATAATCCTTTATTTCGTCACTAGCAAGCATAAGCGCTTCCTTAATAGCGTTTCCATGAGAGTTTATAATGCGCTGTTTTGCTGTTTCGCTAGTGGTGCTTAAATAAAAAATTCCGTCTTTAAAATCCACAGGCTCAAGCGATTTTATCCAAAGGTCAAAGGAGGTTACTGAAATCTCTTTTTGCAACTTATTTAACGCACTTTCCCAAACATTGTTTAATTTTAACAATACTTTTACCTCCTAGTGTTTATATATAAATATAAAATATTATATCAATTAATAATCCTAAAGTAAAGAGAAAATGAAAAAATACCCATTTTTTCAGCATATATAACGCTTTAATATTGGGTATTTATAGTTCCATTTTCAATTATGAATTTGGTGGCAGGAATATCGTAGTTAAAAGAGGTGCAGGTTACAATAGTTTGCAAGTTTTTAACGCGGTTTAGCAATTTTAATTTGCGGTTTGTATCCAGTTCGCTTAACACATCATCTAGTAACAAAACGGGATATTCACCAATATTGTCTTTAAAAACCTCTAGTTCTGCCAGTTTTAACGCCAACGCCACTGTGCGCTGCTGTCCTTGGCTTCCAAAATGACGCACATCAATGTTGTTAAGCGTAATTTTCATGTCGTCACGGTGTGGCCCTATGGTTGTAAAGCCCAAATTCATGTCCTTTTCCAATGACATATTGTAGCCGTTAAGCAGTTTTTCTTTAATTTCCTGCTCGCTATTACCCACCATACCAACATAAGTTATTTCCAAACTTTCGTTGTTCTCTGTTAAATAATTTTGCACTTCGTTGGCATAAACTTTTAGTTTATCTATTAGCTTAATGCGTTCCATAATTATTTTACAGCCTACCTCAGCCAACTGTTCGTTCCAAATAGAAATTGTGTCGGCAAGTACCTTGCGGTCAGAGGTTACTTTTAAAAGTTTGTTACGCTGTTGTAATATATTATTGTACTTGCCTAAATTATAAAAGTAGTTTTTGTTAAATTGCGAAAGGTCAATATCCATAAAGCGCCTGCGTTCGTCCGGACTTTCCTTAACTAATTTTAATTCATCGGGTGAAAAGTATATGGCATTAAATTCTCCCATAAGTTCGCCCATTCTTTTTATAGGCAATGAGTTAATTTTAATTGCTTTGTTTTGATTGTTAAACAAATAAACCTCAATTTTTCCATTGCCAAGTTTTTTGCTAACTTCTAGCGTAATTTTACTAAATGAGCATCCCCACTTAATAAGGTCCTTATCCTTTGTGGTGCGTGGACTGCGTCCTATAGCGCATAAAAACACACCCTCTAACATGTTTGTTTTGCCTTGTGCGTTTTGCCCAATTAAAACATTAAGTCCGCTGTTAAAGTGTATTTTTTGATTACTGTAGTTTCGATAATTATTAAGTTGTAAGCTTTTAATAACCATATTTTATATTATATCACAAATTATTAAAAATTCATATTGTTTTATACAATTTTTCATGTTATACTAAAGCGTACTAGGAGATTTCTTGTTATGGAAACAATTATATTTGTAGAAAACAAAGCGCAACAAATAAACCTTAAAATAACATGCGAACACTTTGACGGCCAGGGCCTTGCACAGCGCACTGAAGAGCTAAATCAACAACTAAACACTAGTGGTAAAATAGAAAGTTTTAGCGGATTTCAAAACGAACATATTTACTTGTTGCTTATGATGCAGGGCGCGATTGTGTGCGCTCATGAAGAAAACAACAAAAAATGCGGAATAAAATATTGCTATAATCCGCAAAGCAATAAATTTACAAGCAGTGAATATAATAAACTTCCACAGGAATATATAATATATGACTTGCCTAAAAATGAAAGCTATTGCAACAATAACGCTTTTATACGCATACACGGCATGCAAATTAAAGATAATCATTACGATTTTGAAATAAAACACAATGCACTAGGATTTGAAAGTTTTACAATAACAAAAACTGATGTAAAACAAAACAACAAAGCCAATGCACAAACAATAACATATGTTAAACAATTAGGAGGCAAAATATAAAGCCTCCTTTTTTATATCTAAAACACGCCCAACTTAAAGTTTTATATATTTTACTAACCTCTTGCGTTTAGCGTGTTTTAAGCCCTATATAATGTGTTATTATATATAATAATATATATTTATTATAATAATATAATAAAAACGCTTTGTTTAAAAATAAAAATATGTTATAATCTGCATTAAATAAGGCATACATTTGCCAAAAAAATGCGAGGTTAATATGGCTGAAAACGAACATGTTTTAATGAAATCAGTTAAGTATGACGAGGCGGATATACAAGTTTTAGAGGGGTTGGAACCTGTAAGAAAACGCCCAGGAATGTATATAGGAAGTACTGACGAACGCGGATTGCATCACTTGGTGCAGGAAATAGTGGACAACTCTATTGATGAGGCGTTGGCGGGCTATTGCACGGTGGTTAACGTTGTGTTAAACAGAGATGGCAGCTGTTCGGTTACGGATAACGGACGCGGAATTCCTACCGGCATGCACAAAACCGAAAAGAAAAGCGCAGTTGAGGTTGTGTTAACTAAACTACACGCAGGCGGAAAATTTGGTGGCGAGGGCTACAAAATATCAGGAGGTTTGCATGGGGTTGGCTTAAGTTGTGTTAATGCACTTTCCGAGTGGTTGGAAGTTACTGTTTATCAAAATAATAAAATTCATCAGCAACTTTATCGTCGTGGCGTTCCCCAAGCACCACTAAAGGTTATTGGCGATACCGACAAAACAGGTACAACTGTTACATTTATGCCTGATGACGAAATTTTTGAAACTGTAGAGTTTGATTATAATCACTTAAAGGCTCGCTTTAGAGAAATTGCGTTTTTAAACAAAGGCTTAACCCTTTCCATAGAGGATAAGCGTGGTGAAGAGTCTGTTAAAGAAGTGTATTGCTTTGAGGGCGGAATAGTAGAGTTTGTTGATTATTTAAACAAAAGCAAGGAAACGCTTTTTGAAAAACCTGTATACGTGGATGTTGTTAACGACACAAACGAAGTAGAGGTGGCTTTTCAATTTAACACAGGCTATAACGAAATAATAAATTCGTACGCCAACAATATTAACACCGAAGAGGGTGGAACGCACCTTGTTGGCTTTAAAAATGCGTTAACAAAAATTATTAACGACTATGGCAAAAATAATAAAATACTAAAAGAAAGTGAAAAGTTGAGCGGAGAGGATGTTCGAGAGGGCATAACTGCAATCATTAGCGTAAAATTGCAAAATCCACAATTTGAGGGACAAACAAAAACCAAACTAGGCAATAGTGAAATGCGTAAAATTGTAGAGGACGCAATGCAAGATAAGTTTGGTGATTTTATGGAAGAAAACCCAACAATTGCGCGTGATTTAGTGCTAAAGTGTATAACTGCAAAACGAGCAAGGGATGCAGCGCGTGTTGCGCGTGAGAGCACCCGCAGAAAGGGCATTTTGGAAAGTACAACTCTTCCGGGAAAACTTGCTGATTGTAGTTGTAAAGACCGCAGTAAAACCGAAATTTACCTTGTAGAGGGTGACAGCGCAGGAGGAAGTGCAAAACAGGGTCGTGACCGTAGATTCCAAGCAATACTACCTTTACGCGGAAAGATTTTAAATGTAGAAAAAGCATCTCTTCATAAGGTTATGGCAAGCGACACTATTAAAAACATGATAACTGCGTTTGGATGCGGGATAACCAGCGAGTTTAACGAAGATAAGTTGCGTTATGATAAAATTATAATTATGACAGATGCGGATGTTGATGGTTCACACATTAGAATATTGTTATTAACCTTTATTTTTAGATTTATGCAACCTCTAATAGACAAAGGCCATGTTTATATTGCTCAACCACCTTTGTATAAAATAAGTTATGGCAAGGAAAGCTATTATGCTTATTCGGATGACGAATTAAACGCTCGATTGGAACAAATGGGCAGACCAAAAGTTACACTTCAGCGCTACAAAGGTTTGGGCGAAATGAACCCAGAGCAGTTATGGGAAACAACCATGAACCCTGAAAACCGCGTGCTTTTAAGAGTGTCTATGGAAGACGCTGTAGAGGCTGACGAGGTGTTTAGCAAACTTATGGGTGAAGACCCTGAATTGCGCAGAAAGTTTATTGAAGAAAACGCTAATCTTGTTAAAGATTTGGATATTTAGTAAAGGTGAAAGTTTATGGACAAACACGAAATTGATGAAATTTTAGAAAAAGTAGATAATAGTAAAATTATCGATATTAAAGTTAAGGAAGAGCTTGAAAAATCCTTTATTGCCTACGCTATGGCTGTTAATGTTAGCCGTGCTATTCCAGATGTAAGGGATGGTCTTAAACCCGTTCACCGCCGTATTTTATATTCCATGAACGAATTGGGTTTAACACCAGATAAGGCTTATAAGAAATGTGCTACCATAGTTGGTGATGTTTTAGGTAAATATCACCCTCATGGTGATAGTTCGGTTTATGATGCGCTTGTGCGTTTGGCGCAAGATTTTTCTATTAATTTGCCCTTGGTAGATGGCCACGGAAATTTTGGCTCGGTAGATGGTGACGGTGCGGCTGCGTATCGTTATACCGAGGCTCGTATGAGCAAACTAGCAATTGAAATGTTGCGCGAAATAGATAAGGATACAGTAGACTTTTATCCTAACTTTGATGATACATTAATGCAACCTGTAGTGCTTCCTTCTCGCTTTCCTAACTTACTAGTAAATGGCTCGGACGGCATTGCTGTGGGTATGGCAACAAACATTCCTCCTCATAATCTTTCGGAAGTTATAGATGGTGTTATTGCACTAATTGATAATAGTGAAATAGAAATTGATGAACTTATTAAGTACATTAAAGGCCCTGATTTTCCTACTCGCGCAATTATTATGGGCAGAAACGGCATTCGTCAAATGTATCAAACGGGCAAAGGTACTTTTTTAATCCGCAGTAAAGCCGAAATTGAGGAACTTGCCAACGGCCGTCAGCGCATTGTTGTTACAGAAATTCCTTATCAGGTTAACAAATCAAAACTTATTATGCAAATTGCAGATTTGGTTAAGGATAAGCGAATTGATGGCATAAGTGACATTAAGGAAGAAAGCGACCGCGAGGGTATGCGTATTGTTATTGATGTTAAAAGGGATGCTAACGCACAGGTTGTGCTAAATACTCTTTACAAACACACACAACTACAAATATCATTTGGCGCAATTATGCTAGCGCTTGTAGATGGCTCTCCAAAAGTGTTAAATTTAAAAGAAATTTTAACGCATTATCTAAACTTCCAAAAATCAGTTATTATCCGCAGAACAAAGTTCGATTTAGATAAGGCAGAGCAAAAAGCCCACATATTGCAAGGCTTGGTTATCGCACAAGCAAATATTGATGAAGTTATTCGTACAATAAAACTTTCGGACGATAAAAACGATGCAATTGCAAAGCTAGTTAAACTATTTAACCTAACCGAAAAACAAGCCACAGCAATTTTGGATATGCGTTTACAACGTCTAACAGGGCTTGAGGTTGAAAAACTTAAACAAGAACTTGTCAGTGTCGAAAATGCTATTAAGGAATTTAAAGAAATTCTTGCTAGCGAAGAAAAGGTTATGTTAATTATTAAACACGACTTAACAGAAATTAAAGAAAAATATGGTGTGCCAAGAAAAAGCGAAATTTCAATTGATTATGGCGATATTGATATTGAAGATCTTATTGAAAAAGAGGATGTTGTAATTTCACTTACTCATGGTGGATATATCAAACGCATGCCTATTAGTGAATACAAGGCACAACACCGAGGCGGAATGGGAGTTATTGCTCACAAAACAAAAGAAGAAGACTTTGTTGAAAACATTTTTGTAACATCCACACACGATAAATTGTTCTGCTTTAGCACAAAGGGTCGCGTTTATACACTTAAGGCATACGAAGTGCCAGAGGCTCAAAAGAACAGCAAGGGCAGAGCGTTTGTTAATCTGCTTCAGTTAGACGCAGACGAGCGCATAACCACGCTTATCCCTATTCCAGATGGAACAGAGGGCTATTTGTTTATGGCAACTCGCCTTGGCATGATTAAAAAGACAAATTTAACCGAGTTTGAAAGCATTCGCAAAAACGGAAAAATTGCAATTAAACTAAATGACGGCGACCAGTTAATTTCTGTTTATGTAACAAATGGTGATAACGAAATTATTATGGCATCATCCACAGGCAAATGTATTCGCTTCCACGAAAGCGCTGTTAGGGCGTTGGGACGCGAAACAATTGGCGTAAAATCAATTAAACTAAACGAAAACGAGTATATTGTGGATATGAGCGTGGTGAAACCCGACCATAAAATGCTAACCATATCGGAATACGGTTATGGCAAACGAAGCGAAGAAGACGAATATCGTGTTCAAGGTCGTGGTGGAAAGGGTATTAAGGCTGGCGTGTTTAACGAACAAACGGGCGGGCTTGTTAACTTAAAGCAAGTTTGCGACGATAATGATGTTATGATTATTGGTGATGATGGCCAAATAATCCGTGTTAAAGCTGCTGAAATTAGCGTAATAGGCCGTAACACTAAAGGCGTTAAACTTATGCGTATGAAAGAGGGTAGCAAAATAGTTTGCGTTGCAATTGTTCCTAGTGAAGAGGCTGAAGAGGTTCTTGCAGAGGGTTTATCCGAACAGTCAACCAACTTGGTTGATGAGGCTGTTACACATGAACAAGTATCCGATACTTTAGAAACCCCAGAACTTTAATTTAAAGCGCAAAACTAAAAAAATAAGCAAAATAGTAAACAAAAAAGCATATTGGTTTTCAATATGCTTTTTTTGTTATAATAATCACAAATATAATTTAAAATTAACCGATTAAAACAAAAATTAAAATAACATTTTAATGATTGAAAAAATTAAAAAAAATGTGTTACTTTATTATTCTTGCTTTTTTAAACCAAGGAGTTTGAATAACTTTGCCTGCAAGCGACATAATTATCATAATAACTTTAGTAAGCGTAGTTAACGCAATTAATACAATGCCAAACACCAGCAAAACAGCCATACAAAGTTGTACAACATTGTTTTCAAACTTTAACAAATAACCTGCAAGTATAAAGCCTATTCCAAAAACATCAACAATGTTTACTTCCAAACCCTCGTTTGCGTGAAAGCGAACAAATGGGTTCTTGCCTGCAAAAAGTAGCGGAATAAAAAACAAAATATAAGCAAGCCATGCAACTTTTCTGCCTTTTTTAACATCATCTGCAGATATATTTTGCAGATTAAGTTCAGCTTTTTGCTTTTCGCGAGCTTTGTGCCCTTCGTCCGTGGTCACGTAAACAGGTTCTCCCGCAGGAGATGCGTTGTTTTGTTCCATATTGTTTATTGCGCTTGTGTTGCCCTCATATTGCTCAAAATTGTTGTTTTGTAAATATTCCGCTTCGGGGATATATCCGTCAACACTCATTCCAAAAGCATCATTTTTATTGCTTTCAGTTAAGTCATTTGCAGAAATGCCTCCTTGAGCAAACTTATTTTCCATATTGTTGGAGTTCACAGTTAAATTTTCAGCTTTTTTAGCGTATTCAGCGCTGGCCAAGTTTGCACTTTTTGTATCCATAGTGTTAACACTAGGAGTTTGTTCAACCTCTTCTAATGCTGGCACATTTGTCTGCTGTTTCATTTTTAAATCATGTAATTTACGAATGGTGTTTAAAGATGCAATTAGCGAACTTTTAACGTTTGAAGCGTTTTTTACAAGGTCACTATCGTTCAAAGGCATGCCACCATTAAGATATGGGTTGTTGTTGTCCATATATAAAACCTCTAAATATAATTTATACTTTATATAGTATAAAAAAAATAATACAAAAAGTAAAACAAAATTAACAATTAAATTTGGTTGAAAAAATTACACAAAAGTTTGCTTTCATGCCAAAATTGCAATATTTTACTAAAATTGACAAAAAAATAAAAAAAATTTTAAAATTTATAACATTTTTTTCAATATTTGATATTGACAGCAAGCATTTTTAAGGATAAAATACATATACATTTATGGTGAAATCAAAAAAATTAATTTATTTTAGGTGTTAAAATGTACAAATACATAAAAAGACCAGTTGAACTTAAAAATAAAAAACTTAATGAAACAGCAACAGATGTAATTGAGTATATAAGAAATAAAAGTTCTAACAACAACACTAAAAGCAACGAAAAAGAACAGCTTTTAAACTACTTTAAAAGAAAAAATAGTGTTGTGGAAATAAATAAAAACAAAAAAGCCTCAATTGTTAAAAAAGTTTTAGTAGAAGGACGAGAACGCCCAATAGTGTTTGAAGATATTGTTGTTTATTTAAACAAACCATATTATAATCCAAATTTAATAAACACATTTAATCAAAACTCAATAACTAACAAGTTAAATACATCATACAAAAATGCAACTGAAGTAATTGAAATCTCAAACTATGAACGCATTTCAAGATTATAATCAATAAAAATTGACCGTACAACAAAAATATGTTACATAATAGTTAATTAAAAAGTGGAAGTAAACATCCACTTTTTTCTTTTAAATAAACTATGCTCCTATACTAACTACTAATAAAATAATTTTAAGCTGTTTCAATTAACAATTAAATTAAAACCTTTAGATAATATACTTAAATAAAATTATTACAAAACTTAAACCTATTAAATAAAAAGAGAAATTAGAAAGCGACTGTTTTTTTACAATTTTAATCATAAACTTAATTGAAAATATTCCCGCAACAAATGCAACAATGCACGATAGCAATATATTAATAAAAGAAATGCTTGCCAAAGTTTGCCCGTTTACTGAAAGCAACTCGTATAGCATGGATGCAAGAATAATAGGAATACTCATCAAAAACGAATATGAGGTTACGTCTTCCTTTTTTGCCCCAACAAGTAAACCTGTTGCAATTGTTGTTCCACTTCGGCTAATTGCAGGCAAAGTTGCACATCCTTGTCCAATTCCCATTGCAAAGGCTTGTTTATAAGTTAAATTCATGTTTGTTATGTCTTCTACTTCGCTATCTTCAGTTATAACTTTTCCGCCTTCAATTTTGGCGCTATCACTAGCAAATTCACTATTTTTAGTTGCAATGCTAGAAAATGCGGGCAAATCAGTTATTGTTGCTGGTTGTGGAGTAATTGTGTCTAATCCTTTAATTTTTGACAAATACTTTGGGTTTGTTGACAAATACTCGCTAACGCCCAACAACACTGCAGTTATTAAAAACCCGTAAATCAAGAACTCACCAGAAAAAGAACTTTCTATAAAGGACTTAAATATTAACACAATTACAATTGTAGGAATGGTAGAAACAACAAGTAGTTTGTTTGTTTTGCAAAAAGGATTTTTAATAAGTTGCAAAATTTGTTTTCTATACACTACAACAATAGAAAGTAAGGTTGCTAAATGCAACAAAACGCTTAAAAAGATTGTATTGTCGGTTATGTTAAAAATAGAATATAAAAGCACCAAATGTCCACTGCTGCTAACTGGCAAAAATTCGGTTAAGCCTTGAACTAAACCTATAAACATTGTTACAATAGTATTCATACCCACCCCCGCATTACAATATATTTTATTTTTTAATATATACATTAATGCACAAAAAAATACTTTTTAAAATTGTGTTTATGTAGTATAATAGTGTGGAAAATTAATAAAAATTTAATTTTACTACAAAACAAAAAAGGGGCATTTATGAAATTAGGCGTTGTTGGTTTGCCAAATGTGGGCAAAAGTACACTATTTAACGCAATCACAAAAAACAATATTCCCAGCGAAAACTATCCTTTTTGTACAATAGAACCCAATACTGGCGTTGTTGCTGTACCAGATATAAGGCTGGATGTTTTAGGGAAAATGTATAATACAAAAAAAATCACACCGGCAATAATAGAGTTTGTGGATATTGCGGGCTTGGTTAAAGGCGCGTCTAAAGGCGAGGGACTTGGAAATAAGTTTTTAAGTCATATTCGTGAAGTGGATGCAATTGTTCATGTTGTTAGATGTTTTGAAAACGAAAAGATTATACATGTGGATGGAAACATAGACCCTGTTAGGGATATTGAAGAGATTAACTTGGAGCTTATTCTTGCCGACCTAGAAAGCGTAACAAAAAGGTTAGAGCGCGTTCAAAAAAGTGTAAAGGGCGGAGATAAAAATGCTGTTAAGGAAAAGGAATTGCTAGAAAAACTGCTTAAGGTGTTGGAAAGCGAAAAACCTGTGCGCAGTTATCCCGCTAGCGAGGAGGAAAAAGAGCTTATAAGAGGTTTCTTTTTAATAACTAGCAAGCCTGTTATATATTGTGCAAACATTAGCGACGGCCAGTTGGCGCTAAATGAGGATGACATTATAAATGTTAGGCGTGTAAAGGAATACGCCCAAAACGAGAACAGCCAAGTGGTGGTTATTTGTGCAAAACTTGAAGAAGAGCTTTCACAACTTTCAGGCGAAGAACAAGAGATGTTTAAAGAAGAGCTTAACCTAAAACATTCGGGTTTGGAAAAACTTATTATAGCAGGATACTCGCTTTTAGGGTTTATAAGCTATTTAACCGCAGGCGAGCAAGAGGTTAGAGCATGGACAATTAAAAATGGCACAAAAGCACCACAAGCGGCAGGCAAAATACACACCGATTTTGAGCGCGGGTTTATAAAAGCCGAAGTTGTAACTTACAGCGACCTTGTGGAACTGGGCAGTTACGCAACCGCAAAAGAAAAGGGAAAAGTGCGTATAGAGGGCAAGGATTATGTTGTTAAAGATGGCGACATAATGTTGTTTAGATTTAATGTTTAAGGGTTAAAATAGTTATTAAACACCACATAAAAAAATAAATATAAATATTTAAGGAGATATTTTATGAGTAATAAAAAAAATGAATGTCATTGTGAACACGACCACGAGCAAAATGTTAGGTTTAACACCGAAAACGACCTAAATATAGCAATAATAAAGGACGGAAAAGATTTGTTAATTAATGAGGACTGCTGTACTTGTATTAACATTATGCTAAAAAATGATGGACAAATTTTAACATCCTTTTTAGGTTCGCACAACGAGTATATTGTAAGCCAGTTAGAGCAAGCACAAAAATACTATTTCAAAAGTTTAAAAAAGGCGCTTAAAGCGCAGGTTTTGGAGCAAGAATACGCGCACGAATGTTCAGACCACTACCATTGTGATGATGATTGTGGCTGTGATGAACACTGTGACGAAGATAATTGTGATTGCAACGAACATGACTGTAACTGCTCAGAAAATTGCACCTGTGGAGATGATTGCAATTGCACCGAGGAACACAAATGCAACGAAAATTGCACCTGTGGAGAACATAAACATAAAAAGACAAACAAGTCCGAAACTAAAAAGAAAACACAAAAAAAGTAGTTAGAAAATAACTACTTTTTTTTAATAATCTTTTAAGTTAAACACTGTTTTGTTAAGTAAATAAAATTTATAAACATAAATGGTTTAAAAATTTAAATAAACTTTATTTTAGCGATGTGAAAACTAAAGCATGATGTCAAAATTGCTGTCGTTAGAGGTTTGATCGTCCTGTTTTTCATCGTCAGTAGTGCTTTCAGTTTGTTGCTCAGAGGGTTTAAAAATAGCATCACTAGAGCGATTTTTGCTTAACACAAATGGCAAACTTACGCCCACGATTGCCACAACAACTAGCATGCAACTAGCTAAAATTCCCACCCACTTTTTGTGAGTAGAATAACTTTCGTTAATAATTTCCAACTTATTGTTATAAACTTTAACATCGTCAACAATTTCCTTTTTTATAATATTGTAATTGTTGGGCATTATTGAGTTTACTTCTTTTTTAAGCAGTTTTAAAATGTCTTTATCTTTCACTTTCGGCTTCCAAATTATTCCTTAATTTTTTTAATGAGTTGTTATAACTCCAAAGCACTGTTCCCAGTGGTTTGTTAATTAGTTCGGCAATTTCGCGATGTTTGTAACCGCTAACAACATGAAGCAAAATTATACAAAGCTCTTCTTCGTTTAGCACTTGTTTGCAAATGTTAAAAATTGGGATGTCCGCATATTGTGCCATTTCAGAAACTGGTTCTTTCTCGTTAAAATCTGATACTAAATTGCGAGATAGTTTTTTGCTTTCGTTAATGCTTATATTTTTAGTAATAGTAAGAATCCACGCCAAAGCATTGGTGTTGGGCTTGTATAAGTGTATTTTATCGTTAATTTTAATATATGTAGATTGCATAATATCGCAAGCGTCATGTGGGTTTTTAACAACACTTAACGAAACACTAAAAACAGCCTTGCGCGTAATATTGTAAATGCTTTCTAGCGCGTTAGCATTGCCGTTTTGCAAACTTATTAAATATTGGTTTAACAGCTTGTTATTCACACGAACACCTCCGTATGAATATAATAACACACCGTAACGAATATTTCAAGTTTTAAACATAAACTACATATATTAAACATTTATACTAGCCATTTTATTGGAGTTTTTATAAATAATCTGCATAACAATTTACATAAATTAATATTGACTTTTGTTTTTTTATGCTTTATAATTACATTGATATAACAAGGGGGAAAATTATGAAAAAAAATATTTTTAACATTATCGCTGTGCTGTTGTTTATTTTTATGATTGTTTATCTTCCTTTAAAAATAGTTTACTACGACCAAAAAATTGCCGATGCAGATAAAGAGTATGAAGAAAGCATGCCAAAAGCAAGCGTTTCGGCAAACGATATTGAAAGTATTATTGTTAAAAATAATTTAAACTAAAAAAAAGTAGAATATAGTGTTCTACTTTTTTTATCTGTTTTTGCTTATATTTTGATTTTCGTCTGCGCTTTGGTTTTCGGGTTCAACTTTGCCCATATATATCCATTGGTCATCAACATTTTTCCAAACATCTCCAAAGTAAGCTCTGCCATCGTTTGTAATATAGTTGCCGTGAGAGTTGTGTAAAGGATTGCCGAAAATGTCGTCAAAATAGAAAGTAAGGTTTCTGTTTTGTTCTTGTTTTTTGTCCTTGTATATGTCGTTATAAACGCTATCACTTAAACAAAGCGACAAATCCTTATAAGAAATGTTCTTAAGCAA
This sequence comes from uncultured Christensenella sp., assembly GCA_964564685.1. GTDB lineage: Bacteria > Bacillota > Clostridia > Christensenellales > UBA1242 > UBA11490. The sequence goes on from CAZMBC010000001.1 coordinate 279,274, forward strand.
ATCTTTTGCGCGTCCAGCCTGCATGGAGTTATTTAAAAAGTACACCTCATCAGGGTCAATACGCCCATTTAGGATATGTTGTTTAAAGTTAAACTCAACTTTTTCAATGATATTGTCTATTATGTCTGAATTTTTGTTTAAGTCCTTAAGGTTTTCAAATAATAAATTGTAATGAGATGCTTCGGAAAGGATTTTGGATTTGTAATCCTTTAACGCTAGCAATGCGTTAATGCTAAAATAGTCCGCCGAAACCTCCGCCAATGAAAACACATTAGCAAAAGATTCGTTTATTGCCCTGTGAACAGAAATTATTCTTTGCTCCTTTGGGTGTAAAGAGGTGCTGTAAAAATAAAACCCATTGGTCTTAAGCGCCAATTTGTCTATTTCGTCATTTGTTTTAGCAAGCTCCACACGCAAATAAGCGCGCGCAATTTTGTTGCTGGCCTTATATTTGGCTTGTTTCGAAAGTTCCAAGTAGTTCGTTTTTCCGTCTATAAAATCTTGATATTCCTTGTTTAATGCACGAATATAAGTTTGTAATTCTTTTGAAAGGGTAGAAAACCTTGACCTGTTTTTTTCATATTCTAAATATTGATTAAAAAGTTTTTCGTCCTCAAGTATTTTTTTTGCAACTTCGCCGTTCATATTGCACTCCCTTTTTAAATGTTAATATTATTTTAACAAATATTTACTAGTTTATCAACCCCAAATTTTTAATTAATCAAAAGGCCAAAAAAACTGCAAAAAAAGTTCGCTAAACACACTATGATTTTTGCGTGAATAAAATTCTACCTTGCCTTTAATGTTTTCAAACTTAAAAGCGCCATATCTGCTAGAGTCCAAACTAACGGCGCGGTTGTCGCCCAAAGCAAAAAATTCGCCTTCGCCCACAACATAGTCTTTACGCACACCATCGCCATCTTCAAACTTGCTAGGGTAGCGGCTTATTAAACTATTTGCTCCCTCGTACATATTTAGATAGGTTACAGTTAAGCCCTTTTGGGCCTTTACATATGGTTCTATTAATGGCTTTCCATTTAAAGTAAGCGTAAAAATATTTTCCCCGTCTGCCCCTTGGGTTATGTTAAAATTTATGCGGTCACCCTCCATGGCAATTATGCGTTTCATATAGTCTTGACTGCTTGAATATTTAAAAACCACCACATCCCCATAGGTTACATTCTGTGTGGGTAAATAATAAACTATGTCTTGGTCGTGATACAAATCTTCCATGCATTTGCCGTCCACATTTACGCCCACGTATATAAACGAAAACGCGTACATCATTACAACCAAATACAAACACACCGCAACAAAAAGATTGCCTAATGCGCGTGGCAAAAATCCTCGTTGTTTTGCAAAAATATTCTTTTTATAGTCCATATTTAATCCTTATAATACTATGTTATCATATTTTGCTTTGTTGCCGTAAATGTTTTTTAATATATTCCTAATTTTTTACTAAACAACTGCGTTATATAACACATCAACCCTCACAAATTCACTTTACTTTGTTGTGCGTTTGTTATACTATATTATAGTTAAACTATAGTACAAACATACAGCCTGGTCTGCGCAAAACTTTACACAAAAGATGTTTGCAATTTAAGTTTTCCGCAATAATACGCGTCCATAGTGTTTTGAGATAAATTTCACTATGCCCGCAACAATATGCGTCCATAGTGAAATGGATATCACATAAGTCTTCGGAACTTAGATTTCGGGTTCGAGCCCTGATGGACGCACCACTTTGATATGAAAAAGCAAGGGGGAACAAAATAAAAAGATTGCCATTAATGGCAATCTTTATTTTGTTTCTGTGGATATATTGGTCCAAGTTTCTCCACATATCGAACATTTATATGTCTTTTTATGCTCTTCATAAGTTTTGATTTTCTCTACATAGGCATTTCCTTTATTATCATAACTTACATGCCCATCTGTTACAGTTGTTGGATACGATGTAAACTTTCTTTCTATTTCGTTATGTGAACTCAATACATCGTCATTTATTACTATGCCTTCATGGCCACATTTTTTGCAATAGCAAGTTCCTATAGAGTACTTACACATTGAACCATATACTCCAAAACCAAGGGCCATTAAACCTGAAAAACATGTGAACGCTGAGTCTGATAGAATAATAATAAGAACTAAGCATACTATAGCAAACACCCCAGAAATAGAGAAGCAAACAATCGATTCTATCTTTTTATGTTTTGCAGGTGTTTTATTTTCATCTAACTGTGGGGCATTTGGACAGTTATTATAGTACTTATATTTAGCAATTAAGTATTTTATTTTTTTAAGTTCAAACCATGCTGATGTTATAAAAACAATTATTATTGGTAAGAGGGCAAGCGCGACTATGGGTGAATTTTGTAAAGAGAATATAAAGCCAATAACAATTGCTAAGCCAACTAAACACCAATTTATTATTTTATGCGTAATATATTTTTTCTTTGTTGAATTGTATTCTTTTTCAATTTCTGCTTGTTCTTCTTTTGAAGCATGACTTAATTTCATGTTTTGTTTTGAATATGTATCTTCGTAATACATTTTGGCTATGTATTCAACTTCTTTTCTTTCGTCTTCATTAAGTTCGTCCATGTCAAAATCTAAATTATCAAGTGAATATTTCTTTAATGCTTTTTCTTGCTTAGTTAAATTCCACTTATTATCTTTATCTTCAAGTTGTACAATATATAACGCACCTATTGCGTATCTATAACAACAATCTTTAACTTCTTTATCTTTTAATTCTTCCCAAGATATTTGTTCTTGATTATCTTCTTTAATTTCACTATTTGGCATATTGACTGCTAGGTTATTTGTTTCTAACTTTTTATTATCTTGTTTTCTTGCTAAACACAAAACAATTGTGATTACATTTAGAATTATAGTTATACACAACACAACCAACATACTTATATTTCTTGCCATATTATTCATTAAAACCATGGTATTAGGTGGTGAAGCAATAATCCTATCAACGCAATCATTTAATAAATTAATTGACTCCTTTGATTTTAGGAAATTTTCTTCATTATTTGCTGTTGGAAAATTATAAATATACACTCTAAGGCTCTCATATTTGATATTTCCGCTTTCATTATATTCAAGATTATTTGTAGGAGAAACATATAATTCAATTTCTAAGTCGTTATTAGATTTAAATCTATGTCTAAAAACACCTTCATAAGTATATGTAATATAAAAATAATCAGAAAAATTTGTTGCATTGGTTTCATAAGCTAATTTACTTGTATCAAACGCAAATATATAATTAGGGTCATTGTTAACTTTTTCCCATTCACTAATCATGTAATCACAATCATCTTTAAAATTTTGAATCTGTACTTCGTATTGCTCTTTAAATGCTTGCAATTTTCTTCTTTGTTCTAGTTCGTCATGTGTATAATATGAAAATAAACTCAATAAACCAATTGCAATAATCATAGGGATTAAAGAATACAAAAAGAAATTTTTTTATTTTCCTTTGCTCTTAACCAATAAAATTATACTTGGAACAACCAGTACTGCTACCATTAAACAAACATAAGCAATCACAACAGGAACGTCAACCATACTTTTCTCCTTTAATGTTAATATTATAATTTTTTAATCAAAATAAATCAACTGTTTGATATACAACACCACATTAACTAGTGTTTAAGTTATATTTTATAAGTTGCTTGTTCTCCCGCTAAATAGTGTTTATGTTTTGTAATTTTTACAAAAGCAAAATAGTTAAAAAGTAATTTAATAATATTGTTGACATCGTTGGCTTTCTTTGTTAAAATAATTTTGCGTTTAAATGCAAAAAGGATGCGCGTTTAAACAATATTTTAATATTTTATTATATCTGCAGAAGTACTCAAGTGGCTGAAGAGGCGCCCCTGCTAAGGGTGTAGTACGGGAAACCGTAGCGAGGGTTCAAATCCCTCCTTCTGCGCCAAAAAACCTAACATAATGCAAGTTAGGTTTTTTTATTTTAAGTTTAAGGTATAAGTTAGCTTAATGTGTTATTTTCAAGATTAAATTTACATAAAATAGTTTGACTATAATCAAAAAAAAGAATAAAGTATTAATAAATATTTATAAAAAAACGGAGGGAAAAATAAAATGGGGAACAAAAAACCCGGAACAATTTACAGTGTTTTATCTAATGCTGCATTAGTGGGATTGTTCTTATCGGTAGGGATATTGATTGTTGGGATTATGCAAGGCACATTAAATGCGGGCATGGTTCTTATACTTTCAATTTTATCAATAATCTTTGGTGGCTGTGCGCTGTCATTGGTGTGGGTGCGTAATTTGGAGCGTAAAAGATATTTTAAAACTTCTATTGTATTTTTGGCAATTACAGTAGCATGCTGTATATTATGGATAGCTTGCGCGATTGTAATTTATAACATGGTTAAGTCGGTAGACCAAGGTACATTCACGGATGTTAAACTTGCCAAAATGCTTAACTTTATAAGAATATCGCTTGTAATAACTGTTCAATTTGTGTTTGCAAATGTAATAACAAGAAACATTATTCGTTACAAGAAAAATTTTGTTGCATTTCAAATTATCCATTATTCTAGCTGTGTTTTTGTAGACTTTTACATTTCAATGCTTGCACTTGCGGTAAGATTTAAGGAATCGGGTGCGGATATAGTGCTTAAATCTGGCACAACAGAATTTTTGTTTAACGGCGTAATGCTAACCATATTTATAGTTGCGTGCGTATATATTGCCATTTCAAACTCGGTGCTTCAATCCATCGCAAGAAAGAAGAGTGGTGGCAAAACGGGCAAACGAACCGTTCTAGATTCGTTGTTTGACGAACCAGAGTTCGAGGAAGACATTAAACAAGAAGAAGCTTTAGAGGTTCAAACTTCACAAAAAGAGGATAAGGTTTCAGTAAAAAAACGCCTTAACGAATTAAAGGCGCTTTATGATGATGGAATTATTTCAAAAGAAGAGTATGAACAAAAAAGAAATGATATCTTAAAAGATATTTAAAAAGATTGCATGTGCAATCTTTTTTTATATACGCTAAAGGTTGCATACGCTAAAGGTCTAAAAGGTTTAGGAGTGCCAGTTTGTAAACTGTCACTTTCAGCATTTATTGAGTAGGTGTAGTTAAGGCGAGTAAGTCCGTTATCACCCACGGCATTGTTGTAGTTTGGCAAAAACTTGGCAAGAGAATACGCTGTAGCAATATTGCTGTAGGCCAAACTGTCGTTGCTATTAACGCCAATAATCTTGCTTGCATCCATAACAGCACAAGCATAGCTTTTAATTAGGTTAATAGCCTCAAACAATTGGCTATCCATATAGTCGCAGTCACTAACTATATTAAGCGTAACCTCACCATTTCCTGATGGGCTTAGTATAAAAAAGGCAACCTCTTTCATGGCCGAATTGACCACCGACCACGCCTTTTCTTTGGGCAACAAGCACAAAATAGTGTCCGCAACCCTTGGCTTTATGTATTTGTAATATTTAGAAGTAGTGTCCAAATAAAAAGGGGGATTTTCTATTTGCTTATCTTGCGAATAGACCTCTTCTATTTTTTTGCAATCTTCCAAAAGAATAGGTTCTAAAACAAAGTTATCACAAACTAATGTTCCGTTAATTTTATCGCTTAAAAACTCAAAGAACTTAAAATTATAGGCCTGCTTAAGTTGTGGCTGAGTGATAATTTCAAACTCATTTAGCTCCATATTTTCCTTAACATTAAGCCCCATGTTAAGCAGTTTTTCGCATTCGCTTTTAAAGCCTAAAACGTTATTATTAAACAATTTGTGCCCATAATATGTTTTATAACAAAAAAATACATTTTCGGCTTCCAAATGTTCCATAAATTCTTTAACAACGCTGTAAAAATGTTCATAAGTAAAGTTTTTCGAGCTGTAGCAAAGTTTTAAAAGCAAAAAATAGTCGTGCAAAATAGCCGAGCTCTCTTCTTGCCCTAAATATAAATAGCTTTTGTATGGTGCGCCTTCAAAATTATATTCTTCCTTAGGAAAAGTTTCGTAAAAATTTCTGCTAGATATTTTTGAGGCAAAATTAGGCAATTCTTTTTTCTTTAAGATGTAATTTTTTAAATCAATAGAGTTGTTGCTTTCCATAATATCATTATATCAAACAAACGCGCCAGTTACAAGTTATTTATGCTAAAAGAATAGTCGCTTGTAATGTAATCCACGCCAAGGTCACACATTTTTTTTGCGGTTTCTAAATTGTTTACCGTCCAAACGCCAACCTTTAAGCCAAAGTTGTGAAATTGCGACACAAGTTCCTTTTTTATCAGCGCGTAATGTATAGATATATCCCAATTATATTTAACACATTGTGTTAAGGGCTTTGCAAGCGGAGATTTTACTAACAACTGCAATGGCACATAAGGAAGCATCTGTCTTAAATACATTAATATTTTTTGTTGAAATGATATAAATATAACATTTTTTAAATAGTGTTGCTTTTGGATAATCTTAATAAGCTTGTTAAGTTCCTTTTGCGTAAAACTTGCTTTTAATTCTATAACTGCAGTTTTTTTATACTTTTTGCAAATTTTTAGATATTGTGAAAAACTGCAAATGCTGTATCCAATGTCATAAAGTGGCTCATTTTTGTCAAAAAGTTTATACTTTTTCAACAAAAACCAGGGCGTTTCACTAATTTTAATTTTATTTCCGTTAAGGCGTTTTAAGTTACTATCGTGATACACTATAAATTGATTATCCAATGTAACTTGCACATCAGCCTCTATTCCAAAAAAGTTATCGTCCTTTCCGGCACAAACAAAAGCGGGGTAGGTGTTTTCCAAATATCTTGCGCTTGCACCCCTGTGCGCTATTAAATTAGTACTGCGTAATTCGTCCACGTTAATCCTCTTATAATCACAAAGTGTTATATAATTATATTATGCTCAAATTGTGTAAATTCTATATTTATTTTAACTAATAAATTGACAATTACCGACAACTATCTTATAATACTAATAACAGATTTAAAGTAGCGGATTAAGATGGAACGAAAAAATTATATAAGCAAGTTAATATTTTTTGTAATTGCACTAACAATGTTACTTAGCGTAGTATTTTTTTGCGGGGCAGAAATTCGCCATGATGTAAGTGCAAGCACGCAACACACACTTATCTTTCACTGCGAGCAATATGACAGCACAAAAGCCCCTGTTTTGATTGTTGTTGAACATGGTTCTACATATGACATAAACGAACTGCCTGAAATTCCTGCAACTAATGGCTATTACGAATATTATTGGAATATCACAGCAGAAGAACTAACAAATATAACAACGGATATTCATGTGTATGCATATACTAGGGTTAATCCAGATAAAAAACACACAGTAACTTTTCTGTTCCCTGATGGAACAATAAAAACAGTTCAAGTTATGCATGGAGAGGATATTGTTGACCCACCTACAAGCGAAAACCTTGGCTTTGGCGAAAAAAACTCATATAATGTAAGTCTTAAAAATATCGAAGCCGATATGCAGGTTAATGTGACCATTAACAAAACAACAAAATATGTTGTTATTTCAATATGTGGGGCGGTATTGGTTGCCGGTCTAACAGTTATTGTTGTGGTGCTTATTAATATGTTCTTTAAAAATAATAACAATGAGTTTGAAACTCCATCTAACGAGGTTTCACAAAATTAAGTTGTTTTAATTAACAAAATATAAAACAATCTTGTAATTTAAAATAGCCCATAATAAAAATTAGCATACAAGTAAAAAAATTAATAGTAAATCATAATTGATATACAAAAGTATATTTGTAAAAATAAAAACGAAAACAATCCTTAAATATACAACAAAAATAAATGCAAAAACGAGATAGAGGCCTAGGACAATTGAAACTAGCGAAACAAAACACACAATCATATAAGATTGTGTGTTTTTTGTACTTTATTATTTTCTCATTCTATTTTCTTAAAAGTAATCACTCATATTTACCCTTAAAAAACTTTTTGTGACAATTTATTTTCAATCATATTAGTTCTTCATTTTTTATTCATAATAAATCACTTCTTTGCCTTTTGACAAAGCGTAATTTATTTCATTTCTTGTAGAGTTTCCAATATATCCACCAACATTTACAACGTAAATAGCATCGGAAATATCAATTTTCTTATAATGTGCATTTACAACATTTGCCATTTCTTCTTGTGTAGCATTTTCATCAATATCGTAAACACATTGGATAACACAATATCCATTTTTTGTTTCTAGCTCCCCAGCTATCTTATGCATTTCTTTTGCAAATTTCATACTTCCGCAAATTGTTACAATTTTCATTTTGCTATTCCTTTATTTTAAAATTTCTTTAATATCTTCTATAACTTTGTGTTGGTTAAACCTGCCATTTCCAACAGGATAGAATAAAGCATAACTTTCAAATTCTTTACCATTTATTTCTAATGCAAATTTCTTTTGTCTTGTTGTTGATACTGTAATGGGCTGTTCTAACATTATTGAAGATACTTGATTTCCAAAGAAAAATATTTTTTGAGGATTTACAAGTTTCAATTCTTCTTTTAGCAAATCTTTGTATTGTAAAAAAATACTATCATGCAAAGGTCTGGCGTCATCTTGTGTACATTTTGCAAGATTTGTTATCCATAATCCTTGTTTTTTTACTTAATTATATACATATTCGCAAAATTCAGGTATCCAATCTTTTGGTTTTTTATTTTTGATTTTCTCGTTTATATTAGAACTAAACAACTCGCACTTCGCAAGAAACTCCCATATTTGTTTTGTTCCCAACCATTGTGCCCTCAAACCTTTCCAAGATTTGTTGGTTGCAATATTTCATTTTGTTGGGTTCATAAATACTAGGGCGACTCGTGGGTTACAATCTTCTCCGCAACCACAAACTGAATTTAAGTCTTTTGAACCATAAGTATTTTGTAATTCATCATATTGTTTAATTAAATTTCTCATAGGTTTCCATTTTATAATTGTTTAATTTTTTCTACTATCTTTTCATACACAGGTATCATATAAGGTTCATCTGATTTGGCTATAAGTTCGTCAAATGTTAGCCAACCAATATTGCTATTTTCGTCTTCTAAAATATGTATAGCATCATTTTCATCGGCTTCAAGAAGATAAGTAATGTTAAGATGTTGATGTGCTGGCACATATTTACCTTTTCTCACATGACTTTTAACAGGCAATATTTCAACAGATATTGGCATTTCACTCACAACTTTAAATCTTTTTAGTGAAGTTTCTTCTTTCGTTTCTTTTTGTGCAACATAAAGCATATCGTCATCACCATCAGCGTGTCCGCCAACCCAACTCCAAGATTTATAGATATTATGATAAATACAAAGAACTTTTGTATGCTCTTTGTTTATTACAAACGCAGAAGATGTCAAGTGGCAAAATTGGTTTTCTCTTGTAAGAATATCTCCAAAAATTTCTTCTGCTTTTACAATCAAAGCAATATCTTCCTTTTCTTGTTCATTGTGTGGAACATAAGTTTTTAACATTTCAACAGTTTTACTCATATAAATTTCTCCTGCAAATATTATAACATAAGCTTTTTGTATTTGTATTATATGTTTCAAAATATTTTTAAGTTGTCGGTTAGCTGTGTGCTTGTATTGAAACAATCATTCTCTATTCACGCCACCAAACAAACACATGCCTATAAACCAAATATGTTATATATATTTAAAAAACGTTCGCAGTGCATAAAACATTTTTGCTTTATTCTATTAAATATAATACTAATTTATTTTATTATACACTTTATAACAGTATCTGAAGCGAGTTTATTTTTATTTGAAAGTTTGTTTTTTTAACAAGTATCTTTTACTAAATAAAACAGCCAAGAAAAAAGATAATTAGATGTTATATTCTTATTCTCTTAATTATTACACTAGTTTCAAAGGTGTTAAACAAAATTATCACATTTTATAAATAACTTATTGTTTATAAATAACAATATTTTTTATAGCAAAACTATTTACCTTCGTTAGTTTTTTCAACTATTTGTTTTTCGTTGTATTTGTTTGATAATTGCTTAAGTTCGCTTTCGTTAAATTCCTTATTGATATCTTGCCAAGCGGAGGTTGTTAGGTTTATGTAATCCAGCAAATTAACCATATTATCATTAAATGATTGGTCATTAATTTCGTTTAAACGCTTTGAGGAATACAAATTGGATAAATATGCATCCGCTTTAAAAAACACATCTAGTATAACATCAACTCCATCTTCTCCTGCTAATAGTTCCGATTTTATGCTGCTTATGTTTGCTGGCACCTGAAAGTTAATGTTTTCATAATCTGTGTAATCTTTGTTTTCTGCTGACAAGTTGTTATATCCGGAATAGCTGCTTTTAACGTAGTGTGGATTAACATAAATTTCGCCATGTTTTGCAAAGTCTATTACTCCGCAAATGTGTTCGGCAGGAATTACGTATTTGTTTTCGCTGTCATAGTGGCCATCTATAACAAATATACAATTGGATTTGCTGTGGTTTAAACATGTTTCAAATTTGTGTATTTTATCAATAAGCGAAATGCGTCCAAATTTATAATCAGAATTTGAAAGGGATAGTTCCTTTAGTTTATTGTTTTTAAGTGCAACAAACTGTGCCGCGCCACATGTGGCAACTACATTTCCTTTAAGCAAAAGCGCGTTTGCCTGTGCAATAAACTGTGGCGAATATTTCTGTTGGGCTTCTTGCATACTTTCAAAACTATATACTTTTTTAAAGGAAAATTTGTTAGAGTTGTAGTTGTTTTGCTCTAAAAGATTATTTAAATAAGGAACTAACCCTTTTAACAAACTTATTGGACTTTCCTTGGAAAGATAATACATTAGCTCTGACTTTGCGTTTTTAATATATTGAATTGTGTTTTGCAAGTCTTTTTGTTTAATAAAAATAGGCCTGCTTTTAATAACTTTACTTTTCATATATCCTCTTTTAGTAAAATTTATCTTAACACACCTATTATATTTTATCAATAATTTTTTTATGCTGTAACTATTAAAACTCTTTAATTGTTACAAAAACCGCGTACAATTCTTCTTCAAACTCGTCATACGAATCCAACAATTCCACAGTAGACGCAATTAAAGTGTTATGAACAAGTGTAAAGTATGTTACAAATGCATGCTCTTGAGTTTCATCCAAAAACACACGGCGATAAATCCTTCTGCCAAGGTGAGTTTCAAATTCGTTATGCTCTACTAGGTCAAAGCCTGCATTTTTTAAAAGGCTAACATTATTATCAATTACGGCAAAAATCTCTTCTTCGTTGTTGCAAACTTTATCCTTGCAAATAGAAAAGACCTTGCTAATTTCGCCACTATCGTCTAACTGCACAAAATAGTTTAGTGTGTTTGGTGCAACCTCAAACGCACTGTAGCTTGTAGACTTAATCTCGTTATAATCGTCGCTAATTTCAAAAGAAAATTTTAGCTCATAATTTTTAATTAACATAACACATCACCTTATTTATATTAATGTAATTATAGAGTATTTTTTTATTTTCACCAAATAAATATTCTTATTTTGTAAACAAACTTTATGTTAAAATTTTTATAACTACTTTTAAAAACAAAAAGCATCCCGCTATATAGGATGCTTTTATGCTGTTACTTAACTTCTAATATATCCAAAACTTCTTTAATGGCTTTCATAGCCTTATCCATTTGTTCTTTTGTATGTGTTGCAGTATAAGATGTTCTTAAAAGGGCATATCCAACTGGGGTAGCAGGCGAAACAACTGGGTTAACATAAACGCCTCTATCCAAAAGCAACTTGCACGCAAGGAACGCTTTTTCGTCGTCGTAGACATAGATAGGTATAATAGGGGTTTCGCTATCAATAAGGTTAACTCCTAATTTTTTAAGGCCGTTACGCATATAGTTAGAAATATTTCTAAGGTCAGCCACGCGTTGTGGGTTTTCTCTTAAAATTTCTAGTGATTTTCTGGCACAAGCGATAGATGCAGGTGTTATGCTGGCGCTAAATATGTATGGGCGAGAGGTGTGTTTAACAAACTCTACAACTTCCTTTTTAGCGGCCATGTATCCGCCAAGTGACGCCAATGATTTGCTGAATGTGCCCATAATAATGTCCACTTCGTTTTCAAGACCAAAGTGCTCGGCAGTTCCTCGACCACCTGCTCCTAAAACGCCAAGGCCGTGTGCGTCATCAACCATAACGCGCGCACCATACTTTTTAGCAAGCGCAACAATTTCTGGCAGTTTGCAAATTTCGCCACTCATGCTAAATACACCGTCAGTTACAATCAAAATGCCACATGTTTCAGGAACGGATTTTAATTTTTCTTCCAAGTCCTGCATGTCACTATGTTCAAATCTTATCATTTTTGCATAGCTTAACTTAATTGCGTCATAAATACTAGCGTGATTTTCTTTGTCGCACAAAACAACATCATTTCGTCCGCATATTGCACTTATTATTCCAAGGTTGCTTTGAAATCCTGTGGAAAAGGTCATGCAAGCATCTTTGTGTAAAAACTCGGCAAGTTCCTGTTCTAGTTTAATATGAATATCTAGTGTGCCGTTTAAGAACCTTGAACCGCTGCATCCGCTTCCGTATTTCTTAAGAGCTTCTATTCCCGCGTTAATTACGCGAGGGTCGGAGGTTAAACCCAAATAGTTGTTAGAGCCAATCATTATTGTGTGATTTCCCTCCATTTCAACCTCGGTATCCTGCCCGCTGGTTAGCTCGTGGAAATAAGGGTAAATTCCTTTTTCTTTTACAACATCATAAATTTGTTTTCTTCTTGTCTTTTCAAATAAATCCATAAATTTTTCCTTCCTTTAGTATAATCTGTAAACTATCCAGTTAACAAACTTAACTGGAAAAATCTTAACTAGCAAGCATATTAATTTGTAGCCAAAACCCACGGTTGTTGCTAGTGGTGGGCGTTTGCGTTTTATACACTTGTAAATTAATTTCGAAACTTTTATAGGGGGAGCGCCGTTTTGCTCGTCCTTTTCCATTTTTGCCACGCTTTTTTTAATGCGGTTGTTATAAACCTCATCTTCTATCTCGGTTTTTATACGCGCTGAAGTAAAGCCGGTTTTAGTATCGCCTGGGCGTACGCATGTTACGCTAATTTTTTGTGGCTTAAGCTCGTTTGCAAGCGCAAATGAAAAACTTTCTATTGCCGCCTTGCTAGCGCTGTAACATGCTTGAAAGGGAATGGGGACAACACCCGCCACTGAGGATATGTTTATAATTTTGCCTTTGGATTTTCTTAGATACTTTATTGCTAAAGAACATGTGTTTATAACTGACAAAACATTAACCGAAAACTGTTTTTCAACATCACTTGGATTAACATACTCAATCGCACCACTTATTCCTATTCCAGCGTTGTTTATAACAACATCAATTGTACCTTCTTTTTGGTAAATTTCCTCAAAAATTTCTGCCATGCGGGCCTTGTTACAAACATCACACTTGTAAAATGTAAATTTTTCGCTATTAAAATCCGAACGCGCAATTCCGTAAACAGTGTAGCCCTTGTCGGCTAAAAGTTTGGCCGTTTCCAAACCTATCCCGCTACTTGCGCCGGTTATTATTACAACCTTTTTCATAACAACTCCATTAATATTCTATCACTATTAAAACATATTTGTCTAAAGATTTTTAAAATTTTTTTAATTTTTATCACATTTTATTTTTTGTTTCCTTTTTTTAAATCCCTTGTTTTTTGTTATGCTTTATGTTATACTTATTTTTACAAATTAAAAATAACAAAAACAATCAAAACATGCAGCCGTAGCTCAGTTGGATAGAGCGATCGCCTCCTAAGCGATAGGTCGGATGTTCAAATCATCTCGGTTGCACCAATTTTCAAACAAAAAAGACGACTAAATAAAGTCGTCTTTTTATAGCCTATCAAACCAAAAGCACACTTAAACTCTGTAATAATAAAACAGAACTTTATCTTGCAACAATAATTACACCAAAAATAACTGCCACAAATACTAAAATCCAAACTGCAAGTGAAACCCAACGAATCGCCCTCTTGTTAAGTTTGAATTGATAAATCATATAAAGTAACCCACCAATTATACCTTCAATAAACGACACTACGGCAACAGGACCACAAACAATAAATCCTATCATACTCAAAACAGGCCACCAACTAGACACACCTTCTGGTGACACAAAGTTTTTAAAGCAAATACAGAATCCCCAAGCAGCAAAAAAAGCAAGAGCTCCAAAAAGAATGGTTTGAACAATTGATTGTACACCCAAATTCACACTTTTTTCTCTTTTTTCTTCATTGTTCTTCAGTTTGTCATACTTGAGAGAAATACTGTTCCAAAAAGTAAAAAACTTCCCAATCGCTTTCAATACTCCCATATTTTTATCCTTTAAATAAAATTAAATCTTATATAAACTTTATCATATATTTTGAAAATTTGAAACAATATTTAAATAATTTCATTAAAATATCACAAAAAGTAATTTAGTGTTCATTTACCAACTATAATGCAAATTTTTTATATATTTTTAACACTTTTCTTTAAAAACAATAATATGAAAATTAGGATGTAAAAATAATACTCATGTATTAGCAGGAGGATGTGCTTATAATTTTGTAAGTGTTTGTTTGGGAAGAGATAGAAATGATGAACCACATATGGCACAACTAGGGAAAGTTTGAAATAAAAAAACTAATCGATTCAATGATTGAACAAAAAATTCAAACTGCACCCAAACTGCTAAAATGCTCAAAAGTGCACCAAATCATCACCGCGATTTTGGGTTGGTTTGATTAAAGGAGAGGAAAGATAGTCAATTTGATTGTGGTTTTGAACTAAATTGATTAAAATTTATAATGATAATTGATAAAATGTGCGATAGAAAGGTTATTTTAATGATTTTCTATTGCTCCTAAGCGATAGGTCGTATGTTCAAATCATCTCGGTTGCACCAAAATACACACGAAAAAAGACGGCTTAGTTAGTCGTCTTTTTGTTTATTTAATTACTTTTAAACTATTTATTTTTACAGAAATGCAATCTCCATAAAAATTTTCATTCTTGTCAACGCCTGACAAATCGACCTCAATATAATTTTGAACAGCCTTATTTTACATTACGCAGCCTCTTTCACCACATCAAAATCTATCCGCTTAATTTAACCGTGAGCCCAAAAAATAAATTAACTCATATCAAAATATTAACGTATCCAGCAAAAAAACAGGTATTTATTTCGACATATTACGACAAATTATACTTAAAAAATTGTAAAAAGAATATAAATTTGATATTATAGTCATGTTATTTAATTTGCTTTTTATTAGGAGAAGTTGATGGAAGAAATACTAAAGATGCGTGAAAAATTTGTTAAATTAATGTTAACAATGTTGGCAGTTATTATGTTAATGATTGGCACTAGCATTAGTCTTATTGACAATAACGCCGTTGTTGGCGCAGAAACACAAATTTTATTTATAAGCTCTGCCGAAAACACGATTGTGGGAATAGAGGACGACACTTTTAGTGGAACATTGGTTGTTCCAGACGAAGCACCTTTGGCAGGTGGAGCAACAACAATTGTTAAAACAATAGGCACGCAAATTAATTCAAACACAGGCAAAAACTATTACGCAAACATAACAGGCTTGGATATTTCCAACGCTGTTCATCTAGAAAAAATTGTAAGAAACAGCTTTAAGTATTCTGAAAATTTAGCAGGAAAAATAACTTTTCCTGCAAGTTTTGTAAACCTTGGCAAAAATGTTTTTACAACTACTAAAGTTGAATGTTTTGAGTTTTTAGGGGATGTGGACGAAAACATATTACTTTATGAAGTTGATGCCAATACGTCCGAAATCACTTATTATTTTCCTAGCACTCTAACACGCATAATTGCGCCAGTAACCTCAAAAACATATTTAGAGGGTTTGGTATTTCCCTCAACCGTTAGCGTGGACTATAGGCAAAATGTTGTGGTAGACGGAAACCCAACGGCATTAACAAAAGTAACTGGCGACTATTTTACTGAACAGGAATACGCGCTTTTGGCTGAATCTTTTGAAAATTTAGAGGGATTTAAGGTTAACGACATTGTGTACACAGCCGAAACAATCACAACTCTTTTATATGATGGCTCGGCACTAACATCTGTTATTAAAACACAAAGCGTTCCAACTACATATACAGTTCAGCTATCTTCAGGGTTGGGTTATAACTTAAGTGGACCTGAAAGCGTGTTAGAGGGCGAATCATATGTTGCAACTTTAACCTTGGATGAATATTACAACGAAAGCAATTTTGTGCTAACGGTTGTGGATAGTAGCGCTCAAGAAGTTGAATACAAAAGTGTTAAAGACGGAAACGTTTATAGCGTAACAATTGAAAATGTGACGGATTCTCTTGAAATTAGCGTTCAGGGTGTTGTGTTTAATACGTTTACAATAAACATTACCCCAACTACAACCAACTACACAACTTTGCAACAAATTAATTTAACCGCCAATATTGTAGGACACGTTCCAACAGCAACATGCTTATGGGAGCAACAACAGGGCGCAAATTTACTTTTTGATGCAAATGAACAATTGCTAAATTTAGGAACACTTTCAAGCGGGAATTATACTTTTAAAGCAACCGCAACAATAGTATATGATGGTCAAACATATTCACAAACTGCCACACAAACTTTTGAGGTTAGTGATGTGTATTACAACATTCAATATGTTGATGATTTAAACAAATCCGAATTTCTTGGTGAAACTAAAGTGCTTGCGGGGGAAACTTATGCTTTTAATGTACAAATAAACCCTTACTATACAGAAAGTGACTACACAATAAAAGTTTATAATGCAGATACCAACGCATTAATAAAAACAATAACAAAAAATCAAAGTTTTATTGTGGAAAATGTGGCATGCAATCTTAAACTTACAATAGTGGGACTGCAATTAAACAATCCAACCATAAGTTTGGTTGCTACAAATGCAGAAACAGAACAATCAGGCAACACATTTTTAATTGAAACAAATATAAATCTTGTTAGTACTAGCAACATAGCTATGCCAATGGACGAGTGCACAATAACTTGGAAAGTTAACTGCGATGTAGTGCAAAACAACAACCTAACATCATTACTGCTAAACAAACCTTCTGCTGGCAACTACGCAGTTGAGGTTATATGGAACTTTGAAAGTGAAAACATATTAAGAAGCGCAACACTAGAGTTTAGTGTAGACAAAGTTAATTGCACAGTTACATTAAATCAAAACTCCTACACTTTTAACAATGTTTCGCTTAACTATTTGTTAAACGTTGAATACAACAACACCGTTTTGGAACAAGATATTCAATTAGTAAAGTATGTATTTAAAAATGGAGAATATATTTCAACAGACGAAATCAAAAATGTGGGTAGTTACAAGCTGGAAGTAAGCTACAACTCAGATATTGTGGAATTTTCGCAAAATAGCAAATTAAGTTGTACATTTGAAATTACACCACAGCAATTGCCGGTGTATTATAAAACTCAAACGTCTTCTTTTGTTTATGACAACGAGCGCCACTATGTAGAATTGAACCTTGGGATAAACTCTTCTCAAGACGAATGGACGCAATTAGGGTTAGACCTTAATGAGGTAAAAGAAAATTTGTATGTTGTTAATGGCGACACCAAAACATTAATATATTCCTTGCCTGTTTTTGCAGACGCAAGCGAATTTGTTCCATATCAGCAGGCGTTTGTTAATGTTGGTGAATATTATTGCGAGTTAGTTTGCAACAACACCAACTTTGCATTGCAAACAAGCGAAACAAAATATTCCCACGCTACCTACGAAATTACTCCATATATTTTTACTATAAATGCAAACAAAACAGCAGTTTATAAAAGTACAGAAGAGATTCCTTCAAAGCAGTATTCATTGCAATTTTTCGACACATATTTAAAAGTTACATTGTGGTTTAATCGTGAGGCAGGCGATACAGTGGGAGAGTATGCAATTACGGGCATACATAATATAGAAATTCAAAACGAAAGTGCCACAAATTTTGAGTTTAATCTAGACCCTAAAAGCAAGATATATAAGGTAACGCCAAAAATTGTTAGCGTAATTTGGAATAAACCTTTAGAGTTTGTGTATGATGGCGAATATCATTGTCCAACTGCAAAAGTTCAGGATGACGAAGTGGAAATAACAATAGAGGGCGCTCAATATTTACCTAATCAACCAAAAAGTAAATATGTGGCTACTGCAGTATGCGCAGACCAAAACTATTTACTTTCCAACAACGCAATTAATTTTACAATTAATTCTACAACAATTTCGGGCAGTAACAATGGCACTAGCGCTAGTATAGAATCAGATGAGGGTTTTAATCCTATTTATACTCTTAATATAGAAGAATCTAGCGAAAACAAAACTTTTGAAGAAAATCTTTCTAACACATATTCTAACAAAATATCAGTTCTGGGCTCATATTCGTTTACAGTTGTGGATGAATTCAACAAACAAGTAGAGTATTCCGAAAAAGTTAATATCAGCATCGAAAAACCTGCATATTTTACAGGCAAAACACGCGTGCTTGAAATCTTGGCAGATGGTACAACCAAAGAGGTTACATTTGTAACAAACGGCAATAGCCTAACATTGCAAGATGTAGATATGAATTCCTCGTTTGTGTTTGTCACATTTTCATCACATAGCGTATTTATTACAGTTGTAGTAAGTGTGTTAGCATGCGGAGCATGTGCATTTGTGATTTGTTGGATACTAAAAAAAAGAAAAAAAATAAATTAATATAAAGCAAACCTTTTGGTTTGCTTTTTTCATATATATTCTTATGGAATTATTAAGCAAACTAAACACTTTAGCCCCACTTGTGGGAAATACTCCACTTGTAGAAATTTCTGTAAAAATAGGCAATAACAAGTTTAAAATATACGCCAAATGCGAGATGTTTAATATTAGCGGAAGCATTAAGGATAGATGCGTGCTTGCAATTTTGCAATCGGCGATAAAGTGTGGAGAAATCACCCCGAACAGTGTTTTAATGGAAGCCACTAGTGGAAATACGGGTATTTCGCTTGCCTGCATGGGCGCTTACTTGGGCAATAAGGTGAGTATTGTTATGCCAAAATCGGCAAGCATAGAGCGAAAAAAACTTATGCAGGCATATGGAGCAAAGGTGGTTTTAAGTCATACAAATATGCTACAAACCTTACAAAATTGTGTAAAAAAAACACCCAACGCTTTTGTTCTAAGGCAGTTTGAAAGCAATATTAATCCACTTGTTCACTATTTAAACACCGCTCCAGAAATTATAGGTGCGCTTACACGTAATCATCTATGTCTTTCGGCCTTTGCATGCGGAGTGGGCACGGGCGGAACATTTATGGGAATAGGTGGCTTTTTAAAAAAACATTATAATGTTAAAGCCTACGCCTTGCAAAGCAGTAATGTGGATTTACTAAATTCAAACAAAGCAGGTGCGCATATGTTACAGGGCTTGGCAAGTGAGTTTAGCCCGCCATTATTTAATCGCGAGTTAGCAACAGAAATACTTTCGGTTAATGATATAGATGCCGTTTATATTGCGCAAAAATTATGCAAAACATTAGGTTTAGGCGTGGGTATAAGTTCGGGCGCAAATGTATTGGGTTCAATTATGGCATGCGTAAATTATGGCCATAGCAATTGTGCCACAGTTTTGCCAGACGACAACAAAAAATACCTTTCCACAACATTATGTGAAAAGGTATCACCTTCCAAATTTGCCCATAGCATATGCTTTGACGGTTTAAGGGTAATTTAAAGCCCTTTTTTATTCCACTCTTAAAGCCACAACAGGGTCTTTTTTGGAAGCAAGTCGGCTTGGGATAAGCCCGCTTATAAACGTTAAAAGTGTGCTTATTGCAATTAGTGCCAAACCAGCAAAAGGGTTTAAAACTGCCATGTTTGTAGTTACTGCACCATTAGAAACACCTTTTATAATAATGTTAATAATAGGACATAACAAATAACTTACAGCTATGCCAAACACACCTGCGCAAAGCCCCACTAATATAGACTCGGCATTAAAGACGCGTGAAATATCTTTTTTTCGCGCACCTAAACTGCGCAATACGCCAATTTCCTTTGTTCGCTCCACAACGCTGGCATAAGTTATAACCCCTATCATAACCGACGAAACAATTAATGATATTCCCGCAAACGCAATTAACACATAAGAAATTATATCAATAATTTGACCAAGCGTGTTGGTTAAAAATTCTGTGGTGTCGGAAAACAAAATTTTTTTGTTTTCGTTTGTTTGATTGCTGTTGTATTCTTCAAGCATATTAATAAAAGCGTCTTTGCCGGCAAAACTTTTTGGATAAAATGAAATGCTAACAGGTACTTTGCTTATTCCAATCTGCTGTAAACCCAATTCATATGCATCTGTTTCGTTAAGCGTGTATCCATAAGAACTATATAAAAAGGTGTTAATTTCGGATACGCTAGTAAAAGAAAGTTTTCTAAACATACTAATATCTAAGTAATAAGGATCATAAAAACTATTGGTGTTTTCGCGCTGCTTTTGTGCAATTAAGGAATTTTCACAGTCTAACAAATAGTGTTCCTTTAGGCTTGGCATATACACTACTCCTGCAGTAAGCAAGTCCGAAACCGCACCCTCTTTTAGTTTTATAACCCCACTTATTTTAAGCGAAGTGCTAGCGTTGTTAAAAGCTGTTTGTAATGCGGTTTGATTTTCTTTATCTAGTTTTTCAAACGCTGTTATTTCTTCATAGACATCGCTATCTGGAGTGTAGTAATCGTTGTTGTAAAGCAATTTAAACTCGGTGTTTAAGATATCGCTTAACAAAACCTCGCTGTAA
Organism: uncultured Christensenella sp.; assembly: GCA_964564685.1. Lineage (GTDB taxonomy): Bacteria > Bacillota > Clostridia > Christensenellales > UBA1242 > UBA11490. Next base: position 300,171 of record CAZMBC010000001.1, read on the forward strand.
TCCGTAGCATTGTAAAGTTGTTCTACAATTCCCAGCTGGGATAAAATACTAACAGGCATTTTGTTGCCTTCTTCCACCACTAGTAACAAATCAGTAGAGTAGTTTTGCCCAGAGATGTTTTCTGGCCATTGTCCGCAAACAAGTTCGTATTGTGTTTTAATGTAATCCATATTGTTAAGAAGTGGATAAAATACGCCGTTGTTAACACCTGAAAGTGGATTAACAGAGTTAACACTTGTGTGCAATATATAATTTCCGTTGCCATATTTACTAATTGCTTTAAAAGGAGTGTAATATCCGTACTCAATGCTGTTAAACAGCCCGCTATCCTTGTTTTGCTCTTCAAATGCCCTAACATGTTCTATAAACTCAGTAGTTAGGTTGTTGTAATGACCATATTGTATAATTTGTGATGTCGGGTCGTAAGGCTTTAGGGTTTCATTGTTAGATGAAGATGTTTCATCAGACAAATCAATACTTTCAAACTGCTTTAAATCAACAGTTATTGACGAAACAGTAATTGGCGAATTCCCAAGCGCGCTGTTTTGCATGGTGTCTATATAACCCGAAAAGCCGTTGGAAATTGCAAGCACAAGCGCTACGCCTATTATCCCAATTGAACCCGCAACAGAGGTCATAGTAGTGCGCCCTTTTTTGCTTAAAAGGTTTTTAAGCGATAAATAAAACGAAGTTACAAAACTCATTGATGAGTATTTTTTAATTTTGCGTTGTTTAATTTTTTTATTTGATGAAAGGTTATCGTTAGCTTTTTGCTTGCTAACGGTGTTACTTTTTGCCGTGTAAGGATTTGTATCGTTTACAATCTGGCCATCTAACATAGAAATTATACGATTTGAATATCTTTCTGCCAATTCGTTGTTGTGTGTAACCATAATAATTAAGCGCTCGTCAGAAATTTTCTTTAAAATTTCCATAATCTGCACGCTTGTTTCACTATCTAATGCGCCTGTGGGTTCATCCGCTAAAATAACGCTAGGGTTGTTAACTAGTGCTCGTGCTATTGCAACCCTTTGCATTTGTCCACCACTTAACTGATTTGGGCGCTTCTTTGCTTGGCTGGCCAATCCAACACTTTTTAGTGCCTCCATAGCGCGCGCTTTACGTTCTGCCCTGCCTATACCAGTAAGTGATAAGGCAATTTCTACATTTCCTAGTACACTAAGGTGCGGAATAAGGTTATAACTTTGAAAAATAAACCCAATTGTATGATTTCTATATGTATCCCAGTCGCGGTCGCTGTATTTTTTTGTGGATACCCCGTTTATGATTAAGTCCCCACTGGTGTAATGGTCTAATCCGCCTAGTATGTTAAGCAATGTGGTTTTTCCACATCCGCTTTGACCTAATATGGATACAAATTCGCTTTCTCTAAAATCTAAGGAAATACCCTTTAGTGCCTTTACAACATTGTCCTTGCTTCCATAGTTTTTTACAATGTTCTTTAATTGTAACATAACTTTCTCCTGTTAAAAATAACTGAATATATTATATTACTTGCTGTTTACTATGTAAATAAAAATATAAAATAAAATATTCCTAATATAAATATTCACAGCAGTTTACTTGTATACTAAAAGTGTTAGTAATTTAATTATAATAGAAAAAAATACATTTTAGTAATGTGTAACATGGTGGCAGAAACAGGGTTGTTATTCATATTTATTGTGTTACAAAAAGCAAAAAAACACCCAAATGTGGGTGTTTTTTATTTTGGTAGTCCCAAGGTGTTCTGTTGTTTATCAACTACGCTTTTATAAAAAATTATCAAAAAGTGAAATTTGCTGTGAACTTTGCAATTTCAAAGTGTAAAGATTTATGATTAGCTGCTTTGCGAAAAATCAAAATCTTGCGGACGCAAAGGTTGAAAGGTTATGGTTTGGGGATTTTATTGTTAAAAATACGGAATCAATTAGACTCCGTATCTTTTAAACTATTAATATTGGTGGGTAGGTGCTAAATTCTAACTCTTTTATAATAGAATCACTATTATTTCCATCGTTTAGGTCGTAGTTATAGATTACAACAATCTTATATAATGAACCTGGTTGTAAATTAGAAATTGTTCCACTTTCAACAAGTTCATAATCTGCTAAAAATTTATTTCCGCTAAAAAGACGAACCTTTGCAGTTTTACCAGTGTTGTCGAGATCTGTAATTTCCAGGCAATAAGACACACTTGTTTGTGTAATTTCGGTTAAGAAGAATTCCATTGTAGGAGTTTCTTTTTTTAGTGTTTTACATTGAGTTTCTAGTGTATATTCTTTATATTTATCATCTATATAACATGAAAATGTCATTTTAATGGTATATTCTGTATCAGATAAAACATCTCTACTAAACACCCTTTTATTTGAATCTATACCACTTACAAATTTCCCATCTTTGTATAATTCAAATCTATCTATATAATAATATACATTATGTGGGTTTGAAATTATCACATTAAAAGCTATTTTATCTTGCATAGGGAATGTTTCAATATTTATTGTTGGAGCAGTTTCTGCCAAAGTTTCAATAGCTACAGATACAGAAGATTCTTTGTCGGATCTTCCGTCGGACAAATTGTAACTAAATCGCACATAAATTTTATATATTGTGTCTGGTGATAGATTTGTTAAAATAATATTATCAAAATCAGTGTCGTCGTTTATGTTCACTTCGCCAAACATTTCGAGAGTATTTGAATAAGTATAGTATAATTTGGTAATTTTAGCAGTAGTGTTATCTTTATCAACCACGTTAAGTTTAAAAGATATACTATTGCTTGTTCTTGCAATGTTAACAAACTCAACAGAAGGTGCTCTCTTGGCAGAGGTTTTAAATTTACGCACATATTCAGAAGTTTGTTTGTCTTTACATTCATTTAAATCATAAGAACAAATTACCTTTACATCGTAAGTGGTGTTGGCTGTTAAATTGTTGAATTCATAAAGCCCGTCAATATTTTTATCTGTTGGAAGTAGTGAACTAATTAATTCATCTCCTAGATATAAAGAAACACTTTCTAATTGTGCATCTGTTTGATTGTAATCACGGACATCAACTTCTATTAAAAGTTGAGAAAAGCGATCAGAATTAGAACTTGAACCAAGATTAAACATCACATTAGGTGCAGACTTTTTCTTGGTTGTGAATGTTGTTGATTCAATAATTGTGTGAACGCCTGTTCCGTCATTCAAATCATATTCATAGTAAACAACAATTTTATATTCTTTGTTTGATAATAGATTTGAAAATTTTAGATTAGACAAATTAGTGATTGTCTCAATATTTATAGCATCAAGTTTTTCAGTATTATGCAATTCTGTATCATGCAATTCTATATATTTTAAATTTCCAACAAAATCCAAGTCGTGAATATTAATATCAAATGTAATGTCTGTAAATGATATATCAGTCTCGTCAAAATCGATTTCCACTTTTGGAGTAATTTTATCAAGGGTTTTAATATTTTTTGTTGTTATTAGTTCTTTTTCTCCCAGCCCATCATTTAAATCGTAAACATATGTAACCTTAATAGTGTAGTCGGTATTAGATTTTAAATTTGAAGTGGTAATATTTTCATAATTTGCTAGTTTAGATAAATCAACAGAATGGTTTTCTGTGTTATTAAAAATTTCAATTTTTGAAACTTCACCTAAATTATCAATGTCTGTTATATTCAAATCAAAACTTACACTAGAAGTAGTAATATCTTCATTTTCTATTAAAGAAATAGTAACTGCAGGGGTTTCAGTTGCAACAGTTGTAAATTCAAGTTGAATTGTTTCGTCTTGATTATTCAAATTTTTGTATGTTGCAATTACTTTGTAATTCCTGTTGCTTAACAAATTGTCTAGATTGGTTAAATTAGGTTGCAAGTCTTGTATTTTTTCGTTATCTAAGAACAATTCTAATTTGTATATCTGTTTATTTTCAAATTCTTCAAACCACGCATATTCCCAAGAAGCTGAATACTTGCCTATATGTATATTGTCAAACAACACAATTGATTCGGTGTAAACAGCATCATTAAGAATTGTGTTTAGTTGTTTGCCATTGCCTAATAGGTCATCATAATATCCGACTATAGAAATTTGATATAATGTATTAGGTTTAAGGTCTGTGAAAATAACTTTTTGAGTTTCTACATTTAGATTTTTGAAAGATATATTTTCACCATCGTATAATACTGCTTTTGCATATCCTTGAGATTGATTAATAATTGAATGTTCATCTTGAAGATTTAAATCAAATGAGATTGTGTTTAAATCAGCGGTTATGTTTGATATGTTTGCATTAACTAAATTTTCTTGTCCCACCCCAATTTCAATTGATTTGTTTCCATTCATTAAAACATCTTTAATTTCGGTTTTATCTATATATTTAATTGCATCTATTGTGTAGTTTTTAAAACCAATAGTGGCTCCAACATCAACTTTTAAAATTAAATGTTCCATATCGGAACCCTTTTCAAACATATAACTCGAATACTTTTTGTCATTTAATGTAAATGAAACAATTTCATATTGGTCGGGATTATCCAATAAAATTGTTATAAAAACATCATTATTAGGGGCAGAATAATAAGTCTTTTTTTCACCACCAACTATTTCTAATGAAGATTTAATTTCATCTTCAACAGAAGGTTTGTTTGGGAAGGGGTTCTTTTTATCTGTCTCTTCCTTATCTTTATCCTTATCTGGTTTGCTGTCTCCATGAAAATTTTTGTTTGACGCGCTTGATGCGGAAAGAAAATTAAGAGATGATAATCTTGATGTAACAACAGGCACATCTGCTGAAACTTCCATGCCTGTATAGATAGGTATTTGTCCATCTGATGAAGGACTATCTTTGTCTGAATTAGATTGATTTTCTTTACATGCAGTTAAACAAAACGCCATTGGAAAAATCAATAATGAAAATAAGAATATTCTAAATAACTTTTTCATCTTTGCTCTCCTTTTTATCATTTCAATCGTATTATAGCATAGTCTTGTGAAAAATGATATAGTTTTTAAAAAATTTTCACAAAATGAAAAAATCTCTATCAAAAGATAGAGATTAAAACTGGTAGTCCCAAGGGGAATCGAACCCCTGTTACCACCGTGAAAGGGTGGTGTCTTAACCGCTTGACCATGGGACCAAAGAGATAACAATTTTTAATTATGCGGTTGTTTTATGTAAAAAAACGAAGAAATAATTTTAAAGGGGAGGTGCATAATTAGAAATTGTTTTGGTAGCGGCGGTGGGATTCGAACCTACGACCTCTCGGGTATGAACCGAACGCTATGACCAACTAAGCTACGCCGCCACATCAAAATAAATTGGTAGCGGGGGTGGGATTTGAACCTCACGACCTTCGGGTTATGAGCCCGACGAGCTACCGAACTGCTCCACCCCGCGACATGCTATTACAAAGCCTTTATAGTTTACTTAAAATATGTAAAGTTGTCAATAGATTTTTAAAAGTTTTTAAAATAGCCCTTAAATATTGTATAACAAACTGCAAAAAATAATTAAAGAAGCCCTAAATTTTGAGGTTAATAATTATATATAGATAATCCATGTAAAAAAATTTACATGCAATAGCGCTGTTTTAATGTGCAATAGCTTTAGTAGTATATGATTATAAAAATAAAAAACCGCCTTTTAAGTTAAAAGCGGTTAAAACTATTTGCTAACGTAATAAGTACGGTCTGATTTGCCCCAATTTTTAACCTCACGGGCATAATCTTGTAAATAAAGTTCGCGGTTTTTATCGCAATACTCAATTTGCTTATCGTAATCCATAATTTCTTGCGTAAGCGTTTCGCTTGCAGAATATAAATTATCCTTGCGCGCTTTAAGGTTGTTTATTTTTATAAACTGAAATATTAGCACAATTGTGCACAAACAAATAGCACAAATAACAATTGTGCTGATAACTTTAATTGAGTTGGGTTTTTCCTTATAAACTTTCATTTAAAAAGCACCTTGCCAAACTTAGAAGATTTAAACCTTCTAAAAAGTTTTACAAGATGATTATAAAACAATTGCGCACCTTTTGCAAACAATTTGCCCAATGTTTTGGCATAAATAAAACCACCAAAAAGCATGGCAACCACCAAAAACATTCTAATTTCGCCACTATTAAATGTATTAATTGCAAAAATAAACGCTATGCCTAAAATTGCCGAAAAGCCAAGGTCACAAATAAATTGCACAATTATGTTGTTTTTGCAAACAAACACAATAGATTTAAAAACACTGTAACAAAACGCAAGCCCCGCGCCTAGCAAAAAGAAGTACAAAAACAGTATATATTGACTTAACATTATTTAAAAAGCCTTTTTAAAAAACCTTCGCTTTTACCCATATATTTTGCGCCGTTTATTGTGCCAATTGCTGTAAAAGCACCTTCCTCAACATTAAGTTTGTCAATTTGCAAGCCCTCGCCGTCAATATGTAGTTTGCCGTTTACTGTGTCTAGCAAAATTGCCTTATCATTGGAGGAAATAACCTTGCTAACTCCTGTTACACTAATTGACGAGCGGTTTTCAATGCCAATATGATTGTTGGCAAACTCTTTTTTGTTGTTAATAACTACTTTTTCCATAATAACACCTCAATAATGCATATGCTAGTGGCACAAAAAATATGAAAATTTTTCAATATTTTATAAAACGCCAAAAAACAACTTTTTTCCCAAACATATCTTTTGTGTTGTGTTTGATTTTGTGCACCTAAATAAATAAAATTTTTTAAAAGAGGTGGCACATGGAAAAAAGAAAAGTTTTAAAAATATTTGATGAACAAACACTTTTACAGGTTTTAAATTACATACTTTTGGCGGGATTATATTATGTATTAGGATGCGGTCAGATTAATTCAAACAAAGTAAACCCCTTTGCATTTGGGCTTTTGTTTGCTCTTATTTTAATAAAAAAGCGCAATTATCCCGCATGTATGCTGTACTTGTTGGGCAATTCGCTTGCGGGTTTTAGCCTTAACTCTCTTTATTCCACCTTGTTTGTAACTGCCGTTGCACTTGTTACAGTACTGTTGCAAAACTTTAAAAAAAACATTGTTAATATTTATTCAATTTATGCTTTTGCGGGTGCATCGCAAGTGTTATTTGTGCTGTTAAACCGTACAAATAACAAACTACTATTATCCTCGCTTTTAGGCGTGGTGCTAGGGCTAATGTTTATGTTTTGTTGTATAGTGTTTTTAAAAGGAACTTTGGGCAGAAATTACAACATAAAACTAAATTTAGACGAGATTGTTTGCGGCTGCATAATGTTGGCAGTGCTTTCAATGTGCTTTACTTTTATTGATGGTGGGCATTTTGAGTTTGTTAAAGCATTTGCCACATTGTCAATACTGCTTTTTACTTACACAATGTCACCATCGGCAGTCTTTTTGGTCTCGGCGCTTTGCGGAATAGGTTACGCGCTATCTTCATTAAATATGGTTCTTATTTCGGTTTTTGTGTGCTACGCTTTACTTGCCTTAGCTTTTAAAACTAGCTATAAGTTACTATCCGTACTAGGCATTGTGCTTGGGGAAATAGCTTTTGGATTATTCTTTAAAGTATATGGATATTTTGGATATGAAAGTGTGTTAAGCGTGTTATGTGGCGGAGTAATATTTTTGTGCTTACCAAACCGCCTATTAAATTATATTAAAGCAATTTTAGGTGGCGCAAACGATAAGTATGCCATTCGAAGTTTGGTTAATCGCACAAAAAAAGGCATTTGCAAGCGCATGAATGAGTTAAGTGCAGTATTTGAGGAAATGAAAAATGTTTATAACGGAATGATAAAGGGGGTTCTTTCTTTTGATGACGCAAAAACATTACTTATTACTGAAATAACCGAAAAGCTGTGCAATTCCTGCCCTGAACGCAACAAGTGTTTGCGCGTTAATGGCGAGGTCACCATGGATGTTTTTGATGACCTTATAGAGCGTGGGTTCGAGCGCGGAAAAGTGACATTGCTTGATGTTCCACAATATTTAAGTACGCGCTGCGGAAAAATAAACAACTTGTTATCAACTTTCAACAGCGTGCTAAAAAGTTACAAAAACTATTCTAATATTGTGGGAAATATGGACGCCAGCAGAATGCTGATTGGCGAGCAACTGGGTGGAGTTAGTAGCGTACTAAAAAAGTTGGCTGAGGAAATAAATCTTAACATAGCCTTTGATGTAGAGCGCGAAAACCTTATAATGGAAGAACTTTCGTATGTAAATGTGGGCTGTAGAGAAGTTATTGTGTATGATGAAAACACTAACAATAAAAGCGTAACCTTGCTTGTAGGTGGCGAGTATAAAGCAGAAAGCATAGAAAAAATAGTATCAAAAATATGTAAATGCAAAATGAAAATTACAAATACTGTGCCAAGCGAAATTGCAGGTTTGCAATTAATACAACTAAAAAACAAGCCTAATTTTGATATTGTTTTTGGAAGTAGTAGTTGTAGCAAACAAGGTGTGTTTAAAAATGGTGATGCGCATTCGTTGGTTAAATTACAAAACGGAAAATATTTACTGGCTTTATGTGATGGAATGGGCAGTGGTGAAAAAGCCAAAGCGCTTTCCAACTTAACAATTACACTAATTGAAAACTTTTATAAAGCGGGTTTTGATAACGATACAATACTGTCATCAATAAACAAACTTTTGTGTTTAAATAACGAGGAAAATTTTTCGTCAGTAGACCTTTGTGTTATGGATTTGCATACAAACCTGTGCGATATAATAAAAATGGGAAGCACATATGGTATAATTAAACATCTGGACGGATGTGAAATTGTGGAGGGTAGCAATCTGCCTGTGGGTATTTTAGAAGAAAGTAAGCCACACATTGTAAAAAAAGTGTTAAACGAGTTTGATATAATTTTGTTATTTAGTGATGGCATTACAGACGCTTTTAAAACATCCGATGAACTTTTAAACTTTATAGCGTGCGACAACACAATCAATGTTCAAACATTAAGTGAAAATATTTTGGATAGGGCAATAGATTTAAACAACGGCGAAATTAAGGATGATATGACAGTAGTTGCGGTGCGAGTGTTTCCCACATAAAAAGTTTTACTAAAACAAAATGGCAAGTCAAAGTTTGGCTTGCTTTTATTTGTGTATCGCTTTGCTTTTAAATGATATTCACCAACTCATAATTTTAGTATTGAAAAATTTAAGACAAAATGCTATAATAAAACCAAAAAATTATAAAATAAGGTTTATTTATGAAAAATATTGAAAAATTAATTGTAAGCAAAAATATGATTAAAAAAGGCGAAACTGTAGGTGTTGCACTTTCTGGCGGAAGCGATAGCATGTGCTTGTTACATGTTTTAAACACACTTAAGGATAGGTTGGGTTTTAAACTTGTTGCTATAAATATTGACCACAACCTACGAGAAAATTCCAAAAAGGATAGTCTTTTTGTCAAAAACTATTGCGAAAAGCACAACATAAAACTTTATGCGTTTTCTATTGATGTAAATAAAATTTGTGCGGAAAAACATTTATCGGTAGAACAAGGAGCAAGAGAGGGGCGCTATAAGATATTTAAAAAATTGGTAGAAACTGGTGAGGTAAATAAAATTGCCTTGGGTCATCATATGCAGGACCAAGTAGAAACAATTTTACTTAACATCTTTCGTGGTGCGGGTTTAAGCGGTGCTTGCGGTATGGAGTACGTAAGAGATAATATTTACATCCGCCCTTTACTTAATACCTCAAAGGCAGAAATTAAAGCATATTTAACTTATAACGAAATACCTTTTGTGGAAGATGAAACAAATTTGCAGAACGACTATGCACGCAATTACATTCGCAACATGATTATGCCCTTGGTTCGCAATAAGTGGGCAAATGCAGATGCTATGATTGCAAACTTTGGACAAGTGTGCCGTCAGGACGATGAGCTTATTAATGGCTTAATAGACCCACGCGAAATAATTGTAGAAAGCGAAGGCGTGGCAAAAATTTCTTCCACTAACTTTACAAAACCTTCTTCTATTGTATATCGCTTAATTTTAAAAGCACTTAAAACTATTAACGCCAGCACTAATGTGGATAGAAATCACCTTTCAATGGTTAAGTCTATGGCACTTGAGGGAAACAATGGCACAAAAATTTCGTTGCCAAATGGCGTTTCAGTTATTAAGGAATACAACTATATAACCTTTACAAACAAAAACCTAAAGCCAAAACAAAAACATTGGAAAATGGCAAAGGGTATTTACGACATCCCTAACATTGGCGTGCTAGAAATTAACACAACTCGTAAACTTGATGTAAAGGGATATCATAATTTGGTGGATGTTAAAAAATTGCCAAAGGACGGCTGTTGGAGATTTAGAAAAGATGGTGACATGTTCACTAAATTTGGAGGTGGAACAAAAACTCTAAACGAGTTTTTAATTGATAAAAAAGTTCCACAACGCTTGCGTAATTTTATTCCAGTATTTGCTGTAGGAAACGAGATACTAATTGTTGCGGGATTAGAAATTAGCCCAAAAGTTAAAGTGGATGAAAACACTAAATCCGCTTATGGAATAAATCTTGTTAAATTTTAACAACACTAACATGTAACAAATTTTTTAACATGCAATTTTAAACTATTGTTTTAACTAATACACTATAAAAGTTAAATAATGGAAATGTTTTAAGTGTGACTTAGTAACAATATTTCCAATAATAATTACATTATTTTAAACAGCTCACCTATAGTTCATGCACAAGAATAAAGTATTAAAAACAAGCAGCATATGTTTTTGTAATGTATGACTGTTTGTTTTTAGTTTTTGTGTAAAAATGTTATAATAAAAATATGAAAGAAATTTTAAGTAAAAACTTAATAGCGCTTGCACAAGAATTTAAAAAACAAAATTCAACACTATATATTGTGGGTGGGTTTGTTAGAAATTATTTGTTGGGGTTGCCGCTAGATGATATTGATATTTGCGGAAGCTTAACTGGCGAGCAGGTGGCAGAGTTGTGTAAAAAACATAAGTTTAGTTGTGTTTGTGTAAACAAAAAACTAGGAACTTTGTTAATAAGTAAAAACGACGAGCATTTTGAGTATACAAGCTTTAGAAAAGAAAACTATAAAAAAGGTGGCCAGCATTCTCCGCAAAGTGTGGAGTTTATTACGGATATAAATCAGGATGCACGCCGTAGAGATTTTACAATAAACTGCATTTATTATGATATCCTTTCGGACAAGTATTTTGACCCGTATAACGGAATGACTGACCTTAAAAAACGCATAATAAGGTGCATAGAAACTCCGCAAAAAGTTTTTTCAGCAGATGGCTTGCGATTGTTAAGATTGGTGCGTTTTGCATCCACACTGGGTTTTAAGGTGGAAAGAAAAACAATAAAATACGCAAAGCAATACGCCTATCAACTATGTGATGTTTCAAAGGAACGCTTTGCTAAAGAGCTTAAGCTGATTGTTTGTGCAGACTATAAATATGGCTTTAAAATACTAAAATCAATTCAGTTATTAAACATGTTAAACTTAACAAAATACGCTTTTAACTTAAGCGTAAAACAGTTTAAGATAAACACCAGAAACATCTTTTATAAAAAGTTTTTGCAAGCGGATGAAAATTTAAGATATACCGCATTTTTAATACTTGTGCTATTAAATTACAATAATTTTTCTGCCACAAGTTCGCAAAATATTGCCTTTAAAATTCAACGTTTGTTTGGAAATGACGGGATAAAATGCGGTGAAAATTTGCAAGGCTTGTTTAGGGCATATTTGCTTATACAGCAATATTATTGGGGTGAAATTAACAATTTCTTGCTTGCCAGTTACTATGATCTCTCCACTGCCGAGCGTTTGCTTGTGGAAGTGTATTGTGATAAGCGCGTGTTAAGCAAGGGCGTGCTTGCGCTAAAGCTTAATAAAATACCTCTTTCGGAAAAAGAACTAAACATAACTTCAGAAGAATTAATGAGGGTAGTGGCGCAAAACCAAATCTCCATGGCAAAACAGGAGTTGCTTGCTATGTGCCTGCAAGGAAAATTGAAAAATGAAAAGCAGGAATTACTAAACTATATTAAACACAATGATGCGTACTTTTTGCCAAAGGAAAACTAAAATTTTTACATAAAAACTACATAAACTCTCATACTAAAATTAGTTTAGTGTGAGGTTTTTTTATGAAAAAAGCGAAAGAAAACAAAAAATTAAATGAACAAACAGCAAAATCGGAGAAATCAACCGCGCGCAAATCCCGAAAAAAACGAGCAAAACGCAAGGACAACACATCATCAGTGTTGTTTGGGCTAACAATGGTGTCGTTTGTGATGGTTATGGTTATTGTGGGTCAGTTTTTTATAATGGAAAACCGCCTTTCTAATAATACGCTGTCTAAAGGCAGTTACATAAACGGCTATAACATATCGGGTATGGACCGAGAAGAGGCTGTTCAGTTTTTGACCAACGCCTTTAAGGAAAGTGCAAATGACTTTAGTTTAACCCTTACTCATAGTGGCAGGTCATGGGAGTTAACTAAAAAGGATTTTGAAGTTAACTCGGATATTCACACCATTGTAGATATTGCACAACAACGTGACAAAGAGGTGGGAACATACGAGGCACAACTAGAGTATTTAAAGGGACAAAAGGATAATGCAGTAAATATTGCGTTTAATTACATTTTTACGGGATTGGATGAAAAACTGGATGAAATAATTGCCGAAATTGAAATTGAGCCCTTGGAAAGTAGCATAAAATTTATGCCAGATAGCGCAGAAATGTTTGAGATATCCGAAAGCAAAAAAGGCTTAAAAGTAGATAAAACGCTTTTGTACAAGCAAATAAACGAGGAGTATTTAAAAAGCAACAAAATTCGCATAGAAATTCCTACATTTGAGGCAGAAAGCGAAGTTACTAGCGAATATAACCGTAGTTTAACAACCAAACTTTCAACATTTAGCACTAATGTTGCTGATAGCACCGGTGGCAGAAAAACCAATGTGAAACTGGCATTAAGCAAGTTTAACGGAATGGTTGTAGAAAATGGAGAAGAAGTATCGTTTAATAAAGTTACCAGTCCACATACATTGGCAAATGGTTACAAAGTTGCAACTGTTATTTACAATGGTCAATTCGTTGATGGCGTAGGTGGAGGAATTTGTCAGGCTAGCACAACATTATATAACGCGCTTTTGCAGGCGGGGTTGGAGATTACTGATGTGCAAAAACATACCCTGCCCGTTAAGTATGTGCCACTTGCATTGGATGCAATGGTGTCCTCACAGTCTGATCTAAAGTTTGTTAACAATAGCGGACATAAAATCTTTATTAAAACATATAGTGATGAAAATAGCGTTACGGTGGAAGTTTATGGCCATCAAAACGAAGAGGGCATAACATACAAAACCCGTGGAGAGGTGGTTAAAACCCTGGCTCACGGTGGGGATATTATTAAAAAAGACATTCAAAAAGAATACACCAGTAAGGTGTTGTTCGAAGGCGAATACTACCGCTTAAGCTATCCGCGCGAAGGATACGAGGCAAAGGGCTATTTGCAAAAGTTTAAAAATGGCGAACTTGTTGAAGAAACTCTTATTCGCCACGAAGTATATCAGCCTCAAAACGGCATTATTATTGAGGGCGCACAACCATTGCCAACAGGAATGAATGCAATAGAGAATGATATAGTTTTAATTGACCCGCAGGAACAACCCGTGGAGCAAACTTATGCAGAAAGTATGCATAACGCAATTCCTACTGCATATTGCCCTTAAAATATAAATTTAAGGCACATCCAATGTGAATAAATGCAATAAGTTATTCACAAAAACCCATATTTTCTATAAATTTAGAACAAACTAGCTTTTAATTTTGTGGATAAACAACAATTTTAATGTGGATAAGTGGATAAGTATTGTGAATTTGGTGGTTTTTTATTCATTTTAACGCAAAAAAATGCATAAATTAATAATTATTCATAAAAATTTATAAAAATAACTGTGTGAATATGTGGATAACTTATTTTACACATATAAAAACGGCTCTAACAAGTGGAGAAAGAGCCGTTTTTTGTATATAAACAACGCCATAGCGCTGGAATTAAGGAAGGGTATATAAATGTATTTTTATTTCATCTATATACACTTCATACTATGCCGTTGTCGCAAAAATGGTGCATATGTAAAAAGTGGAAAGATTTGTATGCTTGATTAAAATAAAGCAGCTTTGTTTGTTTTGAAAAAAACCTTTAATAGGTTATAATAATAGCAACAAAATTAAAAGAGAGATTGGTTAAATGAATAAAATTGTTGTAATTACTGGTGCTAACACAGGCATAGGAAAGTGTACTGCTGATATGTTAAGAAGCAAGGGGGATACGGTATTAAGTTTATCGCTTGCTATTGACGAGGAGTATCCTGAATTTAGTTACATTTGTGATGTGGCGGATGAAAGCAGAGTAAAGGATGTCATTTCGGAAATTGGACAAAAATATGGACATATTGATATTCTTATTAATTGTGCAGGATATGGACTAAATGGCGTATTAGAATTACTTACTCCTGAAAGAATTAAAAAACAGTTTGAAGTTAATGTTTTTGGTCTTGTTTCTTGTACTAATCATGCCTTGTCATTTATGGGTAAGGGTAGTCGCATAATTAATATTTCGAGTGCAATGGCTCTTTTCCCTGTGCCATATCGTAGTATGTATGGTGCTTCAAAATCAGCGGTTTTGTCTCTTTCTTTTGCACAAAGAATGGAACTTAAGGCTTGCAAGAGCGGTATTGATGTATGTGCTGTTTGTCCAGGAGATGTAAACACTAATTTCACTAAAAACAAAGAAATTGTTGTTGAAACAAATGAAAGATACGGCGATCGTATTAAAAACGCTTTTGCAAAATTTGATGACCCTAAGCGTAAAGAGAAGCAAATCAAACCTGAAAAAGTTGCCAAAAAACTTGTTAAACTATGTTATGCAAAGAAAACTCGCCCAATGGTAATAATTGGTGGTAAGATGAAATTATTACATTTCGTGACCCGTTTTACTTCAAAAAACACCCTTTTAAATGCAACAATGAAGGTTTGTGGTTAAAATATTGTTTACAAAGTATTGACTAAAATTATTTATAAGTTTATAATTATAAAAATACGGAGATTTACTATGATTTTTAATCAAAATGATAATTGCAATAATAATGATAGTGCACATTAATTTATGGGTAAGCTTTTTTACGCAATTATTATTTTAAATAATTATAAAATTTTACCCTTAACTTATGTTTAAGGGTTTTTTAAATTAAGGAGAAAACTAATGAAACAAAATATTTATAGAACACATAATTGTGGAGAACTACGCATTTCAGATATAGGTAAAAATGTAGTGTTGTCTGGCTGGGTTAACTCTATAAGAAAACTGGGCGGAATTGTGTTTATGACCTTGCGTGACCATTTTGGCATAACTCAACTGCTTGTTAAAAACGAAGAAATGGTTAAAGATATTTGCAAAGAATGCGTTGTTAAGGTGCAGGGAAAGGTATTGGAGCGTGAAAGCAAAAACCCTAAAATGGAAACTGGAGATATAGAGGTTGATGCGAATAGCATAGAACTTTTGGGCAAATGTAAAAATGTTTTGCCGTTTGAAATTAGTGATGCGCCAAAAACAAAAGAGGAATTGCGCTATAAATACCGCTATTTGGATTTAAGAAATCCCGAAACTCACAAGATTTTGGTTAAGCGTGCGCAGATTCTTAATTTTGTGCGCAACAAACTAACAGATATGGGCTTTATGGAAGTACAAACCCCTATTTTAACTTCTTCCTCTCCCGAAGGTGCAAGAGATTACATTGTTCCAACCGTAAACGCTCCTGGTGAGTTTTATGCCTTACCGCAAGCTCCACAACAATTTAAACAGTTGCTTATGATTTCGGGGTATGATAAATACTTTCAAATTGCTCCTTGTTTTAGAAATGAGGCCGCGCGTGCTGACCGTACGCCGGGTGAGTTTTATCAAATAGATATGGAGATGAGCTTTGTAACACAAGAAGAAGTTTTTGAGGCTTGTGAGGAACTAACCACCGAACTTTATGCAAAATTTACCAACAACGAGGTTTGCAAGGCACCTTACAAACGCATTCCTTATAAAGAGGCTATTGAAAAATATTGTAGCGACAAACCAGATTTGCGTAATCCGCTTATTGTACACGACCTAACAACTATTTTTGCAAACACGCAGTTTAACGCGTTTAAAGATAAGGTTGTAAAAGGTATTGCACTTAATGTGGGCGAACAAAGCCGTAGATTTTATGACGATATTGGCAAGGTTATAGTTTCATATGAGGGCAAAGGTTGTGCTTGGTTAAAGTTTGATGGAAGCGAATTTAGCGGTTCGATAGCAAAGTTTTTAACTAATAATGAAAAGCAGGCGTTACTAAAAGAATTTGGTTTAACTGGTGGCGAAAGTATTTTTATTGTTGCCGATAGTAAAAGTATGGCAACCCTGCTTGGTGGCGTTTTGCGTAACGAACTTGGCGAAAGATGCGGACTTATTGACAAAAACAGGGTAGAATTCTGCTGGATAGTGGATTTTCCTTTTTATGAATATAACGAGCAAACGAACAGTATTGACTTTGGCCACAATCCATTTTCTATGCCACAAGGTGGGCTAGATGCGCTTTTAACAAAAAATCCGCTTGATATTTATGCATATCAATATGACCTTGTTTGCAACGGTTATGAGATGTTAAGTGGCGCGGTTAGAAATCATGACCAAGAGGTTATGGTTAAAGCGTTTGAAATTGCGGGCTATTCCAGAGATGTTGTTGAAAGCAAATTTCCGGCGCTATTTAATGCGTTCAGTTATGGCGCGCCACCTCATGCAGGATGTGCGTTTGGGTTTGACCGCATGCTAATGCCAATTTTAGAGCAAGATATTATAAGAGAAGTTATTGCTTTCCCTTTAAATAAAAATGGCAGAGATTTGCTTATGGGTGCACCTAGCGTTGTTAGTGAACAACAACTTAAAGATGTAGGAATTACACTTTTGAAAAATAAATTGTAAGAGGTTAAAGATGTTAGATATTTGCGAAATTTACAAATCATTCCAATCGCTAACTGAGCAGGAAATTGAAGTTTCGGGCTGGGTTAAGAGCGTAAGAGATATTAAATCATTTGGTTTTATTGACCTAACTGATGGTACTTGTTTTAAAAGTCTTCAGGTGGTTTTTAACCGAAATGATTTACCAAATTATGATGATATTGCAAAGCTAAATAGTGGTTCTTCGATTGCGGTTAAGGGTAAACTGATTTTAACGCCCGAAAACAAACAACCTTTTGAGTGTATTGCTACAAGTGTTACTATTATTAACGCCACGGACGAAAGTTATCCCTTGCAGAAAAAGCGTCATAGCGTAGAGTTTTTGCGTGAAATTGCATATTTAAGGCCAAGAGCAAATTTGTTTCAGGCAATTTTTAGAATAAGAAGCGTTGCTGCACACGCCATTCACACATATTTTCAGGACAGAGGGTATTTGTATGTGCACACCCCGCTAATAACTTGTGCAGACTGTGAGGGTAGTGACCAGATGTTCAAAATTTCCACTTTAGATTTTGATAATTTGCCAAAAGAAAATGGAAAGGTGGATTTTTCCAAAGATTTGTTCGGCAAAAAGGCGTATATTACAGGCAGCGGTCAGTTGCATGGCGAAACTTTTGCAATGGCATTTAAAAAGATTTACACTTTTGGTCCAACTTTCCGTACAGAAAACTCCAACACTAAAATTCATGCAAATGAGTTTTGGATGATTGAGCCAGAGATTGCGTTTTGTGACCTTAACGGCCTAATGGATGTTGAAGAAGACATGCTTAAATATGTGGTTAAGTTTGTGCTAGATAAATGTTCGGACGAAATTGATTTTTGTGATGCCTTTGTAGAAAAGGGCTTAAAAAACAAACTAACAGCACTTGTTAATAGTAAGTTTACACGCATCAGACATAAAGAAGTGGTGGATATTTTGCTTTCAGCACCTGTTAAGTGGGAGTTTAAACCATCATATAAGGACGATATTGCAAAAGAACACGAAAAGTATATTACAGAATACTTTAACGGGCCGGTATTTATAACTGATTGGCCAAAAGACATTAAGGCATATTATATGAAAGTTAATGCAGATGGCAAAACCGTTGCGGCTGTGGACCTTGTTGTGCCACAAGCGGGCGAACTTATGGGTGGCTCGCAAAGAGAAGAGGATTACGACAAACTTACCGCTCGCATGAAAGAGTTGGGAGTTGAAACTAGTGGAATAGAGTGGTATTTAAATACCCGTCGCTTTGGCGGATGCGTACACTCGGGATTTGGTATGGGTTTTGAACGCCTTATTATTTACCTTACAGGCGCAGATAATATTCGTGATGTTATTCCTTTTCCACGCACTCCAAAAAACTGTGAATACTAAAAAGGATATCCGCCTTTTATGGCAGATATCTTTTTTTAGTAATTAATTGGAAAATGCAGGAATATCTGTTACAATAAGCAAACAAAAACTAGGGAAAAGATAAAATGAGCATTATTGAAATTAATAACTTTTCGCAAAACTTTGGTGATAAAGTGTTGTTTGATAACGCCAACTTTGTACTTAATCCTAACGAAAAAATTGGGGTTATAGGTGTAAATGGCGCGGGCAAAAGCACTTTGCTTAAAATTATTATGGGCGAAGTACTTATGGATAAGGGAACTTTTTACAAAAACCCTAAATATACCATTAAATACTTGGACCAACATGCTGAAGTTAAGGGTGAGTATACAATAAAAGAATATTTGTGCGGAGCATACAAATATCTTTTTGAGGCGGAAGCGAAGTTGAATAAAATAAATGAGCAGTTGGGAATAGAAACTAATTCATCACGACTAGAAAAGCTTATGTATCAAAGTGGTGAAATTTTTGATTATTTAACAGCAAACGACTTTTATGCCATAGACTCAAAAATTGAAAAGGTTTGTGCTGGCTTGGGTGTAACGGCGCTGGGCATGAGCACAAAAGTTAACACCTTAAGCGGAGGTCAGCGCGCAAAGGTTATGCTTGCTAAACTGCTATTAGAAAGTCCTGATGTTATGGTGCTGGATGAGCCCACAAACTTTTTGGATGTTGAGCATATTGAATGGCTTACTAAGTTTATTTCTACAAGTGAGCGCGCTTTTATTGTGGTTAGTCATGATACGCAATTTTTAAACAATATTGTAACCCATATTTGTGATGTGGATAACAACAAAATAAACAAATATACAGGTAATTACAATAAGTGTATGGCAACTAAAGAAGCTAAAAGGCTTCAGCACGAAAGAAATTATGAACAACAACAAAAGGATATTAAAAAATTAGAGGATTATATAGCTAAAAATAAGGCACGCGCCGCAACCGCTAAAATGGCACACTCCCGTGAAAAAATGATTGAGCGCATGGATATAATAAATCCGCCAAGTGAAATTATAAAACCTACTTTTTCATTTAAATATAAAGAATTTTCGGGGAATTTAGTGTTAAAAGTGGATAAACTGGTGGTAGGTTATACGCATCCGCTTTTAAAACCAATTTCGTTTGAGGTTAAAAATGGAGATAGGGTGGCAATTTCGGGATTTAACGGAATAGGAAAAAGCACCTTGCTAAAAACCATGTTAGGAATTATTCCAAGTTTAGGCGGAAAGGTGGAAATTGCGCGAAATGTAGTTACAGGATACTACGAACAAGAAAACGACTTTCATTTTAACGAAAATACCCCGCCAACTTTTATTTCACAAACGTTTAACAAGATGTCTGAAAAAGAAATACGCTCGGCGCTAAATCGCAGTGGATTAAATACTATTCACTGTAGGAAAGCCATAAAACAATTAAGCGGTGGAGAGCAAAGCAAAATTAAAATTTGTATGCTTACTTTAAAGGCATGCAACTTACTTATTTTGGACGAGCCAACAAACCATTTGGATGCCCATGCCATTAATCGCCTAAAAGAAGCTATTTCAGAGTTTAAGGGCACAGTAATTTTTGTTAGCCACAACAAGCAATTTGTAAAGGATGTTGCTACTAGGGTTATTGATTTGGAAGATTTACATTAAAAACAATTAATATGTCTGTAATAAAAAAATAAAAAACAATAGCGCCTGCTATTGTTTTATTTTTCGTATGTCCTCACCAGTTAAATTAATAACAATTGAAGTTTGCTTATCCTTAAGTCGGCTATATATGCGCTCGTCATAAACCTCAAGTATTTGAGTTAAAGTTAAGTTTGTTGTAATTATTGTAGATTTTCCGCGTGTTAAACGTTCGTTTAAAATTAAAAACAAATACTCACAAGTAACATTTTTTAAAATGTTTTCTGTGCCCAAGTCATCAATGCACAAAATATCGCAATTTAAGTAGTTGGCTAATATTTCTTCTTTTTCTTCAAGCTTTGCGCAATGATATGCTAAAAAGTCTTTATTTAAGTTAAATGCGGTTGTGTATACTACAAACTTGTTGTTTTTTAAACTTTCTTTTACTACGCCATAAAGCAAGTGCGTTTTACCAACTCCCACATTTCCGCTAATAACAAGTGATTTCTTGCCAGTTTCGTTACATTTTTTGACAAAATCTTCCAAAATGTTAATTAATTTCTTTCTTATATCAACTGCTTTCTTGTCTTTTAAAAAATCGTATGAAATCTTTTGCAGATCGGGCAAGTTACTGCTTTTAAGACCCGAGGTCTGCAAAATTTGTTCGCTTAATTTTTGATAGTAACAAGTGCAAAATCCGCTTTCGGTTTTGCCAGTATCTTTACAAATTTTACAATTATAAGGATTTTGTAAAAAGTTGATATCGTATCCCTTGTTTTTAAGGTTGTTATATAAGTTTTCTTTTTTGCTTAAATAAACGGTCTGCAGTTTGCTTACATCTTGGTTTAAATGTTTTGCTTTTGCTATATCAAAAATCATAGATTTGCATGCAAGATAATCTGCGCCCAAGTCCTTGTCGTTTTCTATGCGGTTAATAAGTGCCTGACGCTTTAAATAATTTTGAGTGCGAACATCATTTATTTCGTTTAGTATTTTATTTGTTAATTTCATTATACTTCCACCTCAAAAATATTATCATAGCCTTGCTCAATTTCTTGTGGAGAATATTGGCGTGAAATTGGTTTTTTGTTATTTGTGGATTTTTGTGAATTATAATGTTCCAGTTTAACTTGCTTTGCTTGTTCTACAGAGGTGATGTTTTGTTGAAAGTATTGCGAAAGTATGCGGTTTGCTTCCCTCAATGGCAAGCTAACACCTTTTGCAAGTCCAATTGCATAGTCTATTAATTCCTCGCTAACTTTCCACTCATTAATCCAAGTGGTATAAAATGACCTGTCCACATCATTAACCTTGCGAACAATGCCCAGTTTTTCCAAAATTACAGAAATTTTGCTATCATATTTTTCCTGCTCTTGTACATAGCCTTTAATTTCGGTTAAAGTAATAAGCCCGCTTTGATAAAACTTGTTCACAAGAACTTCAACCTCTGGATAGGAACGCAAGTTTTTTTCAGAAGCAAGTTTGCAAATATATAAAATTGTTTCGTTATCAAAGCCCGATTTTGTCCAAAACGACAAATATCCTTCCACTACATTTTCAAGTGAAATTCCGCGCAAGCCTAAGGCTTTGTTTGTTTGTTTTGCAAGTTCAAATAGGGTGTGCTCGTTTTCTAAATAATCTGCCACCTCTTTAACGCTGTTTAGGTTATGGGTAAAAACTTTGTTAACATAAAAGTTAAGTTTGCTAAAGCCACCCAACCCTGTTGCGTATTTTTTTGCTAAAAACATAATAACATCTTGGTTAATTTGCAAGTTGTTAATCCATTCTAAATACATTTGATATTCTTCAACAGTGGGTTTTCGGGATATTTTCATAGCCTTAAGTACAAGAGTAACATCTGACGAATTTTTTTCCTGCTCCTTAAGCCTTTCCTCAACATCAGCATAAGTTAACAATCCCTCATATGCCCAATTTTTTGCAATGGTTAAAATATATTTGTAGCCAACATTGTTGCCCTTAAGATCTGTGCAATATTTAATTATTAACAACAAAGCATCACTTTCCATGTGCAAACTTTCAATTAAATAATAATATTCCTGATATTCCAAAGGGGTAATCATTCTGCCCTCTAGCAATTCCTGTGATTTAATGTTAAAAGCTTTGTATTTATCTTTGTTAAACTTGCGTAATTTAATTGAACCATCCTTCAAAGGCAAATATCTAACCTCTAATGGGTTACTGTTTATAACTTGTACAACTCCCACTTCTTGCCAATAATAAAAACACGAAATTATGTCGTCCTCGCTTAGTCCTAAAATTCGTGCAAAAGTTTCTACATTGTTATCTGCTTGGTCAGCATTGTTGCATTTATAAAGCCCCAACAAATAAACTTTAACACAATTTTCGGGTGCGCTAGGCAAAAATTCGTTAATAAAACGGTTTTCTAACTGTATTGAATTATTGCTAACAAACTCGCTTGAAAATTTACAAAAAGCCATTAAACACCCCTAAAAGATTTTTGATATTATAGTTTATTTTTGCAAATTAAACAATACATTTTTAAAATATAAATCATGTTGTGGATAATGTGGATAACTAAAAATGGTTTAATTTTGGTTTGTAAATTAATATATTAATACTAAATTAAATTGTTTTTGCCTTAAAGATAGGGGAAGATTTTTTAAGTAGTGTTTTAAATCTGTTAACATTTTTTAATTAAAAATCTCTTATTCTAAAAGTACAGTAAATAATATACGCATTGCTACATTTGACAACTATTATTCGTTGTGATAATATAAACATATAAATTTTGTTTTTTGAAGGAGAAAAATATAGTGAACCCGCTCACGCGATTGCTAGGAGAGATTTCGGCAACAATTAAAGTAAATTTAGTTTTGGGATTGTTTGTAATAATCCTAATATGCTTTTCGGCATTTTTTTCATCCAGCGAAACCGCCTTTTCTACGGTAAACAATATTCGTTTAAGAAATTATGCTGATGAAAAACGAAAGGGTGCTCGAAAAGCCGTGTATATTTGCGAAAATTTTGACAAAACCATTTCCACCATTTTGGTAGGAAACAACTTGGTTAATATTGCATGTACAACATTATGTGCATATATATTTAGCACGCTTGTTACAAGCCCAACACTTGCAAACATTTTAAATACAGTAGTGCTAACTATAGTTATACTAATTTTCGGCGAAATAATGCCAAAATCTTTGGCAAAACAAAATCCCGAAAAGTTTGCATTACGCTACTCGGGGATGTTGTATATAATAATGAAAATACTTTTCCCAATTACCTTTGTGTTTAATAAAATGCAAAAGGCAATTTTAAAAAAACACGATAGTTTAACTCCGACCGTAACCGAGGACGAATTGGAAAGCATTATAGACACCATGGAAGAAGAGGGCGTTATAAATAGCGATGACGCCGAACTAATTCAGGGCGTGTTGGATTTGGGTGATACCACCGCATATGACATAATGACGCCAAGGGTGGATGTAACTGCGCTTCCGATGGATGTAACCGAAGAAGAGGTTAAGAGTACATTTGTTAGAACACAATATTCGCGTATTCCGCTTTATAATGGAGACATAGACCACATTGTGGGCATTTTAAGCCAAAAAGACTATTTTAATGCACTTATTGAAAACAAAAAGTTTGAAATTGATAAACTTATGACTGAAGTGCTTTACATAAACGAAAACATGAAAGTTGATGACGTTATTCGCCAAATGCAAAGGGTTAAAAAACACCTAGCAGTGGTTATTGACGAACACGGCGGAACAAGCGGAATTGTAACATTTGAGGACGCTATTGAAGAGATGGTGGGAGAAGTTTACGACGAGCATGACGCGGGTGAAGATATAAAGGAAGAACTTAAGCAACTTGATGAACACACATATCTTGTGGATGCCGACATGCCTTTGGAGGAGTTGTTTGACAAATTAAAAATAGAACACTTACCCGAAACACAATACTCGTCTATTGGCGGATTTTTATACGAGTTAAGTGGAAATTTGCCCGTTCAAGGTCAGGTGTTGGAGTTTGTAACGGTTGATGAAGTATTAGATAAGGATGCAAACTTTGTTCAAAAACACATCAAAATGAGGTTTACCTTAAGCACTGTGTGCGAAAATAGAATACGTGAAGTTATGCTTACAATAGAGGATGTTGGTGAGTAGTAATTTAAGTAAAAAAACAGAAAGAGAATATTAATATTCTCTTTTTTATATGCATTATAAGACGCTTTTTTTCAAAAAATAAATAACAATTTTATTTAACAACGAATATTGACTTTGCATGCGTAATGTTATATAATTAAAATACCAAAAGAAATGTTTACATGTTTTGGAGGTTAAAATGAAAAAATTTTTAGTTTATTTATGTGTAATTATAGTTGCGGTTTCTACGGGATTTGCAGTATTTTTCCTTGTGCGTGACAATGAGGTCATTTCCCTAACCACAACCTCTTTATATAAAGATGTTGGTGCAAAGTTTGAACTTTCGCTTAACATTTCAGACCCAAACTCGTACACGACAATTTCTTTGGAGTCTAGCAATAGTGAAGTTTTGGATATTGTGAATGAAGAAATTAGTGTTAAGGACGAGGTAGCAAAAGCAAGCTTTGTTGCAAAAACTGGTGGCGTAAGCAGAGTTAATTTTAAAACTAACAATTCCAAGTTTAGAAACTTGTATTGTGATGTTGTTATTGGAGATGGCAGTGTTAACTATCCTTTCCATATATCTACGGCAGAACAGCTAAACAAAATTGGCAAAACGATAGAAGGTCAGGAAAACCCATATACTCTTGCTTCGTGTTACGAACTAGTTGCCGATATTGATATGGCAGAACTTGACGGCACATGGATTCCTTTGGGCACGGATGGCGAAACACCATTTACAGGAATTTTTGATGGCAATGGACACTATATTAACAACCTTAATATTAACAACATAAATGCAAACAATGTTGGCATATTTGGAAGCATTGGTCAAGGTGGTGTAGTTAAAAATGTTAAACTTGTTAACGGCGAATTACATACATCTGCAAACAATAAATATGTAGGTTTAATTGCAGGTTTAAATCAAGGCGTTGTTGAACGCATTGAAATTCAAGGTTTAAAAGTATATAACGAAATTGACGACATATATATAGGTTCAGTTGTGGGATATAACCAATCCTTAAACAACTCTACCCAAAGAACAATTGCTAAAGTGGATAGAGTTTCGGCAGTGGTAGACTTTTTTGCCACTCCTGCAAGTGTAGATTTAGAAACAGGCAATATTATTACAGAAGCTAACACCGAAGTTAAAGGCAACATAGGCGGACTAGTTGGCTATAACAAAGGCGGGCTTGTAAGATTTAGTTATGCTAACGGAAATATAAACGTTACAAATGGTGCAACATTTGGCGGAATTATTAACAAAAACGAGTATGCTCCAATTACTTCTGGCGGACAATATTCCGAGGATTTGGGTGCAAATGTAAAAGATTGCTATTCGGCAGTTGTGGTAACATCGGAGCTTACATCTGCAAACATTGCGGGCTTAATTTTTAGCAATATTAGCGTTAACGACATTAACACAATTTGGGGCAACTATTATGATGCTTCCAGAATTCCTGCTACTTGCGTGGGCATTAACGGAATGGCGAACGCCGAATATGTTTGTATGGGTAAAAATAGCAACGAGTTAAAAACTATAACGCTTCCTTCTCATCAAGAATACGCTTATGCTATTGAAAATGGCGTTTTAACACAAACCCCAACATCTGTAGTTTATTGGAATTCTCAGGTTTGGTTAATTGACGGCACAAACGAGGGCTACCCAGTTATTAACTATGCCGAACAAGATATAGCTGACGAAAAGGAAATTACAGATAATATGGTTGTTGTAACCACGCGTGAACAATTGATATCAGCTTTATCAAAACTAGATGCAACAGTTATCATTAATGCAGATATTGACCTTTCGGTTAGCGAATGGGTACCTATTGGTACAGAAACAGCACCATTTGCTGGTTACTTAAGTGTTTCAATTAACCCAGAAACTGGAGAACCATATAAAATCACCGGTTTAAAAATAAACTCTACAAGTTACAAACATGCGGGATTCTTTGGTGTAATTAGCAACGCTAGAGTTGAAAACCTAATACTTGTTAACCCACAAATTTTAAATAACAACCACGCGTATGCGGGCGCAATTGCCGGAGCAAACGGTTATAAAGAAAGCAAAATTCAAGGTGGCTCAATTGTTAATTGTAGCGTACTTGGCGGAGATATTTCAGCCGACGTTGCAGCAGGAGCAATTGTTGGTCAAAACAATGGAATTATTGTTAATCCAGCTGCCTTGGGAACATTTGATCGAAACGAACTTAATGCGTTAAACATTATTGCAACAACCTCTAAAAGCGCAAGCGTAGGTGGTGTTGCAGGCGTAAACTATACAACTATTACTACAAATTACAACAACCTAGCAGTTGTTAAGGGCTGTGTAAACATAACCGCATCTGACGAAGGAGCGGGCACAATTTATGCAGGCGGAATAGCCGGCAAAAACGAAGGCAACATTCATAATTCCTTTATAAAAATTAACTATGGCGACAGCAATAATAGCTACGGCATAAACGTTCCTAACAAATATAAAGCACAAGTAGGTGGCGTTGCGGGATATTCTACTGGTAGCGTAGATGTTGCGTATGTTAGCGCAAGAATAATTGCGGGAAGCACCAATTCTGAAAACTACGCTGGCGGTGCTGT
>CAZMBC010000002.1:0-240564 GCA_964564685.1 uncultured Christensenella sp.
CCTAAGGTAGCGAAATTCCTTGTCAGGTAAGTTCTGACCCGCATGAATGGCGTAATGATTTGGGCACTGTCTCAACAAGGGACCCGGCGAAATTGAAGTATACGTGAAGATGCGTATTACCCGCGACAGGACGGAAAGACCCCGTAGAGCTTTACTATAGCTTTGTATTGAATTTTAGTTTTAGATGTACAGGATAGGTGGGAGACTGTGAAACCAGGGCGTTAGCCTTGGCGGAGTCGACGTTGGGATACCACCCTTTTGAAATTGAGGTTCTAACATTCACCCGTTATCCGGGGAGTGGACAGTGCATGGTGGGTAGTTTGACTGGGGCGGTCGCCTCCGAAAGAGTAACGGAGGCGTTCAAAGGTTCCCTCAGAATGGTTGGAAACCATTCGCAGAGTGCAAAGGCAGAAGGGAGCTTGACTGCGAGACCGACAGGTCGAGCAGGTACGAAAGTAGGGCTTAGTGATCCGGCGGTATGAGAGTGGAATTGCCGTCGCTCAACGGATAAAAGCTACCTCGGGGATAACAGGCTGATCTCCCCCAAGAGTTCACATCGACGGGGAGGTTTGGCACCTCGATGTCGGCTCGTCACATCCTGGGGCTGAAGCAGGTCCCAAGGGTTCGGCTGTTCGCCGATTAAAGTGGTACGCGAGCTGGGTTCAAAACGTCGTGAGACAGTTTGGTCCCTATCCGTCGTGGGCGTTGGATATTTGAGAGGATCTACTCCTAGTACGAAAGGACCGGAGCGGACGTACCTATTGTGCACCTGTTGTTTCGCCAGAAGCACGGCAGGGTAGCGAAGTACGGAATGGATAAATGCTGAAAGCATCTAAGCGTGAAACCAGCCTCAAGATGAGATATCCCATTGCTTTAAGCAAGTAAAACCCCTTGTAGATTACAAGGTTGATAGGCCAGAGGTGGAAGTGTAGTAATATATGTAGCTGACTGGTACTAATAGGTTGAGGGCTTGATCAATTTATTGACGAGAAATAATCGTATAACAATCGAATTCTTAATTTAACCTTTTATTTAAAAATATGTAGTTGTGAGTGTGCTTGTAACACTTTACCATTGTTGGTGATTTTAGCGAAGGGGATCCACCTGTTCTCATCCCGAACACAGAAGTTAAGACCTTCAGCGCCAAAAATACTTGCTTGGAAACGAGCCGGGAAAATAGGTCATTGCCAACTTTCCAATTAAGAAGACCGAAAGGTCTTCTTTTTTAGTTTACATAGTAAACACTTAATATGTGATGCATAAATCTCACGCAGTTTATATTATACGATATACTATGCAAAAAGTAGAAAAGCGCAAAAATATTGCAAAGTTTTAGCACAAATTTAATAAATAATGTTGACAAATGCGCCTCATTTGCATATAATAATGTCGTTAGCCTCAATAGCTCAACGGTGGAGCACTCGGCTGTTAACCGATAGGCTACAGGTTCGAATCCTGTTTGAGGCGCCAAAATAAACACGGAATTAATTCCGTGTTTTTTGTTTATATAATTGCCAACAATTTTTATTAAATGTATAATAGTAGTATAATTTATTTTTGTTTATATACCATGAACTATATTTTATTGTAGAGGTGAAAAATGATAGTTTTAGCGTATGACCATAGAGGTTATGAAATGATGAAAAAATGCGAGTCGTATTTGTGTGGGCTTGGATATGAAGTTAAAGTTTGTGCAAGCGCAGAGTATGATGTGAAGGATAGTTATGCACATTTTGCTAGAGAGGCAAATAGACTTGTGTTGGAAAACGAGGGGAACATAGGCGTATATTGCTGTAGAACAGGTATTGGAATTTCCATTATGGCAAATAGGTGTAAAGGTATTAGGGCAGGTCTTTGCACGAATAATAAAACTACTTTTTTGGCACGTAAAGATGATAATATTAATGTTTTAGTTATGCCTTGCCACTTGAACATGTTTAATGTTAAAAGAATGCTGAAAACTTTTTTAAATACCTCTTTTGAGGGCGGAAGACACCTGCAAAGAGTTGCTGAATACGACAAATAGTACAACAAAAAACACGATTTAAAAGCGTGTTTTTTTGTTCTGATATTACTTTTTTGCTAGTATTTCGGCTGTAATTGGATTAATAAGTACAGAATGCGTTTCGCCCTTTCTGCCAACAAAATTAACTAGCCAATAGCAGCCGTTTTCTTGAATTTTGTTATCGCAAATAATTTTAATATATGTTTCACCCAAAAATGTGCCCTGTGTTAGTTTTTTTAATTGTGGTTTTAGTTCCTTGCATGCTATTTTTAGTGCTTCTGTATGGTTAACTTTCCAGGTAGAACTAATATTATGCAAGTTGATTTCTTCATTTAAACTGCCAAGCACAAAGCGTAACGTTAAGTCTTGTGTGTCGGTTACTAGCTGCTTGATATCGCCAACATATGTAGAATCAAAGGGGTTAATTTCAAATACGCCCTCATAGCGATTTGTGCCTATTGTAAGCGCGTAGGTTGCACCATCAGACTGAGTGATGTTGTTATTAAGCAATGTTACAGTTAATACACCAAAAGGTATAAGCTCTGTATTGTAGCCGTTTATTATGTAATCCTTTTCGCGATACCCACTCATAAAAGTTACACTTAAATTATCCGTTTCGCCCACAAAAAGTGTTTGACGAACCTCTGCTAAGCTTTCTTGTGTAAGACTAACATACTTGTCTGTACATCCAGTAAACGCTAGTCCACTTGCTACTACAAAACAAGCTATCAGTGATAAAAATAAAAAATATTTGATGTTTTTCATAATCTACCTCTTAAAAATATATATGTTTTTGTCTTTTTGCGTATGCTTTTAACTTAAAAACATTTGTGTTTAGCAAAAGTGTTTGATATACTTTTAATATGAAAAATATTGAAAAGAAAAATTATAACAAAAAAAGCGGTGCTAAAGCCGTTATTATTACTTTAATAGTTATTTTTTTGTTGGTTGCAGGTGGACTTGTAACTTTAATTTTTGGTTTTCCTAAAACCATGGGCGACATTTGTTATTCTATGGGTTTTAACTCTTTTGCGAGCAAGCTGTATAACACCAGTTACGAAAAAGATAAGGATATAAACATGCTATATTTTTCATTAAACTGTGCGATTAAAGCTCAAAATTACGGCTTAATTATTAAACAATTTGAAAAGTTGCATAATACTAGCGATTACAGCAATTTTATTGCGTTTATTGACGAGGAAAATGAGAAAATAGACGATTATCCACTTATTAAGGCCGCTATGCTTAACGAGGATAACTATTTAAAGAACCAGTATATTATTGCTCTTATTGCAAAAGAAAAGGTGGACGATGCGTTTGCATTTGCCTTGGCTGACGGGCTTGAAATTAATGTATCTTATAACAATTTGGGAAACTTTTTGTATGGCAACTTTTTGGGGCAGAGTGAGGAGTTTTTACAACGCAACTTTTTTACACAGTTGGATGGTCGAGATAATTCGTTAGATGTAGAAATTACGGCATACTTTAACCGAATTTATACCGAGTTTAGAGCTCAATATAATAGTGTTGCCGACGAGTATGTTATTGCAATGGGAAATCGTTTAGTGTATGTAGGTGAAACTCTTAAGGGCATGTGCAACAAGGTTGGTGTTGAGTTTAGTGAAGAGCTTACAAACATAATGATAGAAGTAAACGCAAACATAGCCGACAAACTTATGTCGTAAAAAGGAGAAAAAGGATGAATTTGGAGTTACTAAAAAAAGAAGACAAACTCCTTTTAAATGAATACTATGCAAAAGACTATGAAAAAGACAAATTTATTGACGAAAGTTTGTTGAATTTTGTTTGCAAACTTTCGGCTAAATATAATGTGGAGTTTGTTGTAGTTTTAACGCGCCGTGGCAAACTAGTTTCTATAACTGCAGGAGATACAAAAAGCGCGGAAGTGTCGTTTAGCAAAGATGCAAATACGCTTAACGGAATGCGTATTATACACACCCACCCGTTTGCAAGTGGTCGATTAAGCAGAGAGGATGAAAGTGTTCTTGTGCTTAACAAACTGGATGCAGTTTGTGCAATATCTGTGGATGAACGTGGAATTTATGACGGCGAAGTGGGATTTATAAATGGCGAAGGTGTGGACAAAATATATTTACCTAACGGCAACTACGTTAACAAGTATGGCCTTATGGAAAAACTGTTAGAGTATGATAAACTTTACAAAAAGAACATGGAAAACACATTTGATACCAATAAGTTACAAGAGCGTGCCATTTTAGTGCGAGTTGAGTGTGGAAAGGGCAATTTGCAAGATGACCTAGATGAGCTAGAGGGCTTGGCAGTAACAGCTGGAATGGATATTGTGGGCAGGTTGGGACAAAAACGAATTAAGCCCGATGGCAAATTTTATATTGGAGAGGGCAAGCTAGAAGACCTAAAGCGTATGGTCCAGCTTGACGACGCAAATGTGGTTGTATTTGACAATGAACTAACAGGAAGTAAACAAACAAATTTAAGCCGAGCTTTGGGTGTAAAGGTTATTGACCGAAGTATGCTTATTTTGGATATTTTTGCTGGTCGTGCGTGCAGTGCTGAAGGAAAATTGCAAGTAGAATTGGCGCAACTTAAGTATTCGCTTCCTAGGCTAAACGCTTATGCATATGGCGGAGATAGGTTTGGTGGAGTGGGCATGCGCGGACCGGGTGAAAGTAAGCTAGAATTAAACCGCAGGATAGTGGAACGCAACATTCAAAAACTAACAGCCGAGCTAAAAGCGCTAAAAAAGCAACGCAGTCTTAACCGCAAAGAACGCAGTAAAAATCAAAAAACCACAGTAGCAATTGTGGGTTATACTAATAGCGGAAAAAGTACGCTTATGAACAGGCTTTCTCGTGCAAATGTGTATGAAAAAAACGAGTTGTTTGCAACTCTTGATACAACAACACGTAATGTTTGGCTTAAGGAAAATAAAGAAATTTTGCTTACTGATACGGTGGGATTTATTAAAAATCTTCCGCATGAGTTTATAGAGGCGTTTAGTAGCACATTAGAGGAAAGCGTATATTGCGACCTTTTGATTAATGTTGTGGATGTTTCTAACGCAAATTATAGAGAACAGCAAGATGTTGTATTAGGTGTGCTAAACAAATTAAATTGCACCGCACCAATCATCACAGTTTATAATAAGATTGATAAGGTTGCCGCCAAAGAGGAATTGCCTTCGGGCGATAATGTTGTTTGCATATCTGCAAAAACGGGTGATGGAATTGACAAACTTAAAGACCTTATTATTAAATATGTTAAATAAAAAAAAGTAAAAAATTTGTGTTATTTTTGTAACACAATTTTTTTATGCTTACATATTATGAAGTAAAGCATAATAAATTTGCTTTTTAAAATTTTAAGGAGGAAAAATCTATGTTTTTTGGTATGAACGGTGGTTGCAATAAAGGTTGCGGAAACCACGGTGTAGATTTTCAAAAAGGTTGTGGCAACGATTGTTGCTTATTAATATTAATTTTATTACTATGCGGTTGTGGCAATGGCTTTACTGAAGATAACTGCTGTTGGAACATCATTTTGCTATTATTACTTATGCAATGTATTTGTAAATAGTTACATAACCTTTTGAAAAGGTAGGCAAATTAGCCTGCCTTTTTTATTATTTAAAAACAAGCAATATTAATAATTCAACAAAGCCATCAACCTAAAAAGTATATAAACACACCGAATAACAACGATTTAAAAACTATGCCTAAGAAGATGTAAAAAAACAATTTTAAAAACAAAAAGGGTTTTGCCGATTAAAATAAAAAATTTACATAATTTCCAAATTTTGGAAAATAATAAACTTAACAATCACGAATGATAAGATGGGGCAAACCCCCGTATGCTTTATAGTTTCGCTTTTTTTGCCTATATTTCAAATTTTTATCATATTCCAAAATGTTAACTTATTTAGGTATTAATTATAATATACTTATTTCAAATCGTTGACAATTAGGTGTTAAAAGTGTAAACTACTTTCGACTATATTATTGAGGAGTTTTATTATAATATGAAAGGCAAAAAAATTATTGTTCCTGTATTATTAGCGTCATTGGTTTCGACACCAGTTGTTGCAAGTGTCAATGCAGTTAAGGGTAAAGTGTCGGCTGCTAGCACTGAAACTAAACAACAAGTTGCTGGTCCTGGTGCTTCTATTACAAACTATACTTCTGAAGTTGTTATTGGAGCAGAAGCTGGCCACTCTAACGAGGCTAAACTTGTTGTTCCTACTTTAACCACAGATGCTTCTGTTAAAAAGGTTACTTTAACTGACCCTCTTGGAGAAACTGTTGAGGTTACCTCTGGCGAAACTCGTTGGGTTTCTCAACCAGGTTATTATACTTTTAGCTATGAAGTCAGCAACACTGGCAGTGTTAAAAGCACATATCAAGAGGTAACGGTTTTTGTTAAGGGAAACACTTATTCTATGAACATGAAGGAAAATTCTTATCATGTTGTTCCTGCAAACCTTGAATTAAAAACAGAAGGTACAACTGTTAAATTCCCTGTTCCTGAAGTGTACAAGAATAACGAGTTACTAGAAACACTTGATGGTGAAATTGTTTTAAAGATTGGCGACACTCGTGTTACCACTCAAAAAACTGATGAGGTTTCTCAAGAAAAATATTTTGAGTATACCTTTACACAGGGCGGAATTTATAGTGTAAGATATGTTTACGAAGTAGGCGGCAGCACTGTTGCGGTTATTTCCGAAAGTAAAGTTAGATTATCTTCCGATTTTAATACTGATGATATTGAACTTGATTTTAGTTTTGCAAGCTCAATGCCGGAGTATGCAGAAATAGGCAAAGAGGTTACTCTTCCTGAAATTGATGTATTTGATAAATCAAACTCTGCTAAAACATTAGATGCTTATACTAAAATTACTGTTACCTATTTGGGTGGAGAAACTGTTAGCGAAAGTGAAAAAACATTTGAAGTAAAAGACTTTAAATTTACACCTAAATATGCTGGAACATACGCAATAAGTTATGAGGGAATTGTTCCTGCTTGGGGCAAATCCACTGGTGTTGTTACTAAACGCATTGAAAATATTAAAGATACTACTGGTCCAACATTATATTTAACTAATTCGTATTCAATTGACGAACAAGGAAATATATTTACTGAAAGTAGTCAGAATATTACTAACTTGGATATCGATGCTCAAGTAGAGGCTTTAGGTGATATTAGCTACAACCTTGATGCTTACTACGAGGTTGATGCTACTGGAAAAGTTACTGTTGAAATTCCTGCATTGTTTGCATCCGATAACTCCACAACTCTTAAAGAGATTATTGAAAACGAGAAAACTGTTAGAGAATTATACAAATATGGTTCTTCTTCTAACAAACTTACTTTAGTTAAGACTAATGGCGAAATTGCAAAAGTAAACGAAGTTGGTCATTTTACTTTTAGCAACACTGCAGATGCAAATGGAAATGTTTGGGGTGCTGACGACACAAACTATTATGTTGTTCAATATAGCTTGTTTGATAAAATTGGAAACAAAAGAACTTATTCTTACAAACTATATATTCGCTCTTACAACTCATTGCCTAATAACGGCCCATCAATTACCCTTGACCCATCTTTAACTGGTGCTAGTGTTAAGGCCGGACAAACTCTTACTTTCTCTAAACCCGTTGTTGTAGATAAACATGACGGCGTAATTAAGGATGAAAATGTTAAGACTGAAACTTACTATAGTTATACAAGTACAACTGAAAACTTGGTTAAGCTAACAAGTGAAAATGTTAACGATAGTGGAAAATTTGAAATCGCAAATGTTGGAACTGACGGAAATCCTGATAAAATTTACATTGTTACAAAGGCAAGCAATCACTATGGTCCAGAAAGCGTTAAAGCAGCTGTTGTGAAAATTCAACAGGCAAATGCTGATGCTGATGCACCTGAACTTGACACTACACTATCCCGCGCAGATTTTAATAGCAAACTAGTAGAATTAAATTTAGGCGAGGGAAGCACAATTACACTTGATGAATATGGTCAATATACCAACAATGGCAGAGATGTTGGATTATTTGGACAAAATGCAAACATTATACTGCCAGATGTTACATTTGCTGATGATGATGATAGTTTAAAACTTAACATTTATTTAACCTACACAGCACCAAATGGTGGCGTAACAAAAACTGTTGATATTTCTGATTTTACAATTTCTTCAGCTGAAAACACTTCTAAAACTGGCGATAACGATGATTATCTTCATACTATCCAAAATGCAACTTTTAATGCTGCAAATGCAGGTTACTATGTTGTAACATATAGCGCACAGGATAGTGGTAACAATATTTCATTTAAATCTTACGGCGTTTATGTAAACGATACTCAAGGCCCAAGAATTGATATTCCTGACCTTCAAAAACTTTCTACTGAACTTCGTCCTGGTCAAGTATTTGAAATCCCTAGCGCAATTGCAATTGATAACGGTGTAGTGGATGATAGTATTGTTGTTACTGCATCTGTTTCGGGCCCAGAATGTTTCTATAAAAATTCTAAAGAATTTAGACCTAAAAAGACAGGCTCTTATTACGTAACCTATACTGCAACTGATGGAGCAGGTTATACAAGTACTCGTACTGAGGGGCCTATTGAAGTTAAAGCAAGCCTAAATTCAGAAACTTTCTTTATTAATTATGTAACAACCGATTACAAAACTGATTATACTGACGAAATTGTTTATCAAGAGGGCACAAGCATAATAGAAAAATTTGCAGTGCTAGTTCCAAAAGCAGTTGCTACTGACCTTGAAATGGGTGAAAGTCCTGCAGTTGGCAAACCAATTGTTAAAGATGGCAATGGCGTAGAAAAAACAGTTACCGAAGTTACAAATGATGGTGGTATTTATTCTGATGCAGAATATAATGAATTAAAGTCTAAGTATTATCAATTTATGGCTACTTCTCAAGGGTTACACACTGTTTCTTATAGTGCAACTAACTCACTAGGAATTGAAGCAACAACCTCTTATGAAATTGAAGTTGGTGACATTGCTGCTCCTACACTAAAATGGTATGACAAAGCAGCCAATCTTCCTACTACAGTAACCGTAGGCACTGAGTGGGAGTTTGATTACGATTTTGTTAAAATCGAAGACGAAGACAGCACAGATACAATTGCAAATGACGGTATTAAAGTTACTTTGTCTATGATTGATCCAGACAAAAATGAAATCAACGACCAAACAAAATTCACATTTGATAAGGTTGGAAATTACACATTTACCATAACATTGGTTGATAAAGCCGGAAACTCTTCTAAAAAAGACTATCAATACACTATTAAGGTTGAAAGTGAAGAGGGTACAACCAATACCATAAACAACACAACTGGAACAATCTTAATTGTTACTTCTGTTATTGTTCTTGGAGGAGTGGTAGTTTACTTTGTTCTATCAGGCAGAAAAGTAAATGCAAAATCCAAGAAAAACTCTTCAAAAAAAGATACTAAATAATAAAATTAATTAGTTATTTACAAAAAACCACTTGTTTATAGTGGTTTTTTTTGTGAGATAATATAAACGAATGTTTGATTTATCCCCCTTTTAATGTTATTATAAGGTAAGGTGAAAAATGTTAGATAAAAAATGTATGAAAATTTTAACGCAACTTAATAAACTTTGCAATAACACCTATAAAGTGTTTGAAAAGCCAGAACTACAATCTCTTTTTAGTTCTTCTGAGGAAAGCTTACAAAATACTTTAAGTTTTTTAAAAGAACATCAGCTTATTGATATAAAGTATGATGATGAAAATGTTGTGTGTTTGTGCGTTACACCAAAAGCGATTGCGGAAGTTGAGGAAAAACAAGACGACACTTTTTATAATAAAAAAATTATAAAAATTATGCTTTTTAATTGCTTATTTTGTGCAATCTCTTCCTTTGTGGGTGCTTTTTTGGCGATGCTGATTATAAAATAATGGGAGAAATCTATGCTAAACAGAAAAGAAAAGTTTATAATGGCTTACATCTTTGAAAAGTGCCAAAACAAAGATAGTGTTTTGATTTCGCCTGAAGAGTTGCAAAACTATTCTCTTTCCAAATTTAACATTTCTTTGCCTGAAATTGGCGAGATTATCGAAAATCTTGTGCTTGAAAATTATATAACAATGGTGCTTTCCGATAAAAAAGGCAGTCCGATTTATTGTATTAGTTTGGATAAAAAAGGAGAGGGCTTTTTACGCGAGCAAAAAAACAAGCGCAAGTCCACTGTTAATATTATCGTTCGCACTGTGTTGCTTGCCATACTTTCTTTTGTTGTTGGTGTATTATTAAAAGCAATTTTTTCTTAATTTATAAAACATTTGTTCAATATACTATTTCTATTTTTGTATTTTATGTTATAATATAACCGTACTTTAAGTGCGGTTATGTTTTTTGGTTTTTTATTGACTATATTTGGACAAAATATTATAAATCAGTAAAATAAACAGTTATTATAGTATAACTATTTTACACAAAGGAGTTATAGTGGATTTTAAACTACATTCAAAATACAAACCAACGGGAGACCAGCCACAAGCAATTGAAAAACTGGTTGAGGGCGTTAACGACGGATTAAGATATCAAACGCTTTTGGGTGTAACGGGTAGCGGGAAGACCTTTACCATGGCTAATGTTATAGAAAAACTTAATAGGCCAACATTGGTGATTGCACACAATAAAACGCTAGCTGCGCAACTTTGTAACGAGTTTAGAGAGTTTTTTCCTGAAAATAGGGTAGAATATTTTGTTTCGTATTACGATTATTATCAGCCCGAGGCGTACATCGTTTCTTCGGATACTTATATAGAAAAAGACATGAGTATAAATGATGAAATAGACAAATTAAGACACTCGGCAACTTGCTCGCTTTTTGAAAGGCGTGATGTGCTTGTAGTTGCAAGTGTATCGTGTATATATGGCTTGGGCGAGCCCGAAAACTACTCTAGCATGTGTCTTTCTTTGCGTCCTGGCGATATTGTAGAAAAGAGTGAAATAATAAAAAAGCTAATAACATTGCAATATGAACGCAACGATATTGACCTTAAGAGGGGCACTTTTAGAAGTAAAGGTGATGTTTTGGATGTTATTCCATCCAATCAAAGCGAGGTTGCTATCAGATTTGAATTCTTTGGTGATGAGATTGAGGCCATTAGCGAGGTGGATGTGTTAACTGGAAGGAAGTTATCCACACTTAATCATGCCTTTTTGTTGCCAGCAAGCCATTATGCCATTAGCCCCGAGAAAATGGAAAATGTATTTGAAAGCATCAGACATGATTGTTTGTTAAGAGTAAAAGAATTTGAGGATGCGGGCAAGCTAATAGAAGCGCAGCGAATTAAAGAACGTGTGTTTTATGATTTAGAAATGATGAAAGAAGTTGGATATTGCACGGGGATTGAAAACTACTCTCGCTATTTTGATGGGAGAAAGCCTGGTGAGCCTCCATACACACTATTGGATTATTTTCCTAAAGACTTTGTTGTATTTGTGGATGAAAGCCATATAACCTTGCCTCAAATACGCGGAATGTTTGCGGGTGACCTAGCAAGAAAAACCAACCTTGTTAATTATGGGTTTAGATTGCCTGCAGCGTATGATAACAGGCCACTTAATTTTGGAGAATTTGAAAACAAAATTAATCAGGCTATATTTGTATCCGCAACGCCTTCGGATTTTGAAAAACAGAACTCGGATGCAGTTGTGGAGCAAATTATTAGACCGACCGGGCTTTTAGACCCTCCTGTGGAAATTAGAAAAGTTGAGGGGCAGATTGATGACCTTATAGGCGAGGTAAACGATGCAATTGCCTCTGATGGTCGAGTGCTTGTAACTACGCTTACAAAAAAGATGGCAGAAAGTTTAACTAACTATTTAACCGATAAAGGCATTAGGGTCAAATATCTGCATAGCGATATAGATACTCTTGACCGTGTTGACATTATAAATGGTTTGCGCGCAAAGGAGTTTGATGTTCTTGTGGGAATTAATCTTTTGCGTGAGGGGCTGGATATCCCTGAGGTTAAGTTAGTGGCTATTTTGGATGGCGACAAAGAGGGCTTTTTGCGTAGCGAATGGGCATTAATACAAACGATTGGGCGTGCCGCGCGTAATAGTGAAAGTAAGGTTATAATTTATGCGGATGTTATGACTAAAAGCATTGAGGGTGCGCTGCGCGAAACAATGCGCCGTAGAGAAATTCAGATGGAATATAACCGCATGCATAACATAACCCCACAAACAATTATTAAGGGAATAAAAAACACATTACAAATAACCAAAAAAGGTGATGTAAAGAACAAGAAAAAGACTACAAAAAGAGAAATTGAACAAGAAATAGAGGTATTGACTGAAAGAATGAAATTGGCTGCTGCAAGCTTGGATTTTGAAGCAGCAATTAAATTGCGAGAGCAAATTAAAAAATTAAAAGGAAATTAAGATGTTACGAGATATTGTTATAAAAGGTGCAAGAGAGAATAATTTAAAGAACATTGATTTAACTATCCCGCGTGAAAAGTTGGTGGTGTTAACAGGTGTTAGCGGAAGTGGAAAAAGCACGCTTGCTTTTGATACAATTTTTGCCGAGGGACAAAGGCGATATATGGAAAGTCTGTCTAGTTATGCGCGAATGTTTTTGGGGCAAATGAACAAGCCTGATGTGGATAGCATTGATGGACTATCACCCAGCATCTCTATTGACCAAAAAACGACCTCACACAATCCGCGTAGTACGGTGGGGACAGTAACCGAAATTCACGATTACTTAAGGTTACTTTATGCACATATTGGCATTCCGTTTTGCCCGAATTGTAATATTGAAATAAAGACTACCTCATTGGATAGTATAATTGATAGAATTATGGAATATCCACAGGGAAGCAAAATTATGATTATGGCGGGATATGTTAAGGGAAAGAAAGGAAAGTTTGAAAAGGAACTTGCTGACCTAAAAAAAGAGGGTTTTGTTAGGGTGATGATAGATGGCGAGATTAGGCTTTTGGAAGATGAAATCGTTTTGGAAAAGAATATTAAGCACAACATTTTTGTTGTTGTTGATAGGTTGGTTGTTAAGCCCGGCATAGAAAAGCGCTTGACCGAAAGCGTTGAAAGCGCGTTAAAACTTGCAAAAGGTAGAGTATCAATTTTTAATGAAAAGGGCGAGGAACGCATTTTTTCCACAACACACTCGTGTGAAAATTGTGGATTCTCATTGGAAGAACTTGCTCCAAGGTTGTTTTCGTTTAATACTCCGTTTGGGGCTTGTCCGGAGTGTGCGGGCTTAGGCTTTAAGCAAATTATTGATGAAAGCAAAATTATACTTGACCCAAGTAAGCCAGTGTTAGGTGGTGCAGTGATTGCAAGTGGCTGGTCGTTTGACGGAATGATGACAAACATGTTCTTTAAAGCCATTTTAAATCACTTTAATTTGCCTTATGATATTCCTTATAAGGATATGCCAAAAGAAGCACAATACATGTTATTATATGGAACAAAAGGCGAAAAAATTAAGGTTAATTATACTTCAAACGGCATGGAAAAAACTGCATTTTCATTGTTTGAGGGAATAATTCCAAATTTAGAGCGCAGATACAGGGATACCACCTCGGATTATGTTAAGAACGAATTGGGCAAATTGCTAATTAGTTTACCTTGTGATGTGTGCCATGGAAAGCGTCTTAGAAAAGAAGCGTTAAGTGTGTATATAAACGGCAAGAATATTGCTGATGTTAGTGACATGAGCATTAGCGCGTGTTGCGACTTTTTTAGCAAGTTAAAATTAACTCAAGCTCAAGAAATTATAGCAAAACCAATATTGAAAGAAATACAAAATCGTTTGGGATTTTTAATGAATGTTGGGCTAAAATATCTTACCCTTTCGCGCTTGGCAAGCACATTAAGTGGCGGAGAAAGTCAGAGAATAAGACTTGCAACACAAATAGGTAGCGGACTTACTGGCGTAATTTATATTTTGGATGAACCAAGCATAGGTTTGCATCAACGCGATAATGAAAAGTTGATTTCTACGCTTTTAAATTTGCGCGATTTGGGTAATACAGTGATAGTTGTTGAACATGATGAAGATACTATGCGAACTGCTGATTTCTTGGTTGATATTGGGCCTTTAGCAGGAGTTAATGGTGGGAAAATTGTTGCAAAAGGAACGCCCAAAGAGGTTATGGACAACCCTAACTCATTAACGGGAAAATATCTTTCAGGAAAGTTAAAAATTGAAGTGCCAAAGACACGTCGAAGCATTGACAAGGGATATATCACAATCAAGGGCGCGGAACAAAATAACCTTAAGAAAATTGATGTTGATTTTCCTATTGGCGTTATCACCGCCGTTACGGGTGTGAGTGGAAGCGGAAAAAGTAGCTTGGTTAACGAAATACTTTTTCCTGCTTTTTACAATAAAATAAACAAAAGCAATTTGCAAGAAGGAAAGTATAAACAGGTTAAGGGATTAGAACATATTGATAAGGTTATTAACATTGATCAAAGCCCTATTGGAAGAACGCCAAGAAGCAATCCTGCAACATACACTAATGTGTTTACAGATATAAGAAATTTGTTTGCCACTACATCTGATGCAAAAGAGCGTGGATATAATTCTGGCAGATTTTCATTTAATATTGCAGGTGGAAGGTGTGAAGAGTGTGGTGGTGCTGGCATAAAGAAGATTGAGATGTTCTTTTTGCCAGACATGTATGTACCATGTGAAGAGTGTGGTGGCAAGCGCTATAATCGCGAAACTTTGCAGGTTAAATACAAGGGCAAAAGCATATATGATGTGCTTGAAATGACTATTGAAGAAGCAAATGAGTTTTTTGAAAATGTGCCTAAAATTAAGACTAAATTGCAAACGCTTGTGGATGTTGGTTTGGGGTATATTAAACTAGGACAGCCCGCAACCGAATTAAGTGGAGGTGAGGCGCAAAGAGTAAAACTTGCAACCGAATTAAGCAAGCGCTCTACCGGAAAATCGCTTTATATTTTGGATGAGCCAACAACGGGCTTGCATGCATATGATGTGGACAAGCTGATTAAAATATTAAATAAATTAGTATCAGGTGGAAATACAATTGTGGTTATTGAGCACAACTTGGATGTTATTAAGTGTGCAGATTACATTATAGACCTTGGTCCAGAAGGCGGGGACGAGGGCGGAAACATAGTTGTTACTGGTACACCGGAAGAGTTAGTAAAAAAGGGTATAGGATATACAGCAAAGTATTTAAAGCTTTAAAAATTTGAAAAATCTAAGCAAATATTACATTTTATTTGTTGTGAATTATTTGTTACTATGCTATAATACAAAATGATAAAATATAGGATTTTTCTTGAATTAAGGAGTTCGATTTATGATTAATTTTTTACTTGATAAAACTTTGCCAGATTGGGTGACCAAAAGTTTCCCTATAATTGAGGCTATTTTGCTAGTTTGCATAGCACTTTGCGCAGTAGCAATTATTGTTTCAGTTTTAATACAGCCTTCTGACCCAGATGGCGGAAATAATGTTATTACAGGCAAAAATGAAAGTTATTTCTCTGCAAATAGGGGAAGCACTAAAGAAGGCAGACTTCATAAATTGATTGTTGCGCTTTCAATCTCTATTCTTGTTGCCTCAATTATTTATTTCGTTCTAATTGCAATCTATAACGGAATTGGCGCATAACAAATATAAATTTTAAGGCTCTAACATTTTTAGAGCCTTTATTTAATTATATACACATTTTATAGAGTGTTTGGAATAAATAACCACTAAAAGGACAATTAACTTGGAAGATAAAATACTTAATCAAATTTTTATAAACAGATTAAACGAATATGAGTATGATTTTGCGTTGGCACAACTTTGTGTTTTGAACAATAAACCTTTTGACGAAATGAAAGTTGCTGTGGATAATCTTATTGCACAGGGCAAGATTTATTTTGCAAAGATGCCAAACAATACGCCTACACAAAATCTTAAAAATGAACAAAAAAAGACTAGCAAAAAACCTTATTACAAACAAAGAAAACATAATAAAACTCAGTATTTTGCCGGAGATGACTTTTCGGAAAAAGTTAAAGAAGCATACGAAATGCTTAAACGCAAGGATGCCAAAAAGAAATTTTATAAAATTCAGGGTAAAATTCAAGCCACAACAAA
The DNA here is from genome assembly GCA_964564685.1 of uncultured Christensenella sp. Classification (GTDB taxonomy): domain Bacteria; phylum Bacillota; class Clostridia; order Christensenellales; family UBA1242; genus UBA11490. The sequence continues at coordinate 16,177 of CAZMBC010000002.1, forward strand.
AGGTTATGCTTTTTTAATCCCTGCAGACCCTAATTTTGACGATGTATTTATTGCCGCTAAAAACCTTAAGGGTGCTGTAAACAACGATGTTGTGGTTGTGGAGGCTAACATGGCGGGTAATCGCCGTCCAGAGGGGCGTGTTTTGCAGATTATAGAGCGCGGAAATGAGATGGTTATTGGAAAAATAGCCATAAATAAATCGGGCGCATTTGTAACCCCTGATGATGTTAAGTTTGGCAAAGATATATTTATCCCGCTTAATAAGATTAATGGCGCAACAAATGGCTATAAAGTTGTGGTTAAAATTGAAAGATATTATAACAACAAAAAAGCTCCGGATGGCGTTGTTATAGAAGTTTTGGGTGCACCAAACGATGTGGAAACGGAAGTTAAGGCCATTATTAGAAGTTATGGCTTGTATGATTGTTTTCCTAAAAAGATTGCTGAATTTGCTAAAACATTGCCAACCGAAATTAATAAGAAAAAATATCCAAATAGGCTGGACCTTACTAAAGAACTGATATTTACTATTGATGGCGAGGATACTAGAGATATTGATGATGCGATTTCATTAATTCAGAAGGACAACGGACACACTATTTTGGGTGTGCATATAGCCGATGTTGGAGAGTATGTTCCAAGAAATAGCATTATAGACAAAGAAGCATTTAAACGTGGAACTAGTGTGTATTTTCCTAATCTTGTGCTACCAATGCTTCCTAGAGAGCTAAGCAACGGCATCTGTTCGCTAAACGAAAAAGTGGATAGGCTGGCTCTTACGGTGTTTATTGAATATGACGAAAATTATAATAGGGTAGACTATAAGTTTGCTGAAACAATAATTAATAGCAAAAAACGATTTACTTACACTGAGGTGCATGCGATTTTACAAGGGGATGAGCAAGCAATTAACAATAATAAACCGTTTGTGACTACCCTACAAAAAATGAACGAACTTGCTAGTGCACTTATGAAAAGACGCAAACAAGAGGGATATATTGAATTTGATATTCCAGAAGTGCATGTTTCGCTTGATTTGCTGGGGGACGTTTTAAAGGTTCAGCCTAAAGAGAACAACGAAAGCCACAAATTAATTGAGGCTTTTATGGTGGCAGCAAACGAAGCTGTGGCAGAATTCTTTTGTAAAAATAAAGTTCCGTTTGTGTATCGTGTGCACGAAACTCCTGATGAAGAAAAAATGCAAAAATTTGCAAACTTTATTGCAGAGCTAGGAATTACAACAAAAATTAATCCGGAAAAAGTAACTCCGCTAGAAATTCAGCAGGTGCTAAAGGATGTTAATAAAAGTGATTATAATTATGTTGTAAATCGCATTTGCTTGAGGTCTATGCGCAAAGCAAAATATTCGCCAGAGTGTATGGGACATTTTGGATTAGCTTTAAAGTACTACAGTCACTTTACTTCGCCTATCCGCAGATATCCTGACCTTACTATTCACCGCATTATAAAGGACTATTTAAATAAAAATATGGGTAATCTAACTGAGTTAAAACAGTTTGTTTTGGCTAGCTCGGTCAATTCTTCGGATAGGGAAGTTAATGCCGAAAAGGTTGAACGTGATGTTGACGAACTTTACAAGGTTATGTATATGCGCAACCACTTGGGAGAGGAGTTTGATGGAGTTGTTTCGGGTGTGACCTCGTTTGGTGTATTTGTGGAACTGGATAATACTGTTGAGGGATTGCTAAGGTTGGAAGACCTGCCTATGGATAGATATGAATTTGACGAAGACAGGTATTTATTAAAAGGTAGTAATAATAAATATACCATAGGCAACAAAGTTAAAGTTAAATGCGTTGGGGCAAACATTTTGTCAAGAGAAATTGATTTTATGCTTGTTTAGCAGCCATATTTAGTGCTAAACTTGCATAAAAAACATTTGGTATAATTAAAAAATGAAAAAAGGGTATTGTAAAAATTAAATATTATGCTATAATATAGGAGTATTATGAAAATTATCGCTACTAATAAAAAGGCGTATTTCGATTACTTTGTTCTTGAAACTTTGGAATGCGGAATTGTTTTGGAGGGATGCGAAGTTAAGTCTGTAAGATTGGGCAATGTTAGCCTGAAAGATAGCTTTGTTTCAATAACCTCTAACAACGAAGTGTTTGTTAAAAATATGCATATTAAAAGTTACGAAAAAGCATCTTTTCCCGTAGAGGAAAAACGCAACCGCAAATTACTGCTTAATAAGCACGAAATTAACAAATTGTCAGCCAAAGTTAAGGAAAAAGGTTTAACACTTGTGCCTCTTAAAATTTATTTAAAAGACAGCCTTGTTAAGTTAGAGGTAGGTTTGGTTAAGGGTAAACATACTTACGACAAAAAACAAGTGTTAAAAGAAAAGGACATTGAGCGGGATACTACAAGGCAACTTAAAAACTATTAACCCTTTTTTACATGGGGGCGTAATGGTTTCGACGGGATTGTAAAGGTTAAATTAAGCAAGTGGCAGGCTCGTCTGCCTTAAAAACGGAAACTAAATTTAATTGCAAACAGCAATGAACTTCCTGCTGTAGCGTAAACTCGCAAAGCAGTGTCCGATTTTGCCTGCCCACGGGCATTATTTGGGCATTAATTAGTGGGAAACCGTTTTTCATTTATCTGCTTGGGAAAACTGGTTTTATTAAGCAGATAGGAAGAGTTAATTTTGATGGTTTTATAGCCCTTTCTTAATTAAAATTCATCTAAACTTGTAGAAAGATTTAAAATTTCTTTTTCGGACGTGGGTTCAACTCCCACCGTCTCCACCAATTTTTATTACCAAGGAGTAAAATTATGTTAAATTTTTTATGTGAAACATCACCAGTTCTAAAAATTGTTATTGATGTTTTAGGTGTAGTTGGTATTTTAGTATTTGGAATTTTTGTTATGGTGTTTGTTGTTGATCTTATTTTGTCATCATCAAATGACAAGGAAGGTGTTTTCTTTAACAAGCCTAAAAAGGAACGCAACAAAAACAATGCTGTTACTTATGACCCAACACCTGTTACAGAGCCTGTTAACGAGGTTGTAAATGGCGTAGCATACTATCCAGGTGAACCAGTTAAAGAGCAAATGGCGGAACAAGCTAGCGCTTTACCTACGGAAGATTTTGTTCAACCAGTTGATTTTGATAAGGCAATTGAAGAGCAAAAAGAACTTGCACGTAAAAATGAGCAAGTTGAGGACGATATGCCTATTAACAATCTTTTTGATTCCGATGATAACGAAGAAGACATTATTCCTATTATAGAAGAGGTTAAAGCACAAGCATTAAAAGAACTTGACGAAAATAGCGAAAAAGAAGAAAAACCAGCAAGGCGCATATTTAAAATAAAAACCACCGAGCCTGCAGAAGAGCAAGTTGATGAAAATATTGAAATTGTTGAAAACGATGCTCAAAAGCAAGAATCTGAAGATTTGGCAAGGAAACTTGCAGAGTTGGAAGAGCTGAGAAAACAAGACCACGAAGAATTACTTAATGCAATGCAAGCTTTAAAAGAAAAAGAGCCAGTTATTGTTGAAGTTGACAAAAGTAAAGAGGAAGAGGAAAAGCGTAGATTTGCAAATATTGCAAGGATGAATGCTCGTTTGAATTCTATTAAGCGCAATACTGATAAACTAGAAAAGAAAAGCCAAAAAGATAAAACTCCTCAAACTATTAAAACGGTTATTGTAGAAGAAGAAATTATAAATCAAAATGAAGAAACTGTTGATGCTTCTCCTGTAGAGGAAGTTGTGATAGAAACACCTGTTAAGGTTGTTGAAGTTGAAAAGACTATTGAAAAACCTAAGTTTAAAAAATCATATTATGAAAACCGTTTAAGTATTTTAGAGCAAGAACTTAAAGAGGCCGAAAAAGAATTAAAAGCAAACAACAAGGAATTTGCTCCTTTAACAAAGGTTAAAAAAGCATATGAAAGAGATAGTGAAAAACTTCGCCGCAAAGAACTTGTTGTTGCAAAACAAAAAGTTGCATTGTATGGAGTAGGAAATTCTAGCAAAAAGATTAATCCTGCAAAAAAAGAAAAACTAGATGAAAATGTTAAAATTTTAAAACAACTTAAAGATAGCGTATTTAATTGCGAAAAGGTTATTGAGCAAAACAAGGATAGATTCCCAATTTTAGAGAAGAACAATAAGTTGTTAAATAAGCAAATTAAGCGCCTTAAAGACGATATTGCAAGTGTTAACGAGGCTATTGATTGGTATAATAACAATAGCGAAGAATAAAACAAAACACATCTGTAAAGATGTGTTTTTCTTTTATTTTTTAATTGTTTATGATATTATAAAGTTATGGAAAAAAGTAATAGAAATAAGAAGAAAACTAAAAAGAAGCCATTAAATCTTAAATTGCTAATTATTCTTTGCATTTTGCAAGTTGTAACCCTGGTTAGTTTGTGCTTTTCTACTGAAATAGAGTATATGCTAAAAATTAGACCAAACTTATCACAAATTAGTACCTCGGATTTGGAAGTGCATTTTGTAGATGTTGGGCAGGGTGATTGCATTTTAATACGCTTTCCTGACGAAAGAACCATGATTGTAGATAGCGGAACTAAAGCAAGCAAAAGTGAGCTTATTAATTATATAGATAATGTATTTTTTTACAAAAGCGAAAAAGTTTTTGATTATGCATTGCTTACTCATAGTGATGCCGACCATAGCGGAAACATGGAATATATAATTGAAAATTACACTATAAAAAACTTTTACAGGCCACGCGCTTATGCGGTGGATGTGGAAGAAAGTACTGGAGGAATGAAAATTAGTACAGCAACCTACAGCGGTGTAATTTCTGCATTGTTGGCGTCTGAAATACAAAACGTGTTTTATACGGATGAGCCCGATTTGGATATTGAGGACGCAAACGGCAATAGGATTGTAACTTTTTATTCGCATAACATGGATAATTTAGAGGATAGCAATGCTTACAGCCCTATTATTGTTATAGAAAGTTACGGCAAGCGCATTTGTTTAACGGGTGACGCACCTAAATCTACTGAATACGAGGTTATTGATAGCTATGATTTGCCGGATGTTGATGTGTTAAAACTGGCGCATCACGGAAGTTACACATCTACTAGCTTGGAATTTTTAAATGCTATAACTCCTGAGTATGCGGTTGTATCAGTAGGAGAGAATTCGTATGGACATCCTAGTGAAGCAACACTTATAACGCTTGCTAGCTATGATGAATTAGCAGATAAAAATACTTACAACAACTTGCTTACAACGCAAAACGACGGAAATATCGTGTTCCATTTTAACCAAATAGGTGATATAAGCTATTTAACAATCGACAATGTTAACGATTATATATTTGTGCCGTATTACGTTATTGTTGTGTTAGTTAGTGCTGTTTTAATAACTAATATTTACTTTGTTGTGTTTAGAAAAACCTTTAAAAAATAGGTTTTTCTTTTTTTACAAAAGTATTTTATGCTAAAAATTTAAAAAGGTAATTATTTTATAACAAATAAGTTATAAATATATAACAAAATAGTTATTAAACTATTACTATTGTACTTGGCAACTAATTTTTATAAGTTTTTTAAAATTTTTTAAATTTAGACAAAATAAACAAAAATAACCACAATATTTAGTATTTGCAATTTATATTTGACACAAAATCTTGTGTTGTGTTAAATTTATCGTAACAAACTTCAAGGAGCATCATTATGGTTAAATTAGTTTATAAAAGAAACGGGGATACCCAAGAATTTAATTTGGAAAAAATTACAAATGCTATTTATAAGGCTGCGCAGGCTTGTGGTGGAGAAGATAAGGCAAAAGCACAAGAGTTGGCAGACCAAGTATATAAAATTATTAATGATAAATATGACGGCAAGATTCCTACAGTTGAGGATATACAGAATGTTGTTGAGAAGGTATTAATTGAAAACCGCCATGCTCAAACAGCAAAAGCATATATTTTATATAGAGAAAAACGAAATGCGGCAAGGCAGGACAATGCACTTGTTGGCGCAACAATTAGTTTGTTTAATAGATATCTTAATGATGAGGATTGGTTAATTAAGGAAAATGCAAACACCTCGTATTCGGTTGCGGGATTAAACAACTATGTTAGAGAAAGTTTTACAAAGCACTATTGGTTAAATGAGGTTTATCCAACTGAAGTTGCTGAAGCGCACAAAACAGGTGCTTTGCATTTGCATGACCTTGGATTTTTTGGCGCATATTGTGCGGGCTGGGATTTGCGTCAGCTTTTAATGGAAGGTTTTAGAGGCTGTAAAGGCAAAGTTGCATCAAGTGCACCAAAGCATTTGCGTAGCTTTTTGGGAATTATTGTTAATGCAACATTTACAACAGCTGGCGAAACTGCAGGAGCGCAGGCATGGAGCAGTTTTGACACATATTGTGCGCCATTTGTAAGACACGACAACTTAAGTTATAATGCGGTTAAACAATGCATGCAAGAGTTCTTATTTAACCTTAATGTTCCTACACGTGTGGGTTTCCAGTGTCCATTTAGCAATATTACTCTAGACATTAAATGTCCAAGAACTTTAAAAGACCAACCAGTTATTATTGGTGGTGAATATCAGGACACAACTTATGGAGAGTATCAAGCAGAGATGGATATGATTAACAAGGCATTCTGCGAGGTTATGACACAAGGTGATGCAGATGGTCGTGTATTTACGTTCCCAGTTCCAACAATTAATGTTACTAATGAATTTGAATGGGATAGTGAAGTTGTTAATGCAATTATGGAAATGACCTGCAAATATGGTACACCATATTTTGCAAACTACATAAACTCTGACTTAAGTCCAGAAGACGCTGTTTCTATGTGCTGCCGTTTGCGTTTAGATGTTAGAGAGTTAAGAAAGCGTGGTGGTGGATTGTTTGGAAGTAACCCATTAACTGGCTCAATTGGTGTTGTTACTATTAACTTGCCAAGATTGGGATATTTGTCAAAAACCAAAGAGGATTTTTATAAGGAACTAGATAGGCTTTGCGATATTGCAAAAACCAGTCTTGAAATTAAGCGTAAAGTTGTAGAACAACAAAGCGACAGAGGATTATATCCATATGCATGCTTCTATTTAAAAAGTGTTAAAGAGCGTACGGGAGGATATTGGTCTAACCACTTTAACACAATTGGTATTAACGGCATGAATGAGTGTTTGCTTAACTTTATGGGTAAGGACATAACTACTAAAGAGGGACAAGAATTTGCCATTGAAATTATGCATCATTTACGCGCTAAACTTCAGGATTATCAAGAAGAAACTGGCAATATTTATAACCTTGAGGCTACTCCTGCCGAGGGTACAGCAACTCGTTTTGCAAAAATGGATAAAAAGCGCTTCCCAAATATTATTACTGCAGGTACAGATGATTGCCCTATATACACAAATAGCGCACAGCTTCCTGTAGAGTTTACTGATGATATCTTTAAAACTGTTGAGTTGCAGGACGAAATTCAGTCGCTGTTTACTGGCGGAACTGTGCTTCACTTCTATTTAGGTGAAAAAATTGAGGATAAAGAGGTTGCTAAAAAACTTATTAAAAAGATATTTACAACTTCTAAAATGCCATATATTTCACTTACCCCAACCTTTAGTGTTTGTCCAAATCATGGTTACATTGCGGGTGAGCATTTTGAATGCCCAGAGTGCAAGAGCAAAACAGAAGTTTGGAGCAGAGTTGTGGGTTACTTGCGTTGTGTTGATTCATTTAACGATGGCAAACATGCAGAGTATTTAAGGCGTAAAAAATATGTTATTCGTCCGGAACAAGTTGAACTAAAGAAATAATTAAAAGCCCCTATTTTTGGGGCTTTTTAAAAATGGAGATTGTTACTATGGAGATTGCGGGATTTGTTAAAAATTCTTTTGTGGATTACCCCGGAAATATTGCGGCAACAGTTTTTACATGCGGTTGCAATATGAATTGCTGGTACTGCCATAATCGTGCGCTTATTTCAGCGCAAAAGGGCGAGTATGATGAGCATAAGATTATTGAGTTTTTGAAAGAACGCAAGGGCTTTTTGGATGCAGTTGTTATAAGTGGAGGAGAACCTACTTTGCAACCTGACTTGGCAGAATTTATAACAAAAGTGAAGGATTTGGGGTACTTGGTTAAGCTAGATACTAATGGCACTAATCCAGAAGTTTTGGAAAGCCTTATAAAGAAAGGGCTAATAGATTATATTGCCATGGATATTAAAGCTCCCTTTAAGAAATATAAAAATATAACAATGGTTCCCGATATAGAAAAAATAAAACAAAGCGTTAATATTATTAAAAATAGCCAAGTGGCATATGAATTTAGAACCACTTTTGCACCAACTTTGTCGATAGACGACATAAAACAAATTTTAGTAGAATTAGATGATATAGAGTGTTATTCCTTACAAGAATACAAGCGTCCTGACTTTATAACACAAGATGTTTTGCCTAACCATAAGCCAAGCGAATTTGCTATGCTTAAAGAGTTTGGAAAAAACTACACCAGGGTATTTAATATTAAAAATTTATAAAACAACGCACTTAAAGTGCGTTTTTTTGTAATTCATAATATTTTTGATGTAGAAAAATGTCGAAAAACGCTTTTAAATTAAATTTATGGGCAGAAATTAGCGTTATTTATTGTGCATTTTTTTAATTTTAAGTATAATTAAAATAGAGGTAAAATGTTTTGAAATCAAATATCTGTTTAGTAGGATTGGCTAGGTCATATACTAAAAGCGTGGCTAAAAGGGCTAGCGAAAAGCTAGGAATGTTTTTTGGGGATTTGGATGACCTTATGCAATTTGAACTTATTGATGTAGAAAACGCAAGAAAGCTTTGTGGTGATAACTATATTAATAAAGTGGAGGAAGGAAAAATGAAAATGCTTTCTTCCTTTGAAAATACATTATTTACATTTAACTATAATATACTAAATTTAGAGAAAAACCTAGATTTGGTTAAGGAAAAAAGCATTATTGTATTTGTTAGTTTAAACGAGCGAAATATGGCCAATAAACTGCGAAGAGCGGGACATAAAAACTCTGAATTAAAATTGGAGTTGGAACTGCGTTCGGCAAGAGATAAACTGTGCAGAAAATATGCCGACATTGTGGTGGACGGAAACGACAAAACAATTGATAAAGTTATCTTTGAGATAAAGAAATCATTGTATAATAAATTGGTTAAGGAATAAAAATGGAAAATAAAATTATTAACAACATAAGAGTTACTGCTGCTAGCATGATTGAAAATGCTAAAAGTGGACATCCGGGAATTTCGCTTACTATTGCACCGCTTTTATATACGCTTTATGCAAAACACTTAAGGGTTGTGCCTAACGACCCAAAACATATTTTAAGGGATAGATTTGTGCTATCAGCTGGGCACGGAAGCAGTGCGTATTATGCCACTTTAAGTGCTATGGGTTATGATATTTCCGCAAATGACCTTAAAAGATTTAGAAAGTTTGAAAGCCTTACACCTGGCCATCCAGAATATAATGTGACGCCAGGGGTTGATTGTTCTACTGGGCCCTTGGGTCAGGGTGTTTCTACTGCAGTTGGTATGGCGCTTGCAGAAAAAATTATGGCAACTAAATTCAATAAAAAAGATAACGAGCTTTTTGATAATTACACATATGCGCTTGTTGGGGATGGCTGTTTGATGGAGGGAGTTGCTAACGAGGCACTTTCTCTTGCGGGTACGTTAAAGCTAAACAAGTTGATTGTTTTTTATGATAGCAACAACATTTCAATTGAGGGCAGCACTTCAGAAACATTTACACAGAATACAAAACAGGTTATGGAAGGTTATGGCTTTAATATTATCGAAGTGGCAGACCCAAATAATATTAGGGAACTTGACAACGCTATAAAACAGGCCAAAAAGTCCGCAAGCAAGCCGTCAATGATTATTTTGCATAGCATTATTGGATGGGGCAGTCATATGCAGGGCTTGGCAAAAGTGCACGGCACACCTTTGGGTGCAAATGGAATTGAACAGCTTAAAAAGAACCTTGGTTACAAGGGTACAGCTTTTGAGTTTGATGCGGAAGAAAAGAAACATTTAGCAAAAGTAAAAGAGCGTTTTACAAAGGTTAGGGCCGATTTTGAAAATAGGCTAAAAACATATAAGCGGGTGTATAAAAAGGAGTTTGTTGAGCTTGACAATTGGCTTAAAAACGACTTCTCAAATGTGGATGATGTGTTAAAAAACGTGGAGTTTAACGGCGATAAAAGTTTGCGAGATATTGGCGGTACGCTTTTAAATGTTATTGCAGATAATTATAAAAATATTTATGGTGGCTCGGCAGATGTAGCTCCATCAACTAGAGCGGAAATTAAAAGCAGTGGTTATATTAGTGCAAACGATTATTCCCAGCGTAATATACATTTTGGAGTTAGAGAGTTTGCTATGTCGTGCATAAGCAATGGCCTTGCGCTATATGGCGGAATAAGACCATTTGCTTCTACATTCTTTGTGTTTAGCGATTATATGAAAAACGGCATGAGAATGTCCGCGCTTATGAACCTTCCCGTTATATATATGCTAACGCACGATAGTATTGCCGTTGGTGAAGACGGACCAACGCATCACGCTGTTGAACAACTTTGGGGATTAAGAATGATGCCCAACTTTGACATTTACAGACCATGTGATTTAAACGAAGCAAAGGCCTGTTATGCAAGTGCCTTTAAAAACATGAAACCAAGTGCGCTTGTGTTATGTCGTCAGCAGGTTAAAAATCTTAACAGCAATTATTCAGGTGCGTTAAAGGGCGGATATGTATTAAAAGAGGCAATTGGCGAAATGCAAGGCATTTTAATAGCTACTGGTAGTGAGGTTGAGCTTGCTATGCAAACTGCTGAAATTCTTGAAAATAAAGGCATTTTTGTAAGAGTTGTTAGCATGCCTTCCACAAATGTTTTTGACCGCCAAACTGATGGATATAAGGAAAAAGTACTTCCCAAAAAGGTAGTAAATAGAATGTCTATTGAGTTGGGTTGTGATGGTGGTTGGTTTAAATATATTGGTTTAAATGGAAAAGCGCATTCTATTAATAGTTTTGGTGCAAGTGCAGATTATTTGGATTTGTTAAAACATTTTGAATTTGAGGCCGAAAAGATTGCAAAAGAATTTATTGCTTTAACTAAACAAAATAAAAAACTTTAAAAATTTGTGCATAAAGATTAAGCAAATTACAAATATTATTAATGTAAAGAACGAATTTAATTATTCTGCCTCTTTACATTTAAGTAGAAATCTTAATTTTTTAAAAGATTTCTACTTTTTTATTTATTTGTTTTTGCTTATAAATGCTGTTGTTCAAAGGTTTATTTTATGCGATATTCTAATTGAACTATTTAAAATAATAAAAAAACACCTTTTAGCAGGTGTTTTTTTATTCTTAAACTTTAATTATTTTCGCTTAACTTTTTAAGTTCGTTGTATTTATTTTGAGCATATTCTTTTGCTTCAGCAAATAGTGTTTTGGCTAGTTCGCTATTTGATTTTGTTAGTCGCGTAAAGCGATTTTCGCCCATAAGAAAGTCTTCAAAGTTTAGTGTTGGGGCAGGACTATCCAAAACAAACGGATTTTTGTTTTGTTCTGCCAAAAGTGGATTATAACGCCACAAGTGCCAGTAGCCTGCCTCAACTGCCTTTTTCATTTCCAACTGGCTATTTGTCATGTTAAACCCATGGTCGATACAAGGTGCATAAGCAATTATAAGTGAAACGCCATTGTAATTTTCGGCCTCTTTTAGTGCTGTTATAAATTGATTCATGTTTGCGCCCATAGCAACTTTTGCAACATAAACATTTTTGTAGGTGGTAGCCATAAGTCCCAAGTCCTTTTTGTTGGTGCGTTTGCCCATGTTTGCAAATTTTGCAACTGCACCCTTTGGGGTTGCCTTGCTGGCCTGTCCGCCTGTATTGCTGTATATTTCGCTGTCTAACACAAGGATATTCACATTTTCGCCACTAGCAAGCACATGGTCCAATCCGCCATATCCTATGTCATATGCCCAACCGTCACCGCCGATAATCCAAACAGAATCATTTGAAAAATGATTTTTTAAGCCATCTAGTTGTACTTTAAGTGGTTCAATATCGCTTGAACTTGGCAGTTCATCCACGCATTTTAAAATGCTTTCGCCAAGTTTTCTGCGTGTGTTATTGTTTTGTGTTTGCAGATATTCGTCAATAAAATTGTTTAGTTTTTGATTTTTAAGCTTTTTAAATTGCTCTAGCAAATCTTTTAACTTTTGTTCTTGGAATTGTAAGCCAAGTTTTATTCCATAGCCAAACTCTGCATTGTCTTCAAATAACGAGTTTGCCCATGCAATTCCATTTCCATTTTCGTTTTTAGCATAAGGGCAAGATGGGGAGCTACCGCCATAAATACTGGAGCAGCCAGTTGCGTTTGCAATAACCATGCGCTCACCAAACATTTGTGAAAGAACCTTAATGTAAGGTGTTTCGCCACAGCCAGCGCATGCTCCGCTAAACTCAAATAGTGGTGCTTTAAATTGAGAACCTTTTACGCTATTTTCATTAAACACGGTGGATTTTTCGCACGGAACGTTTTCTACAAAATGATAGTTTTTTTCTAGTTTTTTGTTAATTTGGGCATAGTCTACCATAGTTAGGGCGCTATCCTTTTTAGGGCACACACTTGCACACACGCCACAGCCTGTACAGTCAAGAGGGCTAACCTGCATAACATAATTTAAACCTTTTTCGCCAGTTGCGTCTAGTGATTCAAATGTGTCGGGTGCACTTTTTAGGTTGGAGGTTTTTATTAAATGTGGACGAATAGCCGCATGAGGACACACAAACGAGCACATGTTGCACTGAATACAACCTTCTTTTTTCCAGCAAGGTAGTTTGTTTGCAATCCCGCGCTTTTCGTATTTTGCAGTACCAGTGGGAACAAAACCGCGCGCGTTAAATGCGCTAACAGGAAGTTCGTTTCCCTCCAAGCGGGTAATTGGTTTTATAATATTTTCGTAGTATTCACTTCTAGTTATTTTGCTGGCTTTTGTGCCTTTGCACTCTAGTTTTGCCCAACTTTCTGGCACATCAACTTTAACAATTTCACTTTCTGCACTTTCAATAGCAGAGTAGTTTGCTTTAATTACTTCTTCACCCTTATGTCCATAGCTTTTTAGAGCGTGTTTTTTCATCTCGTCCTTTGCAATATTAAAGTTTATTAGGTTTGATAGCCTAAAAAATGCCGACTGCATAACAAGGTTTATTTTGTTACCCAATCCAAGTTTTTCGGAAATTGAGTAACCGTCTATTGTGTAAAAGTTAATATTGCGAGTTGCTATTTCTTTTTTAAGGTGTTCTGGCAACATTTTTTCAAGCGTTTTGCCCTTCCATTCGGTGTTTAAAAGTAGTGTTCCGCCATCTTTTAAACCTTTTAAAATATTATACTTTGTAACATAAGTTTGATTGTGTACACTAACAAAATCGATATTAGAAAGCAGATAACTTTCGTTTATTGGCTTTTTTGAAAAGCGTAAGTGTGAAATAGTTGCGTTGCCGCTCTTTTTGCTATCGTATTCAAAGTAGGCCTGACCAAACATGTTATTAACATCGCTTAAAATTTTAATGGAGTTTTTATTTGCGCTAACTGTACCGTCGCCACCATAGCCATAGAATTTGCAACATGTGGTGCTTTCTTCGTTTAAATTAATTTGTGTAGTTACGGGTAGGCTTGTAAAGGTTACATCATCATTTATACCCACAGTAAAATGGTTTTTAGGTTGGGAGAGTTTTGCGTTTTCAAAAACTGCATTAACCATGCTTGGCGTAAATTCCTTACTGCCTAATCCATACCTTCCGCCAAGTATACGAACGTTATTTATTCCGCACTCTTTTAAGGCTACGCACACATCTTGATACAACGGCTCTCCAATGCTTCCTGCTTCTTTGGTGCGGTCCAAAACAGTGATTGTTTTTACGCTTGTAGGAATTTGTTTTACAAAGTGTTTTATACTAAAAGGTCGGAATAGGCGAACCTTAATTAGTCCTACTTTTTGACCTTTTGCTACAAGGTGCTTAACAGTTTCTTCTGCAGTAGTGCTTCCGCTACCCATTAACACAACCACATTTGTGGCTTTTGGGTGACCGTAATAATCAAAAAGGTTATATGTTCTGCCCGTAATGTTTTTAACATTTTCCATTGTGTCTTGTACAATTTTTGGAAGTGCATTATAGTAACTGTTACATGCTTCGCGGTTTTGAAAGAAAATGTCGGGGTTTTGTGCTGTACCTTGTTGGTGGGGTTCGGTGGAGTTTAAACCGCGTTCTTTAAATTCATTAATTTTATTGTAAGGAATATAGGGTTTAACCTTTTCCATATCAATTGGCGTTATGGTATTAAGTTCGTGGCTTGTTCTAAAACCATCAAAAAAATGTACAAATGGCACGCTGGATTTAAGCGTTGCTAGGTGAGCAACTAAAGCTAAGTCCATGCACTCTTGAACGGATGACGAGCATATCATTGCCCAGCCTGTTTGTCGAACGCTCATAACATCAGAATGGTCACCAAAAATGGATAGTGCGTGGGTGGCAATTGTTCGTGCGCTAACATGCATAACACATGGCAAAAGTTCGCCCGCTATTTTGTACATATTTGGAATCATAAGCAGTAGGCCTTGGCTTGCTGTAAAAGTGGTGGCTAGGCTTCCGCTAGCAAGTGCGCCATGTAGTGCTCCGCTTGCACCCGCTTCGGATTGCATTTCCACAACTTTTACAACATCCCCAAAAATGTTTTTTTCCGAATTGCTGGCCTTTGTATCGCATATTTCAGCCATTGTGCTAGAAGGTGTTATGGGATATATTGTTGCCACCTCGCTTAATGCATAAGCAATTGTGGCGGTGGCAGTGTTGCCATCTATTGTTATATTTTTCAATTTTTAATCTCCTTCTAATTAATCTAAAGATATTATATAAATATATTTATAATTAGTCAAATGACTAAAAAGATACTTAAAAAGTTTTTGTTTTTAAAAAATTTGTTATACAATAGAAATATGAGAAATATTGTTGAAATTAGCTATGTTGCGTCCGAAAGATTTGCAGGTTGGCAAAAACAAAAAAATGCCCAATCATATCAGGGTGTTTTGGAAGATGCAATAAGGAATGTTTTGGGCGTTGAAGTGGGTTTGGTGGCCAGTGGCAGGACGGATGCGGGTGTTTCTGCAATAAAGCAGGTGGCGCATTTTGATTACGATGGTCATATGGATAAAAACTTTGTGGGGCATATAAACTCTATATTGCCTGCGGAAATTCGAGTGCTGGATGTTAGACCAGTGAAAGATGATTTCCATGCACGCTTTTCTGCAAAACGCAAAACATATCAGTATTGTTTTTACGTGTCTAAAGTGACATTACCTTATTACGAGCGCTTTGCAACACAAGTAAAATATCCGTTAGATGACGAGGTTTTATGTGAGCAGGTAAAACAGCTAATTGGCAAACATGATTTTACATCCTTTTGTGCAAGTGGTAGCAGTGTGACCGATTTTGTTAGGGAAATTTATGATGCTAGAATTATAAAGTCGGGGGATATGTATACATTTTCAATTACAGGAAACGGCTTTTTGTATAACATGGTGCGAATAATTGTTGGCACACTTATTGATATATCGCGCGGGGCTATTTGCCTAGATGTTGGCGAAATCATATTAAAAAAGGATCGTAAATTTGCCGGTAAAACCGCATCAGCAAAGGGTTTGGTACTTAAAAATGTTGAGTACAATGACCTTTGAGAATTTGACTGGAAATTTGATTAATGTTAATATATAGTAAATAGCAAGTGTTTAAGGAGATATTATGAAACACGCATTAAGAGTAATTGTAACCATTATTGTGTTGGCTGCGCTTGGTTTTGGTGCTTGGACGCTTTGGTTTAAGCCAGATCCTGACCAATCTACATATTTAAAGTTAACGGAAATGGATGATTATATTGAACAATTATGTTTGGCTGAAAAAATGCAGACGTTGTCTGATGCTAATGGACATGGAACATATGTTGTTACCACGCAAACAAAGGTGGAAGAGTATGAGTTTAAAAATGGAAAAGAAACTGAAGGAACAAGGAAAACTGTTTCAGATAATACTGAAACAACTACATTTGTAAATCAAATGCCTTTTGATTATGATGCAATACGTGATAGCGAGTATTATGAGGCGGGGTTTAATGTAGACTATTCGTCAATAATTTCTGTAAGGGATTTGATATTTGCAGGTAACAAAACGCCAAAAGAAGATTCGAGTTTGATACACTTGGATGATAACTTTGTTAGTGTTACAAGCGACGGAAACTATAATTTTTATAGCTATGCAGTTATGGAACAATTTATGAACGACGCATATATGGAATACTTTGCATATGCACAAATGGCCAAAAATGTAACCGCCTCTGCTCAAAAAACTATGATTAGTAGTATTAGTGAGTATAAGGATGCTGTTACAAAATTAAATAGTTCTATACAAAGTGTATTTAACTATCAAAAAACTTTTAACCTTAAATCTACTACAAATCAAACAAAAACAGTAACAACTAAAACTGTGGATAGTAAACATAAACAAGACACAACTGTTATTGTTACTAAACCTTGCTTTATTGATGATATTGACCAAGCAATTTACAACGAATTGTTGGATAGATATGAAGTAGTAGTTATAAATTATCGCAGTGTGCTTTTGTGTTATTCTAAACTTATTTTAAATTTAAAGGATTTTGTTCAGGAGTTTGTATTTGACGGAGAAATTATTAATGAGCTTTCGGCAGTTAAGTATGACCTTATGATAAGGTCTATTAATAGTGCTATGAGTGCTTATTACAATAATAATGAAGCCAAACAATTAGCATTTGGACTTTTAAATGAAACTAAACCTTTTATTTATGAATTTGTATCTGAAAATACTAATAAAATTACGGATTATGATTTAATAACAAACTATAACATAATTGTTAATAATTACCCTGAAGGTCTAAATAAGGTTATGGCGCTTTCGGGTGCTGAAAAAGATGCATTTGCGTTGGGTGGAATTGATGTTACAATAAACTACAAGCAAGATTATGTGCCTGCCTTGAAAGCGATTTTATTAAGTTATGGATATGGCGTATAAGGGAGGGTGAATCATGTTTAAAAAAATTTTAAGTTTGTTGTTATTACCCTTGTGTGCGGTGGCAGCTTTTGTAGGATGTAGTAAAGAACGTACCGTTTCTGAAGTGCAAAACTATTATAATAGCATGAAAAATAAATATATTGTTGAGGAAACATCAGGGGTATACTCAAGCAATATTTTTCCAAAACAACAGGGCACTGTAAAGTCTTTTGGTGATGGCATCAAAGTGCAATACACAGGTGACTTAAGCTTTTTGGGTGATGATAACAAAGAAGTTGATGCCGAAGATGCATATGGTGAACAATATGACACTCTTTATTGGCGTTATATGGCAATTAAGGAGATTCAACAACCCACACTAGATGCAATTTTTGCTTATTACACCAAATATAATGACAACTTTTTTAACGGTATTCAATTAACTGATAAAAAAGTGTTGGATAGTAAAGATATAACGGCACTTTATAATAAGCTTGTGGACTTGGATGATGAATTGCAAAAATTTGTGGTCGAGCGTAATAAGTTTCAGCAGGTTGTGGATATATTAGGTGTAAAGGATATTGACCGCTCAATTATAACTACTTATTCTCGCGCTTTTAACGACCTTATTAAGGTTAGTTACGAGTTTGTGGAAGAGTTTAAAAATATTCATGTAAAGTATATTTGGAAAGATAATGAATACGACTCCTTTAACGGTATAGGCTCGCTACAAACAATTAACCGCATTATAGATGAGGCTAATTTGGAGCAGGCATATGTTCAGTATTTGGAACTAAGCGCATTTAATGATTCTGAATGTGACTTAAGTGAATATGCTAAAGTAAAGTTGAAAACAGGTTCTGCAGAAATAAACTATTTTGATTTACTTGGACAACAGCTTACTACCAGCAGTGAATCGCTAATCAAAATAACAAAATATGTAAATCAGCAAGGTCAGCAAACAGATGTAAATGGTGTTCCGTATTCAGCCGAAGAAATCGAGTTGTGGAAGACTAATGATAAGTCAGAGGCTGAACAAAATTATATTAGCAAATTAAATTATTCAATTGATGTTTTCAATCAAAAATTAGATAAAATAAAAGAGATTGCTAATGATGTTAACTTATACAAATATTATCGAATTAAGTTTGGTCAGGATACATCTTTAACGTTGGAACAATACAAAGACAATCTTTCAAAAATTGAACAAGCAAATCTTATGCTTTTTGAAAACTTTATGAATGAAACAGTTAATTCGTATCGCTTAAATATACATTCGTTGTTTGATAATTATGATTGCAAATTGTGTATAGTGGTTGTTCACGAAATAACATCATAATAAAACTTAAAACAGCTACATAATGTAGTTGTTTTTTTTGTTTTTATTTGCTAAAATAAAATAGCATTAAAGGAGTTTTTTATGGACTATCAAAAATTAGCTGACTTGCTTTATCCACATATAGATAAAGACATTAATCATTATAAAAATTTATATAAACCGCGTAATTTGCCTGAAGGCGCAGAGGTTACAAGATTTGCGCCCAGTCCAACTGGTTTTTTGCATATAGGCGGCCTTATGGGCGCGCTTATAGATAGCAGAACTGCGCAATTAACAAATGGTATATTTTATTTGCGTTTAGAGGATACTGACCAAAAACGCGAGGTTGCTGATGCAGGTTCGATTGCGTATAACACTCTTGTAAAGTATGGCTTAAAACCAGATGAGGGATATAGGGGCGAAAGTTTAGCCGAAACGGGCGAATATGGACCATATGTTCAAAGCAAGCGTTTGGAAATATATCATGCTTTTGCTAAAGAAATGATTGCTAAAGGAAACGCTTTTCCATGTTTTTGTGAAAAAACCGAAAGCAAGGCAGATGTATTAAAAAAACGCGAAGAACAGCTAGATGCGCTTGATACTTTGGAAGACAAAGATCCTTGCAGAAACCTTACACTAGAACAAATTGAGCAATATTTAAAACAAGGAAAACAATTTGCGCTTCGTTTAAAATCAAACGGCGATATTAATAAAACAATTAATATTCATGACCGTATAAAGGGTGACCGCGTAATAAGAGAAAATAACAAAGATGTTATTATGCTAAAAAGCAATGGGATACCTGTTTACTCGTTTGCACATCTTGTTGATGATACCTTAATGGGAACAACAACGGTTGTTAGAGGTGAGGAATGGTATCAGTCGCTTGCTTCACATATTCAGATGTTTAACTTGTGCGGTTTAAAGCCCCCACAATATGCTCACACACCAGTTATTTGTAAATTGGATGACGGCAATAAACGTAAGTTAAGCAAGCGCAAAGACCCAGAGGCTGATATGCGTTTTTACTCGCAAGAGGGTTATCCAACTACAGCAGTTATTGAGTATTTAATTAACCTTGCGAATAGTGACTTTGAACAGTGGCGCAAGGACAATCCAAATTTGCATTATACCCAATTTCCATTTTCAGTTGATAAGATAGGAAGTAACAATCCTATATTTGACTTTAATAAGTTGAACGATATTTCTAAAAATATCATTTCTAAAATGAGCGCAACTGAACTTTATGATGAGTTGTTAAATTGGACAAAAGAATATGATGTGGAGTTTAATAAATATTTAATTGCAAATCAAAATTATGTTACAAATGTGTTAAATATAGATAGAGAAGGAAACAACCCTCGCAAAGATATTTGCAAATATAGCGAAATTAAAAACTATTATGACTACATGTTTAACGACTTTAATAATATAAACCTAGACCTAAGAAATTATGAAAGATATGACAAAGGTTTACTGTTAAAAATATACCATAAATATGTGGAAAATTTTAACGAAGAAGATAGTAAAGAAGAGTGGTTTAATAAAATAAAATTACTTGCTGAAGAATTTAATTTCTGTACAAATAATAAAGAATACAAAGCTAATCCTGATAAGTATTTAGGAAATACAGCAACAATATGTACGTTAATTAGAATCATGATTACAGGCAAACAACAAACACCTGATTTGTATTCAATTTGTTTGGTTTTAGGAAAAGAAAAATTACAAAAAAATTTTAATAATTTAAAAGAAAAATTGCAGTAAAAATACTGCAATTTTTTTGTACTTTTATTGTTAGATATATAAAAATTAGCTTAATTTATATAATTAAGTTTTTAGAAATTCAGCTATTAAAAATATTATGCATGTACTGTATAAATATACATAGCCATGTATTTATTACTTAATTAATTTTTATGTATTTGAATGTCGTATATAAATTTTATACTAAAAAAGTTGTTCAAGTGGTTAGTCTATTACTGCTTAAAACCATAGACTTTATGACATTATATTGTTGATTAATGACATAAACAATACACAAACTTATGTATTTTTACAATAAACTGATATTTGCTAAAACATATTAATTTAGTTAAATTTTGAGCGTTATAGCAAACTACGTGAAAAAAGTTTGAAAGTTTTGATTGTTTTAGTGTGTAAATAAATATACCATTAAAAGTATAATTATAAAATTTTAAGCCTGTAAAAATGGTTTGAAAAATTGCTTTACTAAAGATGATTTTTTTATTAAAATTATTAATAATTTATACTTAAAAACGGGAGGACTTTTTATGGAAATTAGTGAAATTGTAAAGTCTCAAAGAGATTATTTTTATGAAGGTGAAACCCTTGATTTGCATTTTAGAAAGGAAAAATTAATAGCACTTAAAAATGCAATTTTTGATAATTTGGATGAGTTAAAGGAAGCGTTTAAAAAAGATTATAACAAAAGTGATTTTGACGTTTTAACTACAGAGGTGGGATTGGTTGTTAACGAAATAAATTACATGATTAGGCATTTAAAACAACTTGCTAAACCTAAAAGGGTTGGTACATCGCTTATCAACTTTCCGTCCAAGGGTTATTTATTAAAAGAGCCATATGGAGTTGTGCTTATTGTTGCGCCATGGAATTATCCTTTTCAGCTATCAATTATGCCTCTTGTGGCGTGTATTGCTACGGGGAATACAACTGTATTAAAACCAAGCAATTATTGTCCTACTGTTTCTGCAGTGATTAAAAAAATGTTGAGTGTGTTTGATGAAAAATACATTTCTGTTGTTTTGGGTGGTAGAGAGCAGAATGCACAATTGTTTGACCAAAAGTTTGACTTTATTTTCTTTACTGGTGGAACGACTGTTGCAAAAGTGCTTTATGATAAGGCAAGCAAAAATCTTACACCGTGTGTGTTGGAACTAGGTGGAAAGTCGCCATGTATTGTTGATGCAGATTGTGATGTTGACCTAAGTGCAAAACGAATTGTGTGGGGTAAGTTTTTAAATGCTGGTCAAACCTGTGTTGCGCCCGACCACATATATGTACATGCAGATATTCTTGAAAAGTTTGTAGAGGCGGTTAAGAAATACATAAAACAATTTTACTATCCTAATGGTTCCCTAACTGAAAACTTTCCTTATATCATTAACGAAAAGCACACCCAGCGCCTTATGGGATTAATAGACGTAAACAAAGTTGTTGCGGGCGGTGGCTGTAACGGCAGGTGTATTGAGCCAACTGTTATGACCAATGTAACATGGGATGATAAAATTATGGGTGAGGAGATATTTGGCCCTATTATGCCTATTCTTACATTTAATGACCTTGGTGCGCTTGTAAAGGAAATTCAACAGAGAGAAAAACCACTTGCACTTTATTACTTTGGCAATAGCAAAAAATCAATTCGATTTGTAACCCAAAATGTGTCATATGGAGGTGGCTGTATTAATGACACGATTATGCACCTAACAGAGGAAACTTTGCCTTTTGGTGGAGTGGGCTTTAGTGGCATGGGTAACTATCACGGAAAGCGCTCGTTTGAAACTTTCTCTCACGAAAAAAGCGTGCTTAAAAAGAGCACTATAATAGATATGCCAATTAGATATATGCCTTACACCTCAGGCAAAGCTAAAATTGCCAACCTTATCTTTGGTGTCAAATCGAAAAAACGGGAAAAATAAGTCGTTTTTTCATAGCGAGTTATATAATACATAAGACTAGCATCAAAACAACTGTTTTGCTGCTTTTTCTTTAGATTAAAGGTTGTTTGTGATTTTGATGGAAGAACAAAATCGCTTGTACAATATAGTGCATTAGTTGCTCTGCTTGAAAAAAAGTAAAAAAAATTATAAAACATGTGTTATTGTTTGACTTTTATTTACAAAAAAAACTATAATACGATTGTATGATTTTTATTATTATAAATAATAAATTATGAAAACAAATCAAAAACGCCTAAATCTTGGGAATTTATGTGGCGTGGGAACATCATACTTATAAAAAAGATAAAATGCAATTTTAGCACCGCGATAAGAACTAGTAATTTTTTGTAGTAAAAACGCTTAAATTACAAACAATAGTTTTAACATTAAGGTGCCCAAAAAAAAGGAAAAACTTATGAAAAATGCAAAATTACAAAAGCCTAACTTTAAAGTAAAACACCCTTATGCTTACTTAATTAAGTCAATCATGATTGGCTTAATTTTGGTGTACACATCTTTTACGGGTTTGTTTATGGGCGGAATGTTAAGTAAGGATGGTGTTAAGGATGATGCGCAAGCGGTTAGCAACTATTATTGGAGTGGTTATGCAGATGACTATTTTCAAGGTGGTGATGGCACTGTAAATAGCCCGTATCAAATTGCAACTGCAAGACAGTTGGCGTATTTTGCAAATCAGGTAAATAGTGGAAATTCATATTCGGGATATTACATTGCATTAACAAATGATATTGACCTTGGTGCTTACAAATGGATGGGAATAGGTGTATTTGCTGGTACTTTTGACGGGCAAGGATATAAGATTTCCAACATTTATATGGATGACACAATAAGTACTCAAAAAACTTATATTTCTAGTGGTTATAATAATAGCTTGGGTTTATTTAACTATGTTAGCGGTGCTACAATTAAAAACATAGTTTTATATAATCCTAAAATTCTGATAGATAGTACAACAATTGCGGTTGAAAATGTGGGTGGCATAGTTGGATTGGCAGAAATGGGATCTACTATTTACAACTGTTTGGTTATGGGTGATACAGACGGATTAAAATCGACTAGTGCATACATTCAAAATATAACAAGCGCTAGCAGTAGATATAGCCAAACTTGCGCGGGTGTTGCTGGTGGTGTAGTGGGTTGCTTAAATTCAGAATCTGTTATGATGGGCTGTCAAAACCGCGTATGGGTAAATGGCTTATATGGCGTGGGTGGCCTAGTGGGTGACATGCGAAATGCATCAACCATACAAGGATGTGTAAATTACGGCCCAGTAACATTGTCGGATAAATGGTACACAAGCACAATATTATTTAGTACAACTTCATCAGACAACTATTGCCAAGGTGTTGGTGGAATTGTTGGTTTTAACAAATATTATGTGAATGGTATTGATAACGAGCCAAACGAGTTTTCTATTGTTGACTGCGCAAACTATGGTCGTATTCAAAACGAAACTATGCGTAGTATTGCTGTCTTGCTTACTAAATTCTCTGGCTTTGGAACAGAAGAAAATGTACGAAACACATTTGCTGGTATTGATAAATCAAAGACAACAAAACTGAGAAATATAAATACCAACTTTGCGGGCTGGTATTACACCGATGCAACATCTGGATATGCAAGTGATGCTGAATTAGGTGGCTTGGGTATAGGAGATTCCTCAGCAACTAGTGTTGGCAATGTATATGGAATTGCCGGCAGAACAAATAATATGGTAACCAATACATCTGCTTCTTATGGTATATCAGAAAATACGGATGGTAGCATCACTTCCTGGGGCGGAGATAATTGGCTTCAAAGTGAAGGGGCCTCTTTTTCGACTTACTTAATAAATTCATCGAGTACTCAATTTACAAGTAACTCGGCATTTAACAATGTATTAACTTCTAGTACATATAGCCCTGCTGTGCCTGTTTTGTATGCTGGTAATCGCAACGAAATACTAAAGAATTTTGGTCAAAGGGCTAGTAGAGATATTAAAATAGTATATAACACAACTGCTACAGTAGAAGTTAATCCAGATTCTTCCGTATCTTTTACAACTAGCGATAGTTCAAGTTATGACAAGGCGAACTTGTTTTTGCCAGGTGGCCCTTATAGTGAGATAGAATTTGACATCACTATTAGCAATCCAACAAGTCATGTTATTTACATAAAGCGTGTAATTGATGGCGAGGTTGTGGGTAATACAACGGTGTTTTACCCTTCTAGCGAAAACTTTTGTTTATATGTTGCTAATGGCGTTACGGGATATGAGGTTATTGTAAGTGAAATGTCTTACAAAGGTACGGGCACTTATGAGCATCCATATTTAATAGAAAATGAGGATGATTTTATTAGCCTTGCTGTAATGGCTGGTACACAAAATACTGACGATGCAGGTAATATTGAAGAAACATATTATCTTCAAACAGCGGATATTACATTATCAAGTTCTAACACTCACTGGGATTTATTTGCGAGCGGAAACATATATAACGGTGGTGGTTACACTATTTATACACAATCGCAAACAATTGTTACTAAAAATGATGGCGTTATTTCAAACCTTTATATTGTGCATCAAAATAGTGCGAGTGGCATGAGTTATATTAATTATGGCTCTTTAACGGCATATAACACAGGTGTGATTAATAATGTTAAGCTTGTTAAGGATAGTGTTAATACTAGTGGTTATAACATTGACATTGATGCAACGGGGAGCGTAAATAATGTTGCGCCTAATACTTATCCTGCCGTTGGCTCGCTTGTAGGCGTAAACAATGGGGTAGTGGAAGATTGTGGTAGTTCTATTGACTTAACTGTTTGTGGTATTCAAGCTTCAGTAGGTGGTGTTGTTGGTTTAAACTTTGGCGGTACGATTGACGGTTGTTTTTATACAGGTACAATTACATTGGGCTTGGCTAAAAGAAATATGACATTGCAAGGACCAACCTTTGTGGGTGGTGTTGTTGGTGCTAGTGAAGGTGGCGTAATTAACAACAACTACTTTGGTGGATATTTTGTTTCTGGAGAATACAATGGTGTTTATGCTCCTGC
The DNA here is from genome assembly GCA_964564685.1 of uncultured Christensenella sp. Classification (GTDB taxonomy): domain Bacteria; phylum Bacillota; class Clostridia; order Christensenellales; family UBA1242; genus UBA11490. The sequence goes on from CAZMBC010000002.1 coordinate 41,376, forward strand.
TTCTGCAATTGCGGGAATTTGCGGTGTGTATTTTGATACAAGTATTGATACTATTTCCGATGGCAATTCTGTTAATATGCAAATGCAATACAATGTTAATAATTCCGGTGATCTTACAGGCTTTGAATGGTCTAGATTTGGAGCTATTTCACCTATTGCTAATGCTTGGTATGGCGAATGGAATGCGCTGATAGAAGCCCAGGATGAATTTATGGGTCATACAGGTGAAATATACATCCATCCTCAGCAATACAATATTAACTTTAGCGTGGATTTTTGCGAAGCAAGTTACACAACGGCTGACCGTGATGCCCCAAATACAGACAATTGTTATGTTACAACATTAGCTCAGCGTGATTATGCAAGCGGTTATACATTTGAAGAGATTATGCTTTCCGATTGCAACTATTGGGCTTATTGGAATATGGAAAAATGGGCATGGACAGACCATACATATAAAGACGAGATATCAACTTATGCTAGTCTTCAAAACTTTCCAACATCTACTGCAAGAGCAGGCATGCTTTACCCTAAAAACATGCTTTTTGGTGATTACGATACTACCTGGAACTACAAAAACAACAGCTGGTTTGATTTAGAAAATGAATACACTGTGGTAGATGGCGTGGATTATGAAACTTTCACTTCTCGTGTAGAGATTTTAACTACTGCAGGAATGGCGTATTATGGTCGCTACTACACATTGAACGATTGGCCAACAAATATACTTGTAATAAATTATAATATCAACCTGTATGGCTTGGTATGGCCAGCTTTATACGATTGGAATGAGGTACACTTTATAGCTGATGATAGGGGTAATCAAAGAATAAGCAACTTATATATTAGGTCAGATAGTTCGGTTCTTGTGTGGGATGATTCAAGCTCATACGATACGATTAGCTATCAACAAAATATTGTAAAATATGGTTACGAATCTGGACAAGCAGGTATTGGTTTCTTTTCGGTTTTAGGTTGCGGTTCATCAATTGAAGGTTTTAACTTTTGGGCACCAACTGTTGTGGTAACAGATTCAATGGCTTCTACCAATGGCGTTGGCGTTGTTGCGGGTGCTATTAGTACATATGAAGATTATGTGGCAGTAATTAATGATGTAAGACTATATGGTGCACGTATTGTTGAAAACAACATTTTTGCAACCGAACGAGAAGATTTGCCTAATGCCACACGCGCATACGGATTTTTGGTGGGCTCTATTCCTAGCACATATGATGGTGACGTTTGCAATGGTTCAGTGTGCATTGATTACTGCGGTGTATATTCGCTGGATTATTGGAGTGAAATTTCAGGAGCTTTGTTTGGTGATAATGAAACTGATCAAGATGAATATATGGAAAGCAAAATAATCATTAACAATAACCATATTGTGGGCATAGATACCACAACGGCCGCCGAAAATTATGAATCATATTATTATGGTGGAATGGTTGGTGTGGTAGCGTGTAACCTAATAATGTCTGATAACGTAGTTGATAATGTTAGGATTGATGTACATGCTAATTTGGATGAAAAATTTGTAACAACCCCAAATTCAAACTATGCTCATAGTATTGCTGGTGGTGGTTTAGTAGGTGGCGTTTTACAAGGAACCATTACAGTTAATAGCAGTTTTGTTACAACAGGTATTTATTTATCTGAATCGGATACTAACCTAAATAGATATGCAGGTGGTGTTTTTGGCTTTGTTAACGCTGTTTCTACAGTTACTGTTAATGAATCATGGATAGAGGGAAAAGCATTTGCAGGCTCTGCAAACGGATATGCTGGTGGTTTAAACGGTAGGATATTAGGCACAAGAGAAACTTTCATGAATGTAAACCATTCCACAATATCAACATATGCAATTGGCTATTATGCGGGTATAACAACAGGCACTGGGTCTGGTACTTGTGTATATCTTTATGATGGATATTTAGCAACACAAATTTCATCCAGTGTCACTGTAAAGTACAATGGCTTTGCTGAGGATTATGTTTCCGAGATACTTATAATAAATGCTGCTAGAACTCAAATAAGCAACTTAACTGATTATGCTGCAGTAGTTGGACCAGGTTGGACTTTAGTTTTAGGAAAAACGGCACTAAAAGCATTATTAACCAACACTTCTGAAAACAAAATAATTGAATATGGCATAAGTGATTCTTGTATATACAAAAGTATGAAAGTGGTTAGTCTTTCTGGTCAAGGTCAAGGCGATTTTGCAAAATATATTGCTCCTTATATATGGGGTGTTAGATCCACTTTTTCAAGTTCAGTAGGCTCTGATGGTTATAATTTTATACCAATGCCTTATGCATTATTATCCAATGTAAGTTATCGTACCGTTGTAAACAGCTCAGAGACAGTAACACTAAGCAAAAATGGCTTAATTGAGCTAGTAAATGGTACAACATATGGATTGTCTTATGGCGATACAATTGTTATGACAAACAGCAATGCGGATTATGTCAAGGTTACTGTTGGTTTAGGTAATTCCAGTACGGAAATTATGAGTGGTGGCACACTTATTAGCTCTAACTTGGCAACAACAAGTGCAACGCTTAATACCACTCAATCCAGAAAGGGTACTTACTTAATTGTTAAGACGGAAGAGAAATTTTTCTATTTTGCCGTTAATGTTGGGTTTATTGGCACATATGTTACTGGTGCAACAAAAGTAGACGGAGTAACATATGAGGTAGTTAACGAAGGCAAGACATACACATTTGATGTGTATTCAACGTCATATAATACGGCGATTAACATTATTGGCGAGGGCCCAACAACAAAGTGGCACGCGGCTGTTCCACCAATGAGGTTAACTACGGTTCAAACCTCTACGCTTATTTATGACTCGGAGAAAGGAAAATACATACTTAATCCGTCGGGGTTAACAACATTGGGCGAAAGCACTGATCCAGAACTTACTATTTACTCTGCAGGTCTTGAGATTAATTTTAACGCTAGCAAGCAAACTGCATCCTTGTCGTATGATGCGGGCTCAATTGTTGCGTATTGCTACAATTCCGAAAACTATGTAAATATTGGGCGTGATGACGATTCGGTTACTTTTACAACTAATGTAGGCTCGGGAGATACAAGGTTCCCATATGTGGCAGTTGTTAACAGCGCAGAAATTACACTTTATGCGGAAAATATCCCTGCAGGAAGCGAGCTTGAGAACTTTAGCTATAAGATTGATGGTACAGATAATTGGATTGATATAGAAGGCAACACCTTGGATTTAAGCATCTTTGATGTTTCGGAAGAAACTCCAACTATAGTGCTTAAGGCTAATTTTATAAAGCTTACAAGTTTTGTTACTATTAATTACATTAATGAATACGGAACATATATTGACACTGACGGATCAAAATATCCTATAGGTCACAGCAGTGAATTTTGGGGAAATGTTAAAAACAATGCTGATTCTAGCATTATAAATGATGGAAGCTCTGTTGAGGTAGCGTATGGTTCAAACCTTGAGCTTGCACTTGATCCTGGTTATAATTACAGAGTAGGCAGTGTTTCTGTAGGTACGTTAAGCAACAACGATACTATATTAACTATAAATAATATTACTGAAGATGTAACATTAGATATTGTATACAAGCAAATCCGTTGGACGGATGATGGGATTGCGGCATCTGCATTTGCTTCAGGTGATGGTACGCTTGCCAGCCCATACATCATAAATACCGCAGAACAATTTGGTTACTTTATTAACCAAGCCAACACCGAATCGGGCAGAAGTAAACACTATCAATTAGGTGCAGATATTGACTTATCGGGCAAATACGCCGCTAAAGTGGAAACTATATTTACAGGCTCGTTTAATGGCAACGGACATACTATTAGCAATTATAACTTACTGGAATTTACTACATTTGGTGGAGAGGAAGGTGCTATATTTAATAACATAGCTGAATCGGGCTCGGTACATGATGTAATATTTGATATTGAAAGTTTGATGGCAGGGGAATTTGTAAGTTTTGTATCAAGAGTTAACTATGGTCATATATATAATGTTGGTATTGTGGGAAATGAATATGGTATTTCCGCACCTGGTTCAGGAGTAGAAGGCATAGCCTCAACCAACTATGGCATAATTGAAAGATGTTTTGTTGATGTAAAACCTTGTGTCGGTGTTGTAATGGGTATAGCAGCTAATAACTATGGCACTATTAAAGATGTTTATTCGCCTTACGTACAAATGATGGTTTTTAACAATTATGGCACAATTGACAATATATACTGTGCTAATTCAGGCGGGTTTAGCGCTTTTAGTGATAGCGTAATAAGAATTGCTTACAATGGTTCAGTAACAAAGAATGTTTACGCTTGTAAAGCTTCGCAAATTATAGAAAAAATTAATAGTGGGGCAGTTACGGAAAACCTTGTTTTGCTAACTGAAGCCGAAATGACAGACGTTAGTAACTTCCCAACATTTAATTTTGCAGATACTTGGGTTATGAAAGATAGTGACTATTTGGGTCAGAAAAACTATGACATGCCACTATTATTCCTTTGGGATACAACAGGAATGATGGATGTAACCGTTAAGTACTATTTAGATGGCACCGAGGTTACACAAGAGAACAATGGTGGCTGGACAACTGACAAGACTAGTTACAAACTATTCTCTGGGCAAAGTTTAACATTTGATATTTTGCCTATAGATGAATCTGTTGCGTATTACTTGCAAAAAATTGAATTAGCGGATACTGTTATTAAAAATGCCACGGATGTTGTTACTGATGGCACAAGGTTGACGGGTTATACAAACCTAACATCTAGTGCAATTGCTGGAACAAACGAGGTTTATTTAAATATTTATTTGGTTAGACCGCAAGTAGCTGCAACATCGCAACACAACGGACTGTTTGATAACTCTAGCACAACCTTTGCAACAGTGGCTACTAGTATAGGTTATTCTGCAAGTAAAACATTTAAAATTGCAGATACGTACGGACCGCTTTATATTAGTTGCATTTATATTTATGTAAAGAATGCAGTTAGTAACGCTGATTTAGGATTTACTAAGCTAACATCATTAATTAACAAAACGGATAGTGAGACCGTATATGTTGGCGGTTATAATATCAACCTTACTTACAACACGGCTGGTAAAAGTGTTACAGTAACCATACCTAGTGTTACTGAAAATTTCCGTTTTGTAGTTGGTATGGGCGTTAAAACACAATTTACATATAGTGGCAATGTGCCTACTTCAAACACAATTAGCGCTGCTTTATATACCTATAATAGTTCTACATCCACAGGAATTGCTGGCGCTTACTCGGCGGTTGCTAATGGCGATTTGGTAGAAGTTGAAGATTATTATAATGGCTTGGCGTTTAAGGTTGAGGCTGCTAGTGACACTAACAACTTTATAATTAACACCATTAATATTAATGGAAACACGATTTATACAAACAGCAGTAACAGTTCAACAGAATATTCGTATATAATCAATAGCTTTGGATTAACTACTATAGGCACTCAATACATTAGTTATAGCCAACCTTATGTACAGGTGGATATTAACTTTAAATATAACTCATATGTTTACACTATAAAGTTAATGGGGCTAAATGTAAGCACAAACCCAACCACAATTTCGGTTAGTGGTTTGGATAACGGAGTAAGCGCAACCAAGGATTTAACTGTTGGATTAAACAATACGGTTAAGTTTAATGTAGCATACAACACAACACCAACCTTTACATTTGCTTATACAAGTACTCAAGGCAATATATACAGATTTATTGCAGGTTCTGGAATAAAGGCATCTGATGCACAAACTAGTTCTAGCGGAAACCTTGAGTATACTTCTCCAACAGCTTCAACAAAAGCTATAACAATAAATTTATATGTTGTTCAACGTTATACTACGGGTGCGGCAGGAGATTCAAGCGAGTATATTACAAATGGTTTTGTAACAAGTTATTCTGAAAAAGCAGTTGAAAGCGTAACGGTAACCCAACCATCTACATTCTTGTATGCGGATACAAACTATGTTGACCATGGCGGAACTGTAACATTTGTTACTAACATGGATATTTCGCTAGCGGGAACAACAGGCCTTTATGTTCGTGACCTTTATACCTTTAATGGATGGTATGACGGAAGCACTCAAGTTTCTACGGTAACATCTTATGTTAAGGAAAATGTAACGGCAAATGTGGCAATACTTAATGCAAGATACACACTAAAAACATACACAATTACTACGGATATTACTAACGACCAAGATATAGCAAATGGACACTTCTTAGATTCGTATGCTCCAGTAGTTAGAGCGTTTAAGTATACAAACTCACAATGGTCTAGCTGGAGCGAAACACTAAGTGATAAAACTGAAAATATTAACAATATTCGCTCGATAGCTTCGGATGGATATAGCACCATGAGTGGTTCTGACTATATTATTAGATATGATGGCATTACAAATGGTGTACGCTCCTATACAGTTACTGCGTGTGAAAAAGTGTTAGTAGGTCGTAACGATGACCCTGGCAATACGACGGCCAATTATTATGGTTTGGGCACATACGCCTACAAAGACACACTTGCAAGCCTTTCTGTAAGTGGTGTAGATAGCACAAACAATTGGGGTGTAGTTAAATTAAATAATATTACACATGGTTTTGGTAAAGATGCATATGTTATTCCATCTTCTGGCGACACAATCACTGTTGAATTTACATTCTTCCCAATGGCTATGGTTAACATGCTGACCGACATTGAAACAACTTCTGCTAGTGCTCAAAACTTATTTAAGGATGGGTTTGAAGATTCTACTTTAGTTAAGGAAACAGCAACCAGTATTGATGCAGCCGTATGGGTTCCTGGTGCGGGAGCAAACGATGATATCTTTAGAGTTAGTACTTCTACAGTAACAAACTATATAAGGATTACATACACTGTGCCTAGCATATCAATTAGTGGTTTTGACTGGGCAGGTATTAAGGTGGGTGAAAACTACTATACAAGTGTAACCACCGAAACTACTGTTGGAAATATTGTAATTCATAGCCTATCTAAAGTGGCAAATGGTTCTAATACAAGCTTTACAATTATACTTGCGGTTTATGCCGGTGGTGAATATTCATCGCACATTAACACCCAATTATCAAATAAGTTTGTAGAAAAAACATACACACTTACTGTTAATGACGCAAGTATGGTAGGCTATAGCGGAGTAACTACTTTATACGAAAGCAGTGGTTCGGAAGATAACTATAGTGCTTTTAACCGCGACTTAGGTAGCAATTCAAGTTACACACTAGGTCACTATGGCTATTACAGATTGTGTTCCGAACTTAATACTCCATTTACTTTTGCATCTACACCTTTTACAACTTCAGGCGTTACCTTATATACATACGATGAAACTCATGGGGATATTAACGAGGGTAATGGTTACAGCACATCTCGCAAATATGCAAGACACTTTAGCATTTCTGAAAATAGTACTATCACAGTTAACAAATTATTCTATGTTCGCGTTATAGATAACTTCATGACTATTAGCAACACAACAACAGGTGTGGCATATGAAATGACACCTTCTTGGAATGGGGTAAACAACCGCTTAACCGAAACTTACGTTGTTTCTAGCGCAGCAAATAGCAAGGCATATACGCTAACAGTTGTTTACATTGGACTAACATATGATAGTGACAATGGAGCATACTATGTACTAAACAATGGCACAGTTAACTTAACACGTTCTTATACTACATCCGAGCTGGCAAACTTAAGTACATTAAGCACAGAATATTATTTGAATGATGTAAAAGAAAACTCACCAGCAATTACATGGTCAGGTAACTCTGCATCTTTAGCAATACCTAGCAAACTTATTGCAGGGGACTACATTAACTTTGAACATACGTTAACCGAAAATGTATTCACAGTTACTATGGTAGACGGTTATATTTCAAAAACACAAAACCCTACTAGCGGAGCAAGTTTACAATTAGGTGCGTTTGGAATAGCATATATTGCACCAAAAACCTATGAAAGCAAAGAATTTAGTGGATGGAGCGTAACTTCTGGCGCTGTAACCATTCAAAGCAACAACCAAGTGGTTATTGAACCAATCGCAACAACAACAATTACTGCAGTTTACGGGGATTTATTTACGATTGGTACTGCTTTGGCGTTTACAACACACACAACAGATGGCAGGTCACCAGCAAACAATCCTGGTGGAACAATAACTATTCAAAACGGCAGTGGATATCATGCTTCAGGAAGTCAGTTTACTTTAAGCTACACAAAAAATGCTGGATATTCTTTCTCCAAATATCAATATTCAACAGATGGCGGAAGAACATGGACTAATTTTGAAACTAATACTATTACCATAACCACAAACACCCTAGTTCGTGGCGTATTTGCAGAAAACAGATACAGAATAACATTAAGCGCATTTACTGGTGGAACTTACACTTACACTTCAACTGCTCGCGTTAATACTTATGGAACCAGTGCGAGTGGCAATTTTGTAGGTGGAACTGATGTGGAAAGTGCTGATTTCTGGGTTGGATATTTCTCTACGCTTTCTATTACCGCAAATATGAATACAGGTTATAGATTTAAATCTTGGAGCAGCAATATTAGCAGCAGTAATAGTGGTTTGCAAACTATTACCGCAAATGTTATATCGTACAGTGGCTTTAAACAGCGCTTAACAATTTCTGCATCTACATATGTAGAACGCAAGATAAGCATTAGTTACGAGATAGCAAGATACCTAACCGATACAGAAACAGTTAGCACGCCAACTTTAGTTAACATAATACGAGCAAGTGAAAACAAAGTTTTCTTTGTATATGACACTATGATTTTAGAGGTTAGTGGTGCAACGCTTGTAGCATCCGCAATAAGCGGAACAGGCTCAAGTTCTAGTATAGAACTAATGGTTGGTTTGGCAAGCAGCACTACACTATATGTTTACAATTCGCGTTTGTATACTGACTCTGGATATACAACAGAATATACAGGAGCATATACCATTAGTGGTTCTACTGTAACGATTGGCGGAAACTCATACACAATATCTGACAATCAAATAGTTATTAGTGGTAGTTTGGTATATTTAACAATGTATCTTTCGGATTCAACCATAAATGGCATAACTTACAAACCAAACGGAACACATGATTACTGGGCATTTGAGTATAAATACGGAACATCAACAGTTTCGGCAGATAAAGGCAATTTACCAACAGGTGCTGTAGTAAGTGGCTCAGGTAACGCAAAAGTTTATACATTTACATTTGCCGCAAACGAAAATACATTACCTAGTGCATCTACATTTAAACTTAGATCAATTCCTTACACTGATATTTCTGCAAAACCTTCTGAAGAAGGCTCTGAAGAAACTACACAAAACAGCGTAAAAATAGAAATAGTTGTAAATGGAAAACTTCAAACAATAACAGTATTAGAAGGAACAAATGTAACTATTTCTGCAAATGATCAATCTGTAGGTGAAAACCTAAAGGCGTACAAATTTACTGGCTGGACATTTGTACCAAGTGATTTGGTTAACGGTAACGCTAGCTGGATGGGTGAAGACGCAGATAGTAAAAGCGTATCCTTTAATGCCACCGCAGAAAGAGCGGGTACTTATACAGCCAACTATATTTATGCGTATAAACTTCAAATCTCGAACGCGGTTTATGATGGTGGAACGTTTACAACCAACAATAGCGCAGGAGAGATAGCGGTTACACCAGGCACACCATGTACCTACTATAATGATAACACCTATCTTACGGGCTCTAAAGTAGTTCTTACTGCTACTTCAATAGATGAAAACGTGTTTATATTTAAGGGTTGGTACAGCCTAGTAAACGGAATTTATACCGAACTTACAAGCACAAACCCATACGAACTAGTTTGCTCTTCTGCATGGGAAAACACTACTTATGTGGCAGTTTACGAAAAAGTTTATAGTGTAACAATTAAAACTGATGAAGAAGCGCCTCTTGGATCGGGTAGTGTTACTTATACTATCGCAGGGGATGGCGTAATAAGCACTACAACTTCCGCAACAGATGGTGCACTTGTGGTTTATGTTAAGAAAAACACTTCAGTTACATTAAGCGCCACACTTTCCGGAAACACTTCTTCAAACTTTTATCGTATTAAAAATGTTATTAAAGGCACAAGTGAGTATGAATGCATAATAAGTGATTATGGTTATACTGGCGCAGAACTTACTTATACCGTTACTGAGGATGCAACCGTATTTAAAGTAAGATATGTGCAAACCTATACAATTGCAGAGCCAACTAGTGAAACTATAAATCACACTACTGGCCGTACTGAAAATGGCGTAAGAGAAATGTCATTCACCTCTTCATTGCCAACAACTACATATGGTGGGGTAACACGCTACGATAAGTATTCTCAAATTACTTTTCAGGCATTTACTAATACTGGTTATTGGCAATTAAGATGGGAAGCTACTGGTGCAACAATTAACTCTAATTATGGAATAGGTATTGTAGAGTCATTAACATCAAACATAACAGCAGTTAAGTTTTTTGCTGAAGAAATTTACTATACTATTAGCATATCAACACAACCTGCAACTACCGATACGGTAATTCCGGGTACAGTTACGCTTACTACAGACTTTATTGATTCCAACAATTCTGTTGGATACTTTGGAACTGCAAGTATCTCTGCAATAGCAAACACCAATTATGTATTTAGCAACTGGATAGTTTCTAATTCACAGCAAGCATGTGTAATTACAAACGAGCTAAATAGCACTACAACTGTTACAAATGTGCGAAGCGCGGTTGATATTGTAGCGGTGTTCTATAAGCAAAGTATAATTTCTTACAATACTTACAACAATGCAACAGGAGCAGTTGCCGACCCTAATATTACAGCAAGATACGAAGATTATCACTTTAGTATTCCTACTTCTATGTTAAGTTTGGATGGAATAACGGCTACTACTAATAATGGATATGTAACCTTAACATCTGAGATTTCATCTTCAAATCAACACTCTTATATAGAATTTTCTAATTGGGAAGCCTTATTGGCAAATGTTGATGCAAATGAAATAACTGACTACAAATTTATCTTTTCATATAATTTAAGTGGAACTAATCACCAAAACGCTAAAGATGTATTAACAATAACTTACAAAGATGGAACAACTAAAACGTTCTATAGTGAGGTTTACGAAAGCAAAACTGTTTCTTCTATTTCCTTTGATCTAACAAGTAAACAAATAGATTCTATTGTGTTAGAAGTAAACTACATTAATGGTGATACATCTTCAAGAAGCATACAAATGCAATACTTGGGCTTGTATGTTATTAAAAACCTTAATCCTGGTGATACTTGTTATTATATAGCAGGCACAGATGCTGGCTTCCATAATGGATATTTAAATGTGGATAATGTTAGTGGATATGTATTTAAAGGTTGGGCAAAATCTGATAATCCAACAACAATACTTACAACCGATCACAGAATGACCTTAAACCTTTCCACAACAGATGTAGCTGGTGAATATTATGCAATTTATAATCCAAAGTTCAATGTTACATTTACTGCCAATACTGCAGGCACAGCAAACTCATTTACAGGTGGAAGTATTTCCTACGAAATTGGATCTATATCAGATACAATTGATAGCAAATATACTATGACGATAGAGTATGGCAAAACTATTGACCTTACTGCAACTGCTGGTGCAGGTGGTTACAAATTTGTTAAGTGGACAAAGACCGTAGGCGGAGTAGAAACAGACATTGATATTTCGGGTACAGCAACCAACCAAGTGATAGATAGTGATGCAACTTACACTGCGTATTTTGTTAAAACTTATGATATTACAGTAGATGTTAGAGATGCAAATAGTGTGCTTGAAATTGATGAAGTAGATGATTTGTTGTATACTGAATGGACTGGTATTGGTATTTGGGATGTAGCAAAAGAGTCTCGCATAACACCAAGTGCAATTGATTATGAAAACAATACCTGCACATATACGTTAGAAGCAGGACAGCAGTATCGTATAGTTCATGAATCTCATTATTTAACACAACCAGTTAAGGTTTACAAGGGTATACTTGAAAACTGGAAAACCACCGTAGGTAACATAATTAACACCGAAAATATTATTACTGCAAATGAAGATGCTAAATATTCGCTTGTAGTAGCACTTTACAGCTATATAAATGCACCTAGTACTATAAGTGCAACGCAAACTTCATTTTTAACCGCAGGAACAGTTAACACTGTTTACACCACAACAACTACGGCAGGAACTGGAACAGATCAAAAATATCAATTAGGCGAGCCTATTACGTTAAGCACAATTCCGCAAGCTGGTTATACAACTATGCAATGGCAAGTTAATGGTGAGAACTATGGCGCTCCAGTAACCATTAGTGGTTCAGAAGCAATAACCACAGAACTTACACTTAATTATCCAGATGACTATGGATTAGCTTACACTATTCAAGTAGTTTATAGTGGTGACTCAACTTATAGTTATACCCAAGAAGGCGCAGGTTCGTTTGTTATAGGCGAAACAAAATATGCAGCCGCATCAGGCACATTTTCAACCGAAGCAGGCGTAACTTCAATTACATTTACAGCTGGCGATTCAGTGGTTGGTTACACTGGCACGGATGTGTATGTAAACAGCACTAAAGTGGGTGAGTTGCCATATACTTACACAATGCAAGTTGGAACAACTCCAACCTTTAAGTTTGTTCACAAAACAAACACATGGGTAGATAGTGGTGCATACAGCACACCTAGTGGCGCGGGCACAATATCAAATCCGTATATAATAAACAGTGCATCCACACTAGCATGGATAAGCGCACAAGCGCTTAACGGTGAGCAATTTAACAACACCTACTTTAAACAAACTGCAAACATAAGTTTAAGTGGAAAATTGTGGGTGCCAATTCAAAACTTTAACGGCATTTATGTGGGCAATGCGGGCATTGTAAACGGCACGCAAGGTGCACATGATGCAGTAACAATTACTGATGTTTCGGTGGTTAACGCAAACAATTATATTGCGGGTTACAACCAAACAGAAGCATTCCTATCACCAACTGCATTTATTGCAAGTGCAAATGGTGCACAGTTTAAGAACATTACGCTTGATATAACTGGTACAAGCTTTAGTGGCGGATACTATTCGGATAGCAACGCATTTATTGCAAGTGCAACAAATGTAGTAATAGACACAACTTTAACCGAATCCGCAATAGGATTAGCAATCTCTGAAACAAGCATTTATAATTACGACACAGTTACATTTACTGAAATTAGTACTGAAACAACTAGCGTAAACAACTTCCAAACTTTAATGAACGCTTTGTACAGCGCAAACAAAGGCACGTTAAAAACAATCAATATAACCCAAGATATTGATTGCGGAAATAAGATACTGCCATATAGTTTCCAAATTCCTTCAGATGTTACGGTTAACGGCGCGGGACATGTTATTAAAAACTTAACTTTAACAGGTGTTAGCGGGTTGTTCTCTAGTGTATCTGGCACAGTTAAGAACCTTTACTTACAAAATGTTAATCTAGTAGACTACTTTGGTGAATACTCAAACTATGGATTAATTGTTGGAGAAGTTACCGCTACTGGTGATGTAAACCATGTATATAGTTCCGATGTTGATATAACAATAGAGCACACAGGCGTTAATACCGAAAACATTTATATCGGAGGCATGTTCGGCTCAGTATACGGCAATGTTGAGCGTTGTGAGAACATGTGGTACACGGCAGTCGCTGACGCACATTATAATGTTAGTTATCAAAACTATAACCCAACTGGCACTGGCTCATACTTTGGCTTACTTGTGGGCAAATTAGCGGGCACAATGAAAGAGGTTGGCGCAAAAACTAAGGCAGACTTTACCAAAGTTACAATTTCACCACGTGTTGGCGGATTGGTAGGTTTATTAAGCTCTGGCACGCTGGAAAATTGTTATGTTGGTGCAAGTAACATTAACCTTAGCGAAAGCAATGTTGCAGGTACAATAGTACACACCGCATCAAGTGGAAGCATTACAACAAGTTATTTGGACGCAACATATAGTCTTAAAGCAGCTAACGCCGTTGCTAAATCATTAACAAGCACCACTGTTACTAATGTTTATGTAACAAATACCGCAACAACAGCAACTGATGCTAACATTGTTAAAACTCCAACACAAATGTTAACAAAATCCACATATGCGGGCTTTGATTTTACAAGTGTTTGGATGATGAGTACAAATTACACACCTGTTTTGGGTACGCAAAAACTTTATGTTAGCACAACAGGTGGCGGAGCAAATTCTGCTTCAGGTACAATAACAATTAAAAGTGGAGAAACAGAACTATATAGCGAAAGCATTTCAAATGTAGCAAACTATGCGTATGGTATTCCGTTTGGATATGCTGTATCTATAAACTTTGAACTTGCACATCCTGCTGATGACACCAGCGACTTTACCTTAACTTGCTTTAAACTAAACGGTGTAGAGCAAACAACAAGCAGTAATTACACATACTTTGCTTTGGAAAGTGCAAGCATAAACACATTGGGAATGAGTAGTGACCACACCCTAGAAATTGGTATAGAGTACAAACAATATTACTTGAATTTACAAACTGAAAGCGTAAATGGGGGAACAGGTGTAGTAACCAACGATATAACCGACACAACAACTTCGTTATTAACCAAAGGAAACTCAGTTGTGATTACCGCAACCCCAAGCGAAACTTCAGACTATGTTGGTAGCCAGTTTAATGGTTGGAAGCATAATACTCAACTATCAACCGAAACAGATTTGTTTAATTCAATTAGCTCTGCAATTACATTATCTGGTCAAAATATTACCTCAACAATTGATTCATCAATGACTACTGGCAGATATTATAGTGTTATTCACCTTAAACCAAGTTTGTTTAAACCAAACACAACTTACAGAGTTGGTCATAAGGTTATAAGCGCAACAGAAGCAAGTGAATCATTTACGGGGCTAACATTCTATTACGCTGATAGCACTGCAAGTAGTGGATACTCTAATAGGTATACAAATAGTTATGTATCTTTAGAAACTAAAACTGAAAATAAAGAGATTAGATCAGTTGAATTAAGAATTAATCAAAGCAACTATAATTATGATAGAACTGCTACAGTAAGTAATATATACATTGAAGAAGTTGTTTCAACTACTACTAATTCAAATGCAAGCATAACATTACCTGTAAACGCAAGCAATATGGGCACATACACCGCGGTATTTGAGCGCACATACACAATTGATACAAACGGCGCGCCAAGCACAAAAACTGGCGTACTAAACACAAGTGCAAGCGTAGAATTTACACCAGGCGTAAATAAACAGGTAGAAACCATCACTCGTACAAGTACAAGTGGCGGAAGTGTTGTGGTATATAGCCGCAGCGCTGGAGCAACAACTGGTTACAGCTTTAATGACAATACATTAAGCTTTACCCTTAACGAAACAACCAAGGGCGAATATATAGCTACTTACGGTGATGTGTCTAGGGACATAACCCTAACGATAACTAACTTTGGTAACGATAAGCAGTTACATACTGCAAACGACAAGGTGGAAGTTTACTCTAACGGCACGCTTGTTAGCACAATAAATGGCGACGTATTATCCACAACAATACAAGTGCCATACGATGCCACAGTTAAAGTGGTTGCATACAGCAAACTTGCCTACAAGGTAGAAAGCATTTTTGGTCAGGCAGTTACAAACACTACCTACACATCTGGCGGTTACACGCGCTATATGGCAGAGTATACCCTAACTAATACCATAACAGCTAACACGACTATTAATGTAGAATATCAAGGCGATTATTGGGTAGGCTACTCGATTACAGATTATACAAGTAGTCCAGGACACTCGGCAGAGTTTATAACCGCAAATGGCGGTACGGCAAGTTTGGAGGTTAACCCAAGCACAAGCACCTTCCCAAGTGATGAACAATACTTAAATATTGGTGCGCGATACAATCCATTTATTATTTCTACACCAGAACAGTTGGCGCGTATTGCATACCTAGTTAACTCGGGAGCATACTACAAGCGATACAACTCCGCTACATCAGTAGCTACAGTATATTACAAAGATGCTAGTTACAAACTAACTAGCGATGTGGACCTTGGTCAGTACTTATGGGTGCCAATTGGCTTGAACGGTTATAATAACACCACATATAGTCTTGGCTCTAATAGCATATTTGGTGCGGATGTTAATGTTAACATTACAAATATGACAATATTCTTTGAAACTGAAGAATTTAATGACATTACTAATAATTATCAAGTGAACATTGGATTATTTGGATTTGTTACTAATCCGGGTATTAACAATATTACAATTGATAATGCGGATATTAGGGTTTATAGCTCAAAAGTTATAGGCATTGGTGCAGTTGTTGGCTACTCATATAATATGAGTTTAAACAATATAAGAGTTGTAAATAGTAATCTAATTGGAAGCTTTATGGCCTCTGTAGGTGGTTATATTAGAGGCTCAGCAACAAATATTTATGTTAGCAATGTTAATTTGGCAAGTATTGCAGATTACCCATCAACATCATTTTTTAGTGCTTTATTCTATAATTGTTCGCAAATTAATTGTAAAAATGTGTTTGTAAATGCAACCATTATACGCACAAATACAGCAAAAACTGTTTATGCATCTGGATTGATTGCATACATATCAGGTATAAATATATTTGAAAATGTTGTTTTGGATGTAACGTATGAAAATACATCTTCAAATAACATGTATGGATTGATTACTTGTCAATATTCATATGCTACTGAGATGTATAATGTTTATATCAAAAACAACGGGGGATACAATAAATTATTTAGTATTAACTATTCCGATAAAATTAATGTAACGGAATTAACAGCAGATAGAACTAAAGAAACTTTTGCGGGCTTTGACTTTAATAACATTTGGTATTGGGATAGTGCAACATCAATGTCAAGATTGCGAACCGTTAGCAACACAGCCTCGGCTACTACAATTGCAGAAAAACATGTAACCTCGGGTACATTTAACGGAACGGGTACAAAAGATGACCCTTACTTAATTGAAGATGCAGATGATTTGTATTTGTTAGCACATTATGTAAACACTAACAACACAGCCTATAATAAATCGGGTGCTTACTATAAGCTGACTGCCGACCTTGACATGGCCGGAAGCATATTTACACCTATTGGCACAGGAATAAAACCTTCTACAAATCAAGACTCTGAAGGAACCTATGCCCTTAAAGCTTCGTTTGATGGTGATTATCACACTATTAGCAATGTATATATTAATTCGTATTTCCAATATTATAGTGGTTTGTTTGGAACATTGGGAGGCTGGAGTGCTGGTAAGGATGCTGTAATTAAAAACATTAACATTATTAACCTTAAAAACTATTCAGCGTCCAATTTTAAGGGTGGATTAGTAGGTACTTTATATTCATCTAAGGTAGAAAATATTAACATTAATGTGGATTTGTATGGAAAAGCAAATTATTTAGCAGGTTCGATTGCACATACTCACACTTCGTATGTAAATAGTATTTCTAAAATATATGTATCTGGAATATGTACAGCAGTAGTTTCTAATTATGGCGCGGGAGTTATTGCAAACATTGCTAGAGGTAATTCAGGAAAAACTTTAACAATATCCAAAGCAATAAACAGTGCAAATATGTATGGCGTAATTCAATTAGCTGCTGGCATTTTGGGATATGCAAGTACAAGTACAAATAGTGATAGTATTGTTATTGAAGATTGTGCTAATAAAGGTCAAATGTCAATCTCGCAAGCATATGTGCGTATTGGTGGAATACTAGCTGAAGGTAGTAATGTAACCATTAACAGATGTTACAACAGTGCAACCATAATTCATACTAACCAAACATCAAACGCAGCATATAAGCCTGATAATGTTGAAAATTGGCAAAATGCTGACGGTACTATTTGGTTTTATCGTATATATCATGCATTTATTGGAGAACTTGTAGGTAGGTTTGTTAGTGGCACAAATAGGGTTGAAGCATCCTATTATAATACTGATTATAAAATACAAGCCGCAGTAGATAGTACTTCTGATCCCGCTAAATATATATATGCAGTGGGTGACCCTGACAACCCAGGAACAACACGAACTGGTGTTTCCGAGTGGAAAACTGTGGATAGTAATAGTACTGTTACGGAACAAGGCGCATATACAGGTGCAGGTATTAAAACTACAACGGATAACCTTAAGAACATAAGCATGTGGAGTGCATTTGACTTTAACACTACATGGGGAATGTATGACGGAGTTAATGACGACATGCCAACACTTAAGTTCTATAACGAAAATAAGGTTTATATTAGTGCTGCAGATAAGGAATTGACCTTAGTTGATGGATACACGCTTGAGTGTGGGGAGAATGTTATTAACAGTAACAGGTATGTGTTTGAGGAAGACGACAAGCTGTATGCGTATGTTAAACCAGGCGAAACAATTACGCTTACAATAACATGCGGAGGAAACAGCATTCTTAATCGCATTGGTGTAGCTAACTACTACAACCCAGAGTTTGCTTATACAGGCATTGAAGAGCCATCATATGTTTACGCTTATACAGTGCCTAGTGATTGTAACGACGGGGATAGTTATCGATTGATTGATTTGGAATTTGCAAACAATAAGTTTACGGTAACAGTTAACAACAGTATAACCGCTAGCAGTGGTTTGGCTGTGGGTAGTAATGACTGCATGTTTATTGTGTTGTATAACACAAACACAAATCGCGCATATTATGCAAAGGCTACAGGTAGCCAAATAACCTTTGATAGTTTACAAAGGGGTACTTATTATTTTGCGGTTTATACCAACGCATTCTATGAAATAACAGACATTTCAAGTTCTAGCAGCATTAATTGGTCAAAACCAGATTTCTACTATAGCTTTGTGTTAAGTGAAATCACAGCAACCGACGCCGTAATTAACCTTACGGCAACAAAAACTAGTGATTATTGGATTTACGATATTACTAGTTTATAAGCAAAAACAACAGGAACGGCTTATTGCCCAATGAAATTTGGTTGGGCAATAGCTTTCCTATTGTTTAATGCTAATTAGCAAAGCAGTTTTTTAGGTGGAGTAGTGGTAGGTGATGAGTGAGGCCAACACAAAAACTAAAAAAACATGCGTAACTAATGGGCGTTTTATAAATGAAAAATGGAAAAATTTTTTAAAAGCTATTGCTATGGGTATGGCAAAAGCAAAAAATTCTTGCAAAATATGCAAGAATTTTTTTTGCTTTTTTATAATATGCTATATTAGGTCAAAATTTGGCAAGTTAATTGGTTGTATGTAAATTTATTGTAAAAATAAAGTCGAATTGTAGTATATTTTTGCTTGTTTTGTCTATTGTTGTATTAAGCGAAAGAATTTTTGGGTTAGCCTGTTTATTTTTAAATTTTTATGGGTTATAATGGACAATAAGAAGGGAGGGGAAACTTATGAAAAATTTGGGAAACGACAACAATATTTTTACTGAAGAAAAACTTAAGGCCACTATACAAATATTTTTTGTTAGCATTGTAAAATATTGTAAGTTGCAACAAAAACTTAATGAGGGATGTAAGGTTTTGCTTGAAGGCAAGGGTATCCCAAGTAGTATGCTGGCGCTTAACAATAAAATTGATAAAATCTTTTGCGTTATTAACAATTGTTTAAAATACATAAAGGCTTTTAAAATTATGGGGTCGCATTCGTGTGCGTAATGAGAAAAAAGTTAGCGTATAGTCTATACGCTAACTTTTTTTAATCTGATTTTACTATTTAGTTTCTTTTTTAGCTGTTGTTGTTTTTTTAGCAGGTGCCTTTTTTACTTCTTCTGCAGGTGCTTCAGCTTTTTTTGTTGTTCTTTTAGCAGGTGCTTTCTTTGCTTCAACTTTTTCTTCTGCTACAACTGGCTTAACAACTTCTTCTACCTTTTCTGCAGGTTTAACTTCTGCAACAGGTGCGTTTTGTTTTGCTTTGTTCAATGCTAGGGTTAAACGAGAAATTTTACGGCTAGCGTTGTTTTTATGCAATACACCTTTTGAGCATGCGCTATCAATATAAGAGATTGTATCTACAAGTTTGCTTTCTGCCTCGGCTATTTTACCCTCTGCAATTAGTTTTCTAAAACCTTTTACATAGGTGCTAATTGTGCTTTTAACAAATTTGTTTTCGCCTCTTTGTCTATTATTTGTATCAATTCTCTTTTTTGCTGATTTAATGTTTGCCACAGTTAATACTCCTTAATTTATATTTACTAATTAATTTTGCTTCCATATTTTATCATACTTTTTTTTAAATAGCAAGAATTATTTACAAATAATAACCAATAATATATCAAATATTTTAGGAGTTTTTTATGAATAGATTTTCAGACATTGTTTGTGATTTAAAAAAAAGTTATGTTAGTGAATTTGGAAAGTTTGCAAAAGGGGGCGAAAGCACTTTTGAGCATTATAAATTTGGACTAGTGCTTGAAAACTATGAAATCGCCACTAAGGCCGAAAGCGAGATGTTTGACAAGCCAAAGGGCAAATATTCCTTAGTGTCATTACCTAATCTTGTGGAAGTGAGGGAAACTGCATTTAAGTATTATGTGCGGTTTTTGGCTGATGTTATTAAGGATTATTTAGGGCAGCTATCCTCAGGCGACAAGGTGTGCGTTGTGGGTTTAGGAAACAAATATATTAGTGCCGATAGTTTGGGTATTGAGGTGGTTAAAAATATTATTGTTACACAAAATTTGGTGGACGGTGCTTTGCCTGTTTGCGCCTTTTTGCCTAGTGTTTTGGGTGTTACGGGCATTGAAAGCAAGGATGTTGTTGATGGCATTTTGGCAAAAGTTAAGCCCACCAAGGTTATATTAATTGATAGTTTGTGCGCAAGCCATATTTCAAGGTTGGGCACATCTATTCAAATTACTAACAGCGGTCTTGTGCCAGGCAGTGGTGTTGGTAACAGCCGAAAGCGCATGAACAAAAGCACTCTTAACTGTGATGTGCTTGCCATTGGTGTGCCCATGGTTATTTACGCAAGTACTTTTATTTATTCCGCTTTTGTGGATGTTGGACTTAATGAGGCTAGTTTGGATAAAATCTCGGGAAAGTTTTTACACGCTCTTAAGGCAAGCGGTGCGACCGAGGAAGAAGTTAAGGACGGTGCAAGTTTTTTTGGAAAGTTGGAAAAAATTTTGCATAATAAGTTTAATGATAGCATAGTTAGTTTAAAAGATGTTGATATATTAATTAAGGCCGTAGGAAAATTGATTGGCGAAGCTATTAATTTGGCTGTTTTGGGGCGAACAAAGAATTGATGAAAAGTAGATTTTGTGTGGTATTGTTTTGTGGCGTTTTTGCAAGCATTTTGCTTGTAGGTATTTGTTTGTTTTTTGTTATGTTTCCTTACAAATACAAACAGGAGGTTTTGGCTTGTTCGCAAAAATATGGACTGCAGGCGGAGTTGGTTTTTAGTGTGATAAATGTTGAAAGCTCTTTTAAGGCAGATGCGGTGTCGAGTGCGGGTGCAATGGGTCTTATGCAAATTTTGCCGTCTACTGCAGTGGAAGTTGCGGGAAAGTTAGAAATGGTGGACTTTACTTCTAAACAACTTTTTGAGCCTGATATTAATATTGAAATTGGATGTTTTTATCTTAAATATTTGTTGGATGAGTTTGATGGCGACCGCACCAAAGCACTTTGTGCTTATAACGCGGGCTTGAACAATGTTAAACTGTGGCTAGATGACGATGGCAACTTAACAAATATAATGTATCCAGAAACTAAGCACTATGTGGATAAGGTAGAGCGAAATTTGTGGGTTTATAAGCATTTTTATTAACAAAGTTTAGGTGTTATAATTGACACAAATTTGAGTCTGTGTTAATATTTAACTAGTATTACTAGGAGATAAACATGAATAACACACCTATTGTAGACAACTCTTTTAAAGAAGTTGATATTAGAAAAAATAAAATTCGTACATTAAAGGAAAGTGGCACAAATCCTTATGCCCCAAAATTTGACGCATCTTGCGATATATCTGGCGCAAGAAAACTAAAACTAAACAGCAAAGTTAAGGTTGCAGGTCGAATGACTTTTCGCCGTGTTTTTGGCAAATTTATGTTTTGTCAAATTTCAGATGTGTATAACAAAATTCAAGTTAGCCTTTCTGTAAATGAGTTTAAGCCAGAAAAATTTAAGTGGTTTAAGGATATGGTGGATATTGGCGACCATGTTGGTTTTGAGGGTACACTTTACAAAACGCAAACAGGCGAGCTAACTATTAAAGCAACCAAATATTATCTTTTAAGCAAGGCTATGCTTCCTTTGCCAGAAAAATTTCACGGAATTTCGGATATTGAAATAAAGTATCGTCAAAGATACTTGGATTTAATTTCAAGTGAAGAAGCACGCCATACTTTTACAACTCGTAGCAAATTAATTAACTTAATAAGAAATTTTCTTGTTGAAAATGGCTTTATGGAAGTTGAAACACCTATTTTGCAAAGCGTTGCGTGCGGTGCAGCAGCAAAGCCTTTTGTTACTAAACATAATGCGCTAAACAAAACTTATAATTTGCGTATTTCACCTGAAACTTACTTAAAACAGGTTGTTGCGGGCGGAATTCCAAGAGTGTTTGAATTGGGCAAAAATTTCCGCAACGAGGGTATGGACGCACAACATTTGCAAGAATTTACTATGCTAGAGTGGTATGCTAGTTATTGGGACTATAAAAAGAATATTGCTTTTATAACCAAACTATTAAAGAAAATTGTAAAAACTCTTTGTGGCAGTTATGTAATTGACTATCAAGGAACTAAATTGGACTTTAGTGGTAATTGGGCCAGAGTGGATTATATTAAGTCCCTAAATGACCTTTTAGGTTTTGATATTTTAACAATTGATGATGTTGAAGAACTTAAGACAAAGGTTAAGGCAACTAAATTGTTTGATAATGACGAAATTGATGCACTTGTTAGTTTGGGTGCCGTTTATGACTATATGTACAAGCGTAAAATCCGACCTAACATCATTCAGCCAACCATTGTTTACAATTATCCTAATTTGGTTCCACTTGCTCGACCAAGTGATGCCAATCCAAAAGTAATAGAAATGTTCCAAGTGTTAGTTGCGGGAAGTGAGCTTTCAAAGGCATATAGCGAGCTTGTTGATCCACAAATTCAGCGCACAGGATTTGAAGAACAAATGCGCAATAAAGCTAAAGGTGATGATGAGGCTTTTGAATTAGATGAAGATTTCTTGCTTGCAATGGAACATGGTATGCCACCTATGAGCGGCTTGGGCTTGGGTATAGACAGATTGATGTGTATAATCTGCAATCAGCCAACATTAAGGGATGTAATTTTGTTTCCTAATATGAAATAAATCAAAGGAGAAAAACATGAGCGTATTTTTTACAGATAGCAATAGCGAACTATGGTATACAGAAATAAAAAAATTGGGGATAGAGTACATAAGCATGCCTTACACACTATGTGGTAAGGAATATGGCTATGACCTTGGCGAAAAACATGACTTTAAGTGGTTTTTCGATAGCATCAGGAACGGCAATATGCCGGCTACTTCTGCATTAAACCCTCAAAATTATGTGGATATTTTTGAGCCATTTTTAAAGCAGGGAGAGGATATTTTGTATGTACACTTTTCGCGTCAGATGAGCGGTACATTTGATTTTATGGAAAAAGCGATTGAGGAGCTTAAAGCAAAATACCCACAACGTTCTATTAAATATGTGGATACACAATCCATTTCCTTGGGTGCTGGTGTTGTGGCTTATGAAGCAGCTGTTTTGCATAAGAGAGGCGCAACTGATGACGAGGTTATTGAGTTTGTAAAAAAATTCCGTGACGAGGTTTCGGTGTTCTTTACTGTAGAGGACCTTATGCATTTAAAGCGCGGTGGCAGGCTTTCTTCCTCTGGCGCAATTTTGGGTTCGCTACTAGGAATTAAACCTATATTAGGGGTTAATAACGAGGGCAAAATTGTAACAGTTAGCAAAGTTTCAGGCAGAAAGAAATCCTTGCTTACTTTGGTTGATAAACTAAAAGAACTTGGCGTTAATGTTGCAGATTATCCAATTGGAATTTTGCACGCAGATGATATTGAAGCAGCAAAATTTTTGGAAGAGAAAGTTCGTGAGGTAGTTGGAAAAGAGGCTCGTATTTGGGTACAACAAATTGGCCCAACAGTGGGCACACACTGTGGTCCTGGCACGGTTGGCCTAATTTTCCATTCTAAACACAAGTTATAAAAAATACTTTAATAAAATGCGCTAAATTTGGTGCATTTTATTTTTTTATTTGTTTTAATCTGTCTTTAATATTATAATAACTACAGAGGATATTATGAAAATACTATTTAAAAACGCAACTATATATACTTTAAACAACAATAGCGAGGTGCTTTACAATACTGATCTGCTTGTTTGTGACGGGGTGATTGCACAAATAAATAAGAATATTAATGTGTCTGCAGACCGCACAATTGATTGCGCAAATAAATTACTAATGCCGGGTTTTGTTAATGCATATTTTAACGACGGAGCTGTAAAAAAAGATACTTATAAACAATGCGCAAACAATTACTTACATATGGTTAAAAACGGAATTACAACTTGTTTTGAGTGCACTAGCAACCCGCGTGATGCTGTTATGGCAATGGCAGATGTTGGCATAAGAGGTTTTATTGCAGTGGGCGGAATTACAGGCAAAGAAATTATAGATACAGATACTGTTTATAATCAAGTTAAGGATTTACAAAAAATAAATCCGCACGTTAATCCTATACTCTTTGCTAAAAACGTTAATGAATGCAACGAGGATGTATTTAGCACGCTTGTAAAGTGTGCAACAAAGTTCAATTGGGTGCTATCTACGCAATGCAGTCGTACGCTGGAAGAAGTTGGGGATATTTATAACAAATACGGATTAACACCAGTGGGTTTGCTTGAAAGTTATGGCTTTTTTGACACTAAATGCGTGCTTTTGCATTGTGTGCATTGCGATAAAGAAGATGTTGATATTTTAAGTAACTATGATGTTTGTGTAGCAACTTGCCCTTGTAGCAACCTTATGGATGGAAGTGGGGTTGCGCCTGTATATTCTTTTAATAAAAAACATGTTACAATTTGCTTAGGAACAGGGGAGTTGCTTAATAATGCGCGTCCAAATATGATTAGAAATATGTATTTAGCATGTAATTTACAAGCGGGAGTGCTAAATGAAGCAAACATAATTAGCGCAAGTAAAGCAATAAAAATGGCAACCATAAATGGTGCAAATTCATTGGGATTAACGGATGTTGCTAGGCTTGAAATAGGATATAAAGCAGATATTATTATGATGGATATATTACCAGAAGATTTGTATCCCGTAAGTGTATTGGAAGATGTTATTGTTAACGGCATGGATTCATCAGATATTTGTCTCACAATGATTAATGGTATAATTGTTTATGAATCTGGCAAGTATAACGTAAATTTAAACCAAAATAAATGTTTTAAATAAAGCAGATATGTGCAAAATACACAAAATAAAAGATAATCATTGAAAATAGCGTTAATCTCTGATATAATCTGATAGAGGTAAAGAATATGAGCGGAGTAGGAATGGTTGTTTTAATAATAATTGCATTTTGGATTTTAAAAGATTTTGCGGGATAAATTTTTTAAATTACTTAAACATAGTATTTTTTGCTCGATTATTTATAAATATTGCTGTTAAAAAGGAGAAAATAAAATTTCTTCTTTTTTTTCTCATAAATTGTTGACATGTAAAGTTTAGAGTGATAGACTAATTAAAAGTCAAAGAAAGTCAAACTTTTAATAAGGGGAAATGACATGCCAAATATAAGTGATATTATTGAAAGATTTATTTTGGAACAAATGCAAGAAGAAAATGTTTTAAATTTGTCGCGAAATGAGCTTGCGTCATTTTTTAATTGCGCTCCTAGCCAAATTAACTATGTGTTATCCACGCGCTTTACAAATCCACGCGGTTTTATTGTAGAAAGCAGGCGTGGCGGAGGCGGATATGTTAAGGTTATTAGGTTAAGCAGTGAAAATGGAGATTATATACAAACGTTAATAAGTGAGATGCTTTCGGACGAAATTGATTTTATAACAGCAAAGCAAATTTGTGATAATTTACTTGATAGGGGAATAATTAATAAGGGCGAGTGTGATGTTATTATTTCAGCAATTTCAAATAATGCACTTAACAACCCTATTAAGTTAGAAGATAAATTGCGTGCAAATATTTTAAGGAATATTTTAATAAACATTATAAAGGAGGAAGAATAATGTTGTGTGATAAATGTAAACAAAATGTGGCAACCTTTCACAAAACTGTTATGATCAATGGTGAGGGGTATGAAACTCATTTGTGTAGTCAGTGTGCGGGGCTAGAAAGCATTAGCCCATTTGATATTTTTAATCTTCCATCTTTTTTTGATGACGATTTTATGTTGGAAGAAGCAAAAAAGTGTCCTACTTGCAAAAGCAGTTTTGCTGACTTTTTAAAACGAGGTAGGCTAGGTTGTAAAGATTGTTATGCCACCTTTGAAGAAGAAATTAGGGATATGCTTGAAAATATGGAAAGCCCAATCGACTTTAATTTGGATGAATTTTTAGAACCAGAGGATAACTCGAAATTAACCGAACTTGAAAGACAGTTTAAATTGGCTATTGACGAGGAACGTTATGAGGATGCGGGCGCGATAAAGGAACAAATAAAGGCATTAAGAAACAAGAGTAAAAATAAGGAGGAAAAATAACATGTTTAACGAGGTTAGAATTACTGAAAATGTAAATAAAGCGTTGCAATTTGCGGGCACTGTTGCACTGCAATATGGATATCATCAAATTGGCACGGAACATTTGCTATATGGTTTGGCACAAGTTCAAGATTGTGTTGCAAGCAAAATACTTGCATCATATGACGTTACGTGTGAAAAACTTGATAATGTATTTTCACGTAACTCGCAAAAAAAGTCTATTAGTGTGCTAAACAGCAAAGTTGAACTATCACCTAAAAACAAAGAAGTTTTTTCTATTGCAAGCCAGTTTGCAACAACAATTGGTCACAACTTTATTGGAACGGAACATTTACTTGTTTCGCTACTTTTAAGCGAAAATAGCTATGCGGTTTCAATTTTAAAGCGCTCCTTTAAAATAAATATTAACGATATGAAAAGTAATGTTTTGCAGGTGCTAAAAGCGGGCTCTTTTTCAAGCGAACACAAAGGAAACTATACAGATGCAACTGCACAATCCAACAGTGGAAAATCATCATTGCCTGCCGAACTGCTTGAAATGGGTCAGGACCTTACGCAAAAGGCGCTTGATGGCAAAATTGACCCAATTATAGGCAGAGAAGAGGAAATTCAGCGTACAATAGAAATCCTTTGCAGAAAAACCAAAAACAACCCTGTGTTAATTGGTGAAGCTGGAGTTGGTAAAAGTGCGATTGTAGATGGTTTGGCGCTTGCAATTGCAAAAGGAAAAGTTCCGGAAATTCTTAAAAACAAAAAAATATTTTCGCTAGAGCTTGGCGGGCTTATGGCGGGAACAAAGTATCGCGGGGCATTGGAGGAAAAACTTAAACAACTAATCGAGATAATTACAAACAACAAAGATATAATTGTGTTTATAGACGAAATTCACACGCTTGCACAGGTGGGTGGTGATAAAGGCGAAGTTAATCCTGCTGATATGCTTAAACCATATTTGGCACGTGGAGAATTCCAAACAATTGGTGCAACCACCACCGATGAGTATCGTCAGTTTATTGAAAAAGATAAGGCGCTTGAGCGTAGATTTCAGCCAGTTATGGTTAATCCGCCCAGCGTGGAGCAAACAATTGAAATTTTGCGTGGACTTAAAGATAGTTATGAGGCTTTCCATAAAGTTAAGATTAGTGATGAAGCCATTATTGCTGCGTCTACTCTTTCTGATAGATATATTATGGATAGAAGTCTGCCTGATAAGGCAATAGACCTTATAGACGAAGCAAGTAGCAAAGCTAAAGTTTTTGGCACTCAAAAACCCGAAGAATTAAAAGAAGTAGAAGAGCAGATTGCAAACTTTGAAGCAGAAAAACGCGAAGCGCTAATAAGCGAAAATTTTGAAAAAGCTAGCGAATATCGTGACAAAATTCGTGAAGCTCAAGAACGTAAGAATAAGATTATTGCAAAACAGCAAAATAGTGGAAATGATATTACAATAACTTCAGAGGATATTTGCAAAATTATTAGCAAATGGACAAATATTCCTATTACAAAATTGACCGAAAGTGAAAAAGAAAGATTACTAAAGTTAGAAAGTATACTTCATAATCGAGTTATTGGCCAAAACGAAGCAGTTACTGCAGTTGCAAAGGCAATTAGACGCGCGAGAATCGGACTAAAAGATGGTAATCGCCCTATTGGTAGCTTTATGTTCTTGGGACAAACCGGCGTTGGAAAAACCGAATTATGTAAGGCACTTGCCGAGGCAATGTTCGACAACGAAAATGCCGTTATTCGTTTAGACATGAGCGAATACATGGAAAAGCATAGTGTAAGCAAACTAATTGGCTCACCTCCAGGATATGTGGGATATGACGAGGGCGGTCAGTTAACCGAGAGTGTAAGAAGAAAACCATATAGTGTTGTGTTATTTGATGAAATTGAAAAGGCACATCCTGATGTGTATAATCTTTTGCTTCAGGTTCTGGATGACGGCCGTTTAACTGATAGTCAGGGCAGACTTGTGTCCTTTAAAAACACTATTATCATATTCACGAGTAATGTAGGTGTTAGCGAACTTCCAAAGGGTTCTGCGCGACTTGGTTTTAACGAAAATGACCCTAGAGGTGGGCTAGAATATGATGATATTAAGGAAACGCTTTTAGATGCATTAAAACGATCATTTAAACCAGAATTTTTAAACAGAATTGATGTAATAACTGTTTTCCATCCGCTTAATTTTGAACAGCTAACGCAAATTGCCAAAATATTTATTAGCAAACTAAACAAAAAGTTAATGGAACAAGGTGTAGGATTAAAAGTAACAGAAAGTGCTCTTAAGTACCTTATTGAAAAAGGATATGATCCTGAATATGGTGCAAGACCTTTGCGTAGGCTAATTGAACAAGAAATTGAAGATAGGGTTGCCGAACAAATGTTGGAGGGTAAAATATCCGCAGGTAACACCATAATGATTTCTGCAAAAGAAAATGTTTTAACACTAAAAGTTAGTAAATAGCTATAAAAAATAATTGCTAACTAAGGCATAATTTGATATTATTAAAATATAGAGGAGGTTTTATTATGAAAGTAAAATATGTAAGTAAAAACTATAAAGTAACAACAAAGTTTAAGGATATTATTGAAAAGAAACTTGAAAAATTAGAAAAATATTTTCCTTCAAACTATGAAGTTAAAGTGGCTTGTACCGAGCAAAACAATATCAATAAGCTAGAAATTACAATTAATGCAGATGGCTTATTTTTAAGAAGCGAAGTTGTTAGTGATAACATGTACAATAATATTGACATGGCACTGCCAAAAATCGAAAAACAAATCATTAAAAATTCCACCAAGTATAAGTCCAAATTTAGACGCACCTCCGACGAATTTGAATTCTTAACTGAAATGCCTGAATTTACAGCTCCAAGAATTGCAAAGAAAAAGAGATTTGAACTTGAGCCTATGACCGAAAGCGATGCCGAAGCTCAAATGGAAGCGCTTGGTCATACATTCTTTGTGTTCCTAAATGCAAAAACAGGTTTAGTTAGCGTGTTATATAAAAGAAACGATGCTAATTTAGGCATGATAGAAATAACTTATTAACAATAAATAAACACCTAAAGAAAAATAGTTTAGGTGTTTTTTTGTTGTAAAAAAACAAAAAATATTGTATCATAAATACAATAAGGAGATGTGGGCAGGTGATTGAAGCTAAAAATTTGTTTTTATCGTACACAAAAGACTACTTTACTTTGTATGATATAAATATTAAAATTAACTCAGGCGAAAAAGTTGTTCTGTGTGGAAAATCTGAAAGCGGTAAAAGTAGTTTGTTAAGGGTAATTACTGGTTTGGAAAAGCCGTTTTCGGGTAGTGTAACAATAAAAGGAATTCCTTCGGATAAAATTGATTATCAAAAAGATATTTCTCTTGCATACTTGCCAAGTTTTCCGCTTTTTATGGAAAATAAAACTGTAAAACAAAACTTGGAATATACACTTAAAATACGCAAAACTAACAAGCAGATTATTGATGTTAAGATTTCCAATATTATTAGAAGTTTTGATCTTGAAACAATCTTGGATATGAAACTAAAAAATCTTTCATATTTCAATCGTTTAAAAGTTGCGCTTGCAAGATTTGCACTAAGAAACATTGAAGTTTTTATTATTGATGATGTTTTTGTGGAACTAAACGAAACTGAAAGCAAAAAAATCATTGGTTTTATAAATGATTTAGTAACTGTTAATAGCGCAACCTTGTTTATTGCAACAAGCAATGATAAATATAACAAATTGCTTGGCGAACGCGTAATTAACATCGAAAACGGCAGTATTGTTAACTATAATTTAGGAGAAAATAATGAAAAGTAGTGCAGAAGAAATTAAATTAATGTGTTTGGATTTGTTTACGAGTAAAACAATTTTTAACAACTGCAGTGTAGATTTTATTAACAGATACAAACAATTATATTGCAATCAAGTGGTTTTATCTGTACTTAATGACCATGAACTTGTTCAAACAGCTCAATTGTTTTTAGATAACAACCTTAATATTTCTATTGCAAGCAAACAAGGTTACATGCATCGCAATACGTTAATATATCGTTTGGATAAAATTAAAAAGATAATCGGGTTGGATATTAGAAATTTTAACGAGGCTGTAGTTTTTGAAAATCTTGTGTTGTTTTACGATATGTTTGCAAAACATAATTAAAAATATAAATCACCTTTAAAATTAGGTGATTTTTTTATTCTACTTTTTTAAAACTATCAATAGCTGGCATGTTTGAATTTATACTCATGCTTTTTATATCACTTTCTTTAACTGTTTTAGTATTTGCAATAACGCTAAATATATCTGCAAGGTCAGAGTTTTCTTTTCCCATTAATCCCATTAGCATACTTATTAAATCACCTTGAGAAATGGGGGTGTTGCTGTTCATTTTTTTTATTAATGGCAATATTTTATGTATATCTATAGTGTTTGCAGAGTGCTCACATTTGTCATTGCCGTCACTTTGAATATTAACATTTTTGCTACTTTCTTTTTTTTCAGCAGTGCGTTCTTGCCACTGCTTTTTCATTTGCTCTTGCCCAAGTTTTGTATATTGTGTGGGAAATTGTCCATAAGGATATTCGTTTGAAAGTGTGTTTTGCATTGGTATCTAACCCCCAAAAAACTAAAATCTAAACATTATTATATATGATTTCATATAATAAATTAGTTAATGATAGGAGTAAAAACAATGAATAAGTTTAGTGAACATATAAAAAAATCCGTACAAGAAAATAAGCAAGAAGTACATAATGATTATGTTGATTTGGATAATGTTAACATAGATGAATATGAAAGCTTAATAGATAAATATAGTACATATTCTAAAGAGGAATTAATGAAAGAATTTTTAATGGAAAGTCGCAGATTAAAAGAGCGTGGCGGTTTGGAAGATGAACAAATTAGTAATATAGAAAAAGTATTAAAACCACATTTAAATACAGAACAACAAAATATGTTTGATAGCTTGATATCGGAAATAAAATAATGAAAGGGAAAATTGATTTAAACTTATTAAAAGGCGTATCCACGCTAAATATAAGAGATAAAATTGAGTGTATTGTTTATGCTCAAAACTATTTTCTTGCAAAAAATTATTTAGAAAACAACTTTAAAAATCAGTACTCTGAGTTTCCTTTTATAAAGGCTTTTAAAATTAATTTAAATACTACAAATTTGTTTAAAATAGCAAAATTAAATATAGTAAAATATATTT
The DNA here is from genome assembly GCA_964564685.1 of uncultured Christensenella sp. GTDB lineage: Bacteria > Bacillota > Clostridia > Christensenellales > UBA1242 > UBA11490. The sequence goes on from CAZMBC010000002.1 coordinate 73,519, forward strand.
CTAGCAGTGCGTTAGTTACTGCAATGATGCAAACAAGTAAGCAAATTATGAGGATAGAAAATATTAAACAAAAGCCCTCTAATTTTTCTATTGCAATAATTGATACAGGGATATATCCACATATTGATTTTTTAGTTCCTAGCAATAAAATTGTATTGTTTAAAGACTTTATTAATAAAAAAACAACAATTTATGATGACAATGGTCATGGGACATTTGTTGCGGGCGTAGTGTGCGGTAGTGGTGTAATCTGTGGCAAAAAGTACCAAGGTGTTGACAAAAAAAGCAATTTAATAATTTTGAAAGCACTTGATAAAAATGGCGAAACTAGTGCAAGTACAATATTAAATGCAATGCAATGGGTTTACGATAATAAGGAAAAATACAATATTAAAATTGTTAATATGAGCTTTGGTAGTTTGCCATTAGGAGCAAATGACCCGTTAATTGTTGGGGCTGAAGTACTGTGGAATAATGGTATAGTTGTTGTGGGTGCATGTGGCAATAGTGGACCTGAAGAAGAAAGTGTAAAATCACCTGGTGCTAGTACAAAAATAATTACAGTTGGTGCTTTAAATGATAATAGATTTAAAGAAATTAGTGATGACGGAAAAGAGGTTTATAAATTTGATATAAGCAAATTTGAGGTAGCAAATTTTTCTAGCAGAGGGCCAATCTATAACAATTACAAACCAGACCTTTTAGCTCCGGGTGTAGAGATAACTGGGCCTTGTAATTTTGGACTTAATAAAGAATTTTATGGCAAAATGTCGGGTACAAGTGTTGCAACACCCATGATAACTGGAGTGTGTAGTTTAATACTAAAAGAGCATCCAAGATTATCTCCTAATGGTGTAAAAAAATTACTTATAGATAACTGTACTCCAATAACGGGTGATAGAAATAGTGAAGGGTTTGGATGGTTTAATGGAAGTTTGTTTTTAAATAAAAAATAAGTGAACTTTGTCACTTATTTTTTTTAAAGTTTAGTTATTTCGTTAATTGCCTTAATACATTTTTTAATTTCCCATTTTTTGTTAAAAGGTGAAATTGAAATTCTGACCATCCCGCGTGAAAGTGTGTTGTAGTATTCATGAAGTTTTGGAGCGCAATGCAAACCACTTCGAGTGCAAATATTATATCGTTCGCTTAATAAGTCGCTAACCTCGGAACTTGTTTTGCCTTTTATGTTAAAGGATACAATGCCACTATTGGCGTTAAAAGAATACAAATTTATATTTTTATTATTTTTTAATTCAAAAAGCAATTGTCTTGTAAGTTTGAAAACTTTGTTGTTCAGTTTGTTAAAATGTTTGTTTACATATTCAAGCCCTTTGCCCAACCCTAATATGCACGGCATGCTAGGTGTTCCACTCTCAAGTCCCTCGGGGCTTTCAGTTGGTTGCTCAAGTTTTTCGCTGTAAGTCCCTGTGCCACCAAACACTATTGGTTTTGGAGTAACCCTGTTTGATATTAAAACCCCCACACCTTGTGGAGCGTAATATCCTTTGTGGCCGGCAAGCGCAAGCAAGTTTATGTTACAATCCTGCATATTGATTTTAATATGCCCGCCACTTTGGGCGCAATCAACCAAGTAAAGCAGGTTGTGCTTTTTACATACTGAACCAATTTTATCAATAGGATTTGTTGCGCCAGTAACATTGCTTGTGTGAATGCAACAAACCATATATGTGTTTTTGGTTATTGCTTTTTCAATGTCTTCTGGTCTTATGGTATTCATAACAGGCTTAACTAATGTGTAGGAAATGTTGTATTCCTGCTTTAAATATTCCAGGGTACGTAAAACAGAATTATGCTCCAAAATGGTTGCAACAATGTGGCCGTTTGGTTTTGCACATCCTCGTAAGGCTAAATTAAGAGCCATTGTACAACTTCCTGTAAAAACAACATTTTCAGGTTGTGTATTATACTCTTGCGCAAAAGCGGTTCTTATTTTTAATATTTCAATACTTCCTTTAATTGCAAGATTATAGCCAGCTCGGCTAGAATTTACTGAAAGTGAAGTTAAGCCTTTTTTGCATGCTTTTATTACGCAACGTGGTTTGCGATGTGTAGTGGAGGAGTTATCAAGATAAATCATATAAAAATTCCTTATTTAACAAATTATTTTTTGGCATAATATTATGAAGTAGTGAGGTTAGAAAAATGAATAAAAAGGTATTTGCATTATTTCAAAATAGAACACAGGCTTTAACATTTTCTCGAAACCTAAATCGTTTAGGCATAAAAACCAGAATAGTTAACAGCCCGCGTGAACTATCCACATCCTGTGGACTTTCGGTGCAATTTGATTACAAGAACCTGCAAAAAGCGCGCCAAAGTTTAAATATGTTTCCTGCACAGTCCCTTGTAGGTTTTTATATAACCTCGGGCACAGGTGGTATTAATAGATATATCAAGGTGTAAAATTACAAAAATATATGAAAATTATATTCTAAAATGTTAATTTATTGCATGCGATAATAGTTTGCTTTAGGGGTATAATGTGTTATAATATACTCAATTACTATGGATAAAAATAAAATACTACAAAAACTTTCCGAGGTTATAGCTTCGCCAGTTTGTGAACTTAATTTTAATAATAACTACGAGTTGCTTATTGCCGTAATTTTAAGTGCGCAATGTACTGATAAACGGGTTAATATGATAACTCCGCAACTTTTTAAAAAATATCCTACGCCTCAATCACTGGCTAATGCAAATTTGGAAGAAGTTAAACAAATAATAAAACCCTGTGGATTTTATAACAATAAAAGCGTTAGTATAATTTCTGCATGCAAGGACTTGGTGGACAAGTTTGATGGCGTTGTTCCTAGTGAATATGACGACCTGCTATCATTAAGGGGTGTTGGCAGAAAAACAGCTAATGTTGTGCGAGCGGTTGGGTTTAAAATTCCGTCCATAGCGGTAGATACGCATGTGTTTAGAGTTAGCAACAGGCTGGGGATTGCAAAAGCAAAAACACCAAACGAGTGTGAGCAAAAATTAATGAAAGCATTTGACCCTAAATTATGGATTGATTTGCATCATACGGTTTTGCTGTTCGGAAGATATTTTTGCACTGCACGAAATCCTAAGTGCAGTTCGTGTGTGGTTAAGGAAGATTGTGAATATTACAACAAAAGGAGAAAATGATGTTTTTAGATAAGGTTACTATTTTTTGTAAAGCGGGAGATGGTGGAAACGGAAAAGTTTCGTTCAGACGCGAGAAATATGTTCCAAATGGTGGGCCCGATGGCGGTGACGGCGGTAAAGGTGGCGACATTGTGTTTAAAGTTACAAACAAAGTGTCGAACCTAGGTGAATTCCGTTTTAAAAAGCATTTTAGAGCAGAGAATGGCGAGGATGGAGGAAGCAATAATCGTTTTGGCAAATACGGACAAGACCTTGTTATATACGTTCCACAAGGCACAGTTATAAAAAATGCCACAAACGATAAATTGCTTGCGGACTTGTTGGAACTTAATGACGAGTGCGTGCTATTAAAAGGCGGCATTGGTGGCAGAGGGAATGCAAAATTTGCAACCCCAACTAGACAGGCACCAAAGTATAGCGAATTGGGCGTTAAAACACAGGAGTTTGAAATTAAATTGGAACTTAAAACAATTGCAGACGTGGGTGTAGTTGGATTTCCAAATGTAGGAAAAAGCACACTTTTGGCAAGTGTTTCGAATGCAAAACCCAAAATTGCAAACTATCACTTTACAACACTTGCGCCTAACATTGGTGTGGTAAAGGTGTTTGATAAATCCTTTGTTATGGCAGATATTCCAGGTTTGATTTCGGGCGCAAGTGAAGGCGTGGGATTAGGACTTGATTTCTTGCGTCATATTGAGCGTACAAGATTGCTTATTCATGTAGTGGATATTTCTGCAAGTGAGGGAAGAAATCCTTATGAGGATTATTTGGCAATTAATAGAGAACTTAAAAATTATAGCGATAAAGTTGGCGATATTCCACAAATTGTTGCGCTTAACAAAATAGACTTGGTTACTGACCAATCCTTGGTAGAGGATTTTATTAAAAAACTACCAAAAGGTATACAATGTTACAAGATTAGTGCTGGTGCATATATTGGTTTAAATGAACTATTGGAGGGCATTGTTAAAAAGTTGGAGAGCTTACCTAAAGTAGAACGTATGGAAGTTGAGGAGTACAACATTGATAAGGTTAAAGAACGCACGTTCCAAGTAATTAAATTGGATGGCTCTACCTACGAGGTTAAGGGAAACATTATAGACGAAATTTTGCGTAGGGTCGTTTTAGATGATTATACCTCTAATGCGTATTTCCAAAAACAACTTAAAGAAGAGGGTATAATTGAGGCCTTAAAACAAAAAGGTTTAAAAGATGGCGACACGGTTAGAATTGACGGCTATGAATTTACTTACGAAGATTAAAAAGGAGAAATTATGTTAACAAAAAGTCAAAGACTTGCTTTGCGTTCGTTGGGGCAAAAACTACCCGACTTGGTGCATATTGGGAAAAGCGGGCTTACTGAAAGCGTGCTTGCGCAAATAAATGACAATCTTAACGCGTACGAACTTGTTAAGATTAAAGTACAAACAAACTCACCCGAAGATATTATGGAACTTGGCGAAAAAATTGAAGATGCTTGTGGTTGTGAAATTGTAACTATTATTGGCAGTAAAATACTGCTTTATAGGGTTAGTGACCACAAAGTAAACAAAAATATTGCGTTGGTGCGAGAAGCCCTTTCTAAAAGCAAATAACAAAAAAGCTCGATATTTTCGAGCTTTTTTGTGAAATGTCATTTTTTTAGAAAATGTCCTTTTTTTCTATTGATTTGCTTCCACTACTAAACATGCAGTATAACGCAAATGCAAACAATATGCTTGCCATAATAACATAGTATAGGTTATAACGAGTAAAAAGTGACGCAAACAGCAAGGTTATGCCACTAAAAAAGTAGCCTTTTGTTTTTGCTTTGCTAAAGGCGATTTTTTTAATTTCGCTATATTTTAATTTTTCCACATTTTTAAGTTCAATTGAAAAGTTTGGATAAGTATTATGTGGTTGTAAAAGCAATTTAAATGTTTGTGCCTCGTCAAAAATCGTAAACTGGACATCTCTTACACTCTGTGCAATTTGCGTACACTCATCGCAAGCTTGTTTGCATGTTATAATAACCTTACTAAGTTGTAATTGTTTGGCTAAAATATAGGCTTTTATAATGTCCTTTGTTTCTAGAGTGGTTGATGCGTATATTGGTAAAAATAGTGTGCGATTGTTTGCGTTTGTAACCACAATATTGTCTTTTATTATTTCCACAGCATAATCTTTGTTAAGCAAATTAACAAAAAAGTTTTGCGTGCTTAATTCGTCCCCAAATAAAAATTGATATGAACATTCTTCCATTAGTTTTTTCTCTGCAGATTTTAATTTAAGGGAACTTTGTTTTTTGTTAGAGAAATATGCAATTATAAGCCCAAAGAATAAACTAATTAACACCGCTAAAAGTACTGCCACCCATAAGGGAGAAAAATAAAAGTTTGTCCAAACAAATGCGATGGCAAAAAGTGTTATATATTTAAAAACAATATTCAAAAATTTACTTAAACTGGTTTGCATATTTAATTATTGATAAATATTTAATGTAATATAACACTTCTTTGGTTTGAAAAATTGTTTTATTTTGTTATAATATGAAAAGTTTTTGGAGTTAAAGGTATTAATGGAACTTAAGATTGTAGATTTTTTTATGAGTTTGTCTAATCCAATTTTAGATGTGCTTTTTACTTTTACAAATTTTTTAGGTGAAGAAGGCTTTTTCTTTTTTGCCTTTATTGTTATATACTGGATGTCTAGCAAGGAACGCGCATTTAGATTTGGTAGCATATATTTGGTTTCTGTGGGTGTTAATACGGGGCTAAAACATATATTTGCGCGTCCGAGACCACATAATTTACAAGGGCATGGATATTCATTTCCAAGTGGACACTCGCAGGGCTATAGCGTAAATGCCACACAAATTTATTTAGAATGTAAACGCAATAACTTTCCCAAATCCAAAAAATGGCGTGTGGAAATTTTGATGGAGCTTATCATTACTGGTATTTTGGTGGGAATTGGCAGAATGTATTTTGGCAGACACTTCCTTTCAGATGTGATAGCAGGCTTAACTTTTGGTATTATCGTTGCGCTTTTAATGGAGATTATTTATAATTTTGTTTCTTTAAAATGGAAGATAAATGCTACCAAACTGATTTTTTCGATTTTGCCAATAACTATTGTGGCTTATTTCTGCATAACATTTACGGGGTTAATAAGTAGTCGCTCTATTTATATGCTTTATTCCGTAACTGGGTTTGTGTTTGGTGTTACTTTGGGTTATTTTGCAGATAAATTTCTATTCCAAACCAAAATAGAAGGGAATTTTTTAAACCGCTTAAAAAAAGTTCTGTTAGGAACAATGATGATGGGCTTTTTGTATTTTTTAATTAAATCGGAAATAACTAATATTTATTGGGTGCCTTTTGCCTATATGATATGGGGACTTTTTGGTGTTGGAATAATGCCATTTGTTTTAAATAAAACATTTGTTGTAAAAGGGGAAGTTTAGTGTTTATACAAAGTATTATTGATAAAAAAAGAAGTGGCCTTGTGCTTTCTAAAGACGAAATTGATTTTGCTATTTCGGGCTATGTTAATGGTGAGGTTTTAGATGAGCAAATGAGTGCGCTACTTATGGCAATAATGATTAACGGGATGAATATTAAGGAAATATATAACCTTACAAAGGCCATGCAGAATAGTGGCAAAACTTACACTTTTCCGTTTGAGGTGGCAGATAAGCATTCTAGTGGCGGGGTCAGCGATTCAACAACGCTTATTTTACTTCCAACATTAAGCGCCTTAAATGTTAAAGTTGCAAAAATGAGTGGCAAGTCGCTAGGCTTTACGGGCGGAACAATTGATAAAGTTGCGATGTTTAAAGGCTTTAACACAGAGCTTAACCAAACGGAGTTTAAAACCGCTTTAAACAATGTGGGTGGTGCGCTTATTAGTCAAAGTGAAGAGATTGCACTAGCGGATAAAAAAATATATGCCTTGCGCGATAGGTGCGCGTGTGTGGAAAGCATTCCGTTAATTGCATCATCCATTATGAGCAAAAAATTGGCATCCGGTGGCAATACTATTCTTTTAGATGTTAAGTGCGGAAAGGGTGCTTTTATGAAGGATAGGCATTCTGCAATTAAACTTGCCAAAACTATGGTTAAAATTGGCAAAATGGACGGAAAAAACATCCGAGCTGTGGTTAGTAATATGAACACACCTTTAAGTGCTGGTATAGGATGTGCACAGGAGGTTTACTGTGTAATAAAGGCGCTAAATAGAGAGGATAGTGACCTATTGGAGCTAAGTAAAATCCTTTCTGCACATTTATATTCCATGTGCGAATGTGTTGATTATACTTCAGCATACAACGAGGTTTGTAGAACGATAAACAGCGGAAAGACAAAGAACAAACTTATGCAAATTGTTAAAAATCAGGGTGGAGAGTTAGTTAATTTTGAAAATCCTGAACAATTGCTTTATTCAAAAGTTATAACACCAGTTATTAATGATACTAAAAGCGGATATATATCTAAAATTGATGCGCTTGTGATGGCAAAAGTGCAAAAATATCTGCAAGAATCCGCCCCTGAAAGATACAAGTGCTTATGCGGAATTATGCTTAGTATAGGTGTGGGACAACGTGTAGAGCGGGGGCAGGAGTTAGCAAAACTATATTCAGCAAATGAGGTTGCACCTGAAATTCTTGACTTGTTTTTAAGTGGAATTACTGTTTCGGGTAAGCCCGTACGAAAAGAAAAATTAATTTTAAAGGTTATTAAATAACCAAATTTGAGGATGATATGACACAGCAATGCATTGTTAATAATATTAATGAAACAAAAAAGCTGGCTAAAAAGTTTGCAAAAACCTTAGTTGGCGGAACGCGCATACTTTTAAATGGCGATTTGGGTGCAGGTAAAACTACATTTGCTCGCTTTTTGGCAAAGGCGCTAGGTGTTAAGGATGAGGTTACTTCACCAACTTTTACTATTATGAAAGAATATCAGGGAAAGCGCTATAAGTTGTTTCATTTCGACATGTATCGTTTAAGTGGTGGAAGTGAGGCAAGTGAGTTTGGATTTGAGGACTACATTTACAATGTGGATTACAATGCGATTGTAATTATAGAATGGAGTGAGCGTGTTCAGGATGTTATAAAGGGCGATTTTATTACTATTAATATTGAGAGTCTGGGTGATACTAAAAGGAAAATTACTATCGAAAGATAGCATGATACGAGGGATAATATGAATATTTTAGGAATAGATACAACAAAAAAACAAGCGCTTATTTTTGGCGTTTTAAACGATAACAAAGTTGTTCACGAGTTGCAGTCTTATGAAAAGCATAGCGAACACTTGCTTGAGCATATTGAAGAGGTTTTAAGTAATAATGGACTTAAAGTTAAAGATATTGATGTGTTTGCCAACATTAGCGGGCCAGGTTCGTTTACGGGTATAAGAATAGGTTTAACCACAATCAAGGCGCTTAATTTTCCTTTTAATAAAAAAATAATTAACATAAGTGTTTTTGACGCGTTAAAAAATGTGATTAAAAACGGATTACTACTTTTGGAGTGTACAAGCACCAGCGTATATTTTTGCGAATTTTTATCTGGCAAAGTTAAAAAATATGGCGTTTGGAATTTAACAGATATTCTAGAAAATGTTGAAGAGCAAGAGATATTTGTATTAAAGCAGGAACAAATACAATTATCTAATTCATATAAAGTTAATGTAATTGAAAATTATTCTGAACACGTGTTACAGGCTATTGTTAATGAGGTTGGTTCGGGTAATTTTTGCGACAATTGTGTTCCATTTTACATCGCGCTTTCGCAGGCAGAAAAAAACTTGTTAGCTAAGGAAAAGTCCAATGATTAGAAAAGCAACCACGCAAGATGCGGAAAAAATTTTTGAGTTAGAAAAAAAATTGTTTATGGATTTTTATTCATTGCAAACAATAACGAGTGACATTGCAAATAAAAACAACATTTACTTTGTTTACGAGTTGGCTGGCGACCTCATTGGTTATGCACTAGTTAGTTATATATTTGAAGAGGGTAACCTTGCTAAAATAGCTGTTGACCCTGCTTTTCAAAGACGGGGAATTGCCAGCGAGCTTTATATGGCCTGCGAAAAGGAATGTAAAAAAAAGGGTGTTTCAAAACTCTATTTAGAGGTTAGTGAAAAAAACGAGCCCGCAATTTCACTTTACAAAAAACTTGGATTTACAAAGGAATGGGTTAGGTCAAAATATTATTCTGACCTTTCTGATGCTATTATTTTAGAAAAGAAAATACAAGGTTAGAAATTTGTGCTTAATTATCCTTTAAATTACAAAATTATTGGCAAAGGACAAAAAACTGTTCTTTTTTTGCACGGCTATGGCGGAAGCATTGATAGCTTTTTGCCCGTTGCACAAACACTTGCCAAAACACATAAGTTGATTTTGGTGGATATGTATGGCTTTGGGAAAACTGCTTATCCTAATCGCGTTATGGATACATATGATTATGCGCTTTCAATTTATTTACTGCTTCAGCAACTTAACATAAACGAAGTTAGTATTGTTTCACATTCGTTTGGAGGAAGATTGGCGCTAGTGCTGTCTAGTATGTTCAATCTTAATATAAGCAAAATGGTGCTAGTGGGCTGTGCAGGATTAAAACCTCATCGAGGAATAAGTTATTATTACAAAGTTCTGAAATATAAACTATATAAAAAATTTGAAAAATTTAAACTTGTTAAGCCAAAAACTCTAAATAAATTTGGAAGTGAGGAATATAGAAAATTAAACGCATTACAAAAACGCAGTTATGTAAAAATTGTTAATCAAAATTTATTTTATTTACTTAAATATATTAAAACCAATACGTTGTTGGTGTGGGGAACTAATGATAAAAGTACACCTATTTATATGGCTAAAACTTTAAAGAAGCATATAAAAAATAGTGGGATTGTACTATATCAAAATAGTTCCCATTTTTGTTATTTAGAAAATTTTGTTAATTTTTGCGCAGTTTTGCATAGTTTTTTATAACTTTTTGAGGTTAAAATGTTTTATTTTTATATTCCTTTTAGTTTAACGCTTGTTATGTTTAGTTATATATTTATAACTACAATATTGCATTGTTATCAACTAGAGGCGTATAATATTAAGGCTACAACTAAAAATATTGTTAAGCAATTTAAAGTGGGTGATATAATTGTTTATATTACTGCTGCGTTATTATTTTACTTATTGTTTTTTGCTATAGATAATTTTGTTTTTAAAGTTGTTTGGATAAGTTTGTTTAACTTTTTATTTTTTGTGTATTTAATAAGTTTTTTACCGGAGGATACTGGTGTTAAACTTCCACTTAAGTTTACAAAGCGAGTAATAAGGTTTTTGGTAATTTATTTTGTGCTTTTATTGGCTTGTTATATCTTGCTTGGATTTTGTATGCCAAGCGCAATAATTTACAATTCGCTTTTTAATTTAATTCCTATCATTGGCGTGATTGTATTTTATTTGTCACACTTTATTGCAATTCCAATCGAAAAGTGTATATACTTGTTCTACTTAAACAAAAGCAAGTCGTTGCTTAACAAACGTGGTGATTTAATTAAAATTGGCATTACGGGAAGTTTTGGCAAAACCTCAACAAAGTTTATGTTGCAAACTATTTTAAGCGAGAAATATAGTGTTTTGGCAACGCCTAATAGTTTTAACACTCCAATGGGTATTTCTAAAACGGTTTTGACTGATTTAAAAAATAATCATCAGATTTTTATAATGGAAATGGGTGCAAATAGAGTTGGCGACATAAAGTATTTATGCAGGGCATTTAAGCCTCAAATAGGCATGCTAACCAGCATTGGGAAGTGTCACCTTGAAACATTTAAAACTCCACAAAATATCATCTCTACAAAGTGCGAACTGCCTGAAAATCTGTACGATTCAAAACTTATGGTTTTTAACGGCAATGATAAAAACATTGTTAAATACGCAAATAAATATAGAGGTAACAAAATAATTATTGCTGATGATGGTGAGTTGTATGCTGAAAATATTGTTACAAGCGTAAAAGGCACTAGTTTTGATGTGTATTACAAGCAAGAGTACTTTTTAACAGCCAAAACAAAATTAATTGGAGAACATAATGTAAACAATATATTACTTTGTGTTGGTGTTGCAATATTTTTGGGACTATCTAAACAACAAATTATTAGGGGAATATGTAAAATAGAAAGCACAAAAAACCGTTTGGAACTGATAACAAACAGCAAGGGCGTGACATTTTTAAATGATTCGTATAACAGTAATCCTAATGGATGTGAAGTAGCTCTTAAAACATTAGCACTATTTAATGGTAAAAACAAAATAGTTATTACGCCCGGAATGGTTGAATTGGGGGATGACCAATATAAAGAGAATTATAAATTTGGAAAACAAATTAGCAAGGTCGCTAATAAGGTTTATATTGTTAACAATGTGAATAAGGAAGCACTTTGCAACGGTTTGTTTGATGGTAATTTTGATTTTAATAACCTTGTTAAAGTTTCTAGTTTTAATAAAATTGATTTTGCGAAATTTACTAATGATGATGTTATTTTAATAGAAAACGATTTACCAGATAATTACAAATAATGGGGGAAGCATGAAAAAAAATATACTAGTAATTTTTGGCGGTAAAAGTTGTGAACATGATATTTCAATTATCTCTGCTATGCAAGTCGTCAAAAGCATGGATGAATATTTATACAATATTTTACCGATATACATAACTAAAGAGGGCAAATTTTGTTTTGTGAAAAACTTTAAAAAATTAAATTTGGCAACCGAAAAAATAAATACAAAAAAACAGGTCGCCCTTGTTGGAGGCAGTAATTACTTACATAAAAAAAATTTGTTTGCCAGCTTTAAAAAATGGAAAAAAATTGATAGCGCAATAATTGTTATGCATGGCAAAAATGGTGAGGACGGAACGCTATCTGCACTTTTAAATTTGTGTGAAATTCCATACACGGCAAGTGACATTACGCCCAGTGCATTGTGTTTAGATAAAAGCATGTTTAAGGGTTATTTAAAAAGCTGTGATTTGCCTGTTATTGACGGCATAAGTATAACTGAAAAAGAGTTTTTTTCTGATACAAAAAAAGTTTTGGAAATGGTTGAAAAAGAAGTTGGTTTGCCATGCATAATCAAACCATCGAATTTAGGAAGTAGTATTGGGATTAAAGTTTGTAGTAAAAAGCATGATTTGGCAAATTTTATAGAAAATGCTTTGAAATTTGATAAAAAAGTGCTAATTGAAGAATATTTAAGCAATATTAAAGAAATTAATGTTGCTATTTTTAATAAAAATGACGAACTAATTGTGTCTAATTTGGAACAGCCGATTTCATCGGATGATATACTTTCGTTTAACAATAAATATATAAATAGCAGTGAAAAGGGCGGGGATTTTCTAAAGAAAAAAGCAACACCTAAAATTCCTAAAAAAATTGCACAGGAAATTATTGATATTGCAAAAAAATGCTATATATGTTGTGGATTTAAGGGGGTTGTTAGATTTGATTTTATTTTGGATGAAAATAATAATGTTTTTATAAACGAAGCAAACTCTATACCTGGGTCGTTGGCGCATTATTTGTTTAAAGATAAAGGAATAGATTTTACATCATTGTTAAATATGCTTATTGAACAATCAGTTGTTGATTATGAAAAAGAAAATAGGCTTATAAACTATTTTGAAAGTAGTGTATTAAAAGGAATTAATTTTAATAAATTTAATAAATAAATTTGTAATTTGTGTATTAATAAAAATACAAAATATGGAATTAATATACAAAAATTACTTGCTAGTTAATGGCAAGTAATTTTTGTTGTATTGATTTTTGCAATTCTTTGTTTTTTATGTGGCTTGTAACGGTTATTAACGTCATTTTCTCTTGAACAGTAAAAAACATATTGTTAAGTTTAAAAGTGTTGTAAATTGAAATTCCACCACCTTTGCCACATTTTGTTTCAATTGGAATCCCGCAGGAATCAAGAATAAACGTGTAGCGATAGATTGTACGAGTTGAAACGCAAAATTTGCTGGCAAGCTCGTTTGCTGAAACTGTGCCACGATGGAGCAGTGTTAGTATTATGCCCAAAAGAATATCTAATTTTAATTTCATTTTCTATCCACCTCTTCAATGATGGCAATAGTATAACACAAATTTTTATATTAATCAAACAAATGTTCGATAAAATATGCTTTTATTTTGAATATCTTAATAATTCTTTTAAAATGATATCAGTGCCATTTGAAAAGGTGTATCTGTTCATGTTGTGTTTAAGTTCACTTGAAGTTTGCTTTAGGTAATTTATTTCATTAATTAAATTTTGTTCCGTTAAATCTTCTTGGTACAATACATGCGCAAAACCATTCTTATGAAAATAGTTTGCATTTAAGATTTGGTCTCCACGCGAATTCGATTTTGGAAGAGGAATAAGCAGCATGGGTTTTTTAAGGGTTAAAAACTCAAAAATTGCGTTGCTTCCACTGCGAGAAACCACATAATCAGCTAGGGCCAATAAATCCTCAATGTGTGTGCTGTATTCAATCTGAAAGTAATTTTGATGTTTTAAAGTGGTGTAATTTTTACCGGTAATATGTATAACATTATTGGATTTGCATAGCTTAGGTACGCATTTGTAAACAATTTCATTAATTGCTTTAGCTCCTAAGCTTCCGCCAACAAATAAAACGCACGGCAAATTATTGTTAATTTTTAATTCAGATTTTGCTTTATTTTTGTTTCCTGAAAATATTTCTGCACGAATTGGTGGGCCTGACAATTTCCCTTTTTTATATTTTTTAGCTGTGTCATCAAATGAAAAAAACATTGTATTTGCTTTTTTGTATATTATTTTGTTTGCAAGTCCCATGGTGTAGTCGCTTTCATGTGCGTACACTGGAATGTTTTTGCTTGCTAAAACTACCGGCACGCTAACATAACCACCCTTAGAAAAAATGACATTTGGGGAAATTTCTTTTAAAATTTTTTTACATTGCTTAATACTTTTTGCAAGCTTAAAAGGAATAGCTAGGTTTTTAAGCGTTAAACTGCGAACTAATTTTACGCTAGATATTTCGTGATATTTTACATAGGGATAATTTGCAAGTAGTTTTTTTTCTAAGCCGTCCGTACCAATATAGTGAATCTCATCAAAATTTTGTTTTAATGTTGGAAGTAGGGCTATGTTTGGCATAATATGGCCTGCTGTTCCGCCACCGCATAATACAATTTTACTCATGTTGCCTCCTTAAAATTATTCTATGTTTTTTGTACTAATAATATTTTATTTTTTGCAAAACTATAACTATAGAACATTACACCGTTTATAAAAAACATAACTGAAATTATTATTGGAGTGAGTAAGTTTTTATTTATAAACATACACCAAAAAGAATAAATATTCATAAAAATTACTTTTTGTAACTTTTTATTTTAATTTTACATAATTTGTTCGATTATGGTATAATCAAAGGGAAAATGTGACTAATGGAAGGTGAATTTTGAGTAGTACGTATAATAGTAAAAATATAGTCGTTTTAGAAGGATTAGATGCTGTGCGCCTGCGCCCAGGAATGTATATTGGCACAACAGGCGAAAAAGGATTGCATCACCTGCTGTGGGAGATAGTTGACAACGCTATTGACGAGGTTGCAAATGGTTTTGGTAATGCAATTAAGGTGACCTTACACACGGATAATTCAATTACTGTTGAGGATAACGGTCGCGGTATACCTGTAGATAAGCACCCAACACTTAAAGTTAGCGGTGTAGAGGTTGTTTTTACACAATTACATGCTGGCGGAAAATTTGATAATAGCAACTATGCGTATTCTGGCGGACTACATGGTGTAGGTGCAAGCGTTACAAATGCGTTATCTGAATGGCTTAAGGTAGAAGTTCATAAGGACGGCGGTAAATACTGTATGGAATTTGGTGCGGTTGAAAAGGGTAAAAAAGTAATTGGTGGCGTGCCAAAAACTCCGCTAAAACTTGTTGGAAAAACTGATTTGCATGGAACTATAATAACTTTTAAACCTGACTCTAGGATATTTAAGGACGCTCATTTTGATATTAATACCATTGGAAAAAGGCTAAAAGAATTGGCATTTTTAAATAAAGGCGTGCTAATAACACTTGTAAACGAAAATGTTGTTATTGATGGTGTTTTTAAAACCTATGTGTATAATTATACGCAAGGATTAAAGGATTACATGAATTACCTGAACAAAGGGAATGGCACTCTTTACAGTGAGCCTATATATTTTGAGGGCGAAAGTGACCTTGTGAAATTGTGCGCATGCATACAACATACGGATGGTTATAATGAAAATATTTTTAGTTATGTAAACAACATTCCAACAGTAGAAGGAGGAACGCATGAAACTGGTTTAAAAACTGCAATTACAAGAGTGTTTAACGAAGCAGGTAGAGCCTTGGGTTTGATTAAGGAGAAAGAAAACAACCTTTTGGGTGAGGACTTTAGAGAAGGTATAACTATTTTGCTTGCTATAAAGATGAAAAATGTTCAGTTTGAAGGGCAAACAAAAACTAAACTTGGAAACCCAGAGGCGAAAGCAGAAGTTGAAAATATAGCATATGAGCAATTAACAAAATTTTGTGAAAATGTTAAGGCTAGTAAACAGATTATTACTGAGATAATTACAAAAGGAAAAAGCGCTGCAAAAGCGCGTGAGGCGGCAAAGCATGCCAAGGAGGCTTCGCGCAGAGCAGACAAAGCAGAAACATATAGCCTTGTGGGTAAGCTTGCAAGCTGTTCGGGTAAAAATCCGCTAATTAATGAGGTGTTTATTGTAGAAGGAGACAGTGCAGGCGGAAGTGCAAAACAAGCGCGTGACAGAGCTTTTCAAGCAATTTTGCCTTTAAGGGGAAAACCGCTTAATGTAGAAAAAAAGCGTTTAAACCAGATACTAGATAACGAAGAAATTAGAACAATAATAAGCGCCTTGGGTACTGGACTTGGTAACAACTTTAACATAAACAACCTTAAATATGATAAAGTAATTATTTTGGCTGATGCCGACCAAGACGGTGCACATATAAGGGCAATACTATTAACTTTCTTTTATAGATACATGCGGGAGCTTATCAGTGATGGGCATGTGTATGTTGGCATTGCACCATTGTATAAGGTATATAATAAGAATAAAGTTAGATATGTTTATGATGAAAATGACTACGACAAAATAACGAAAGAAGTGGGCGCAGGCTATTCTGTTCAAAGATATAAAGGCTTGGGTGAAATGACTGCAGAACAACTTTGGGAAACCACTATGGATCCAGAAAAACGTGTACTTCTTCAAATAACACTAGATGATGTGGCAGAAGCAGAAAAAATGGTTACAACACTTATGGGCGATAATATTGAAGCGCGTAAGAAATTTATAATAGAAAATGCAAACTTTAATAAGGTTTCAAATTACGAAAAGAAATAAAGAGGGTTAGATGGCTAAAAGTAAAAATGTAAGCAAAGAGGATTTTTCTTCAACAAAAGTTGTTTCAAAAGCACTTGAACAGGTTATGCAGGAAAGTATGTTGCCATATAGCGAGTTTGTTATTATGGACAGGGCGCTGCCAAGGGTGGAGGACGGCTTAAAACCTGTTCAGCGTAGAGTGCTTTATAGTATGTTAGAGGTGGGCGTTTTACCAGATAGACCTTTTAGAAAAAGTGCTCGTATTGTTGGTGACTGTATGGGTAAATATCACCCTCATGGTGACCGCAGCATTTATGATACAATGGTTAGGATGGCACAGGACTTTAATATGGGCGAGGTTTTGGTAAATGGTCACGGAAACTTTGGCTCTGTGGATGGCGACAGCGCTGCTGCTATGAGGTACACTGAGGCAAAACTTGCACCCATTTCTCTTGAGCTTTTGCGCGATATTGAAAAAAATACCGTAACATGGAGCTATAACTTTGATGACTCTTGTAAAGAACCGGATATGCTTCCGGGCAGATTCCCTAACTTGCTTGTTAATGGTGGTTCGGGTATTGCCGTTGGGCTTGCAACGAACATTCCTACTCACAACCTAAAAGAAGCATGTAATTTGGTGGGTGCGTTTATAGACAATCCTAAAATGACTGTGGATGAAATGATGCAGATTATGCCTGGTCCCGACTTTCCTACAGGCGGATATCTGCTATCTTCAAGCGAGATTAAACAGGCATACGAAACGGGTAAAGGCAAACTTATTTTAAGAGCAAAGTTGCATATTGAAAATGGTGATGGCGATAAGAAAAGCATTGTTATTACAGAGATTCCTTATCAGGTTAACAAGGCAACCTTGCTTCAAAAAATTGCTAAATTAAAAGAAACTGACGATACAGGATTGCTTGCTAGTGTGGGCGATATAGTGGACGAGAGTGACCGTTCAGGTATGAGAGCAGTTATTAAACTTAAAAAGGATGCAAAAGTAAACAACATTATTAACTTATTATATAAAAGCACTGATTTGCAAACTTCGTTTAATGTTAATATGGTTGCAATTGCAGATGGCAAGCCAAAATTGCTTTCTCTTCCTGAAATTTTGCAATATTATGTGAATTATCAGCAAAAAGTTATATATAATCGCACAAAATATGACCTGGAGGTTGCGCTTAAAAAAGAGCATATACTAGAGGGGTTGCTGATAGCAATTCAAAATATTGATGAGGTTGTAAGGATTATTAAAAACAGTAAAAACACAACCGAAGCGAAAATAACTTTAATTGAGCGCTTTACATTAACAGATGTTCAGGCGCAGGCTATTTTAGATATGCGTTTGGCAAGGCTAACAAATTTGGAAGTTGACAAACTTGTTACAGAATTAAACCGCTTAAAGGATTTGATTAAACGCTACACAGAAATATTAAAAAGCCCAAGAATGCAAATGAAATTAGTTAAAAAAGAAGTTCTAGAAATTTCTAAAAACTATGGTGGCGCAAGAAAAAGCACATTTGTTGATGTTGATGATGACATTCCAGAGCAAGAAATGGTGGAAAAAGAGGAAGAAAATCCTGAAGTACATCTTGTATATACTCCACTAAACACAATTAAAACTGTAACCGTAAAAAGCTACAACCTATCCAGCAAGGAATTAAGTGCAAATCCTACTTTGGCCGAAGTTCCTGAAATTTCAGTTAAAACTAACAAAAACAAAATTGTGTATGCATTTACTAACCTTGGAAATAGTATAAAACTTGATGTAAGCAAAATCAATCAAGCGCGTCTAAAGGATAAGGGTGCAAATCTTTCGGCATATTGCAAGTCGCTTGAAATGGACGAAAAAGTAGTTAACATTTTAGAGTTAAATGAGGAACAAAGTGAAAGCACGCTTGTGTTTGTATCTTCTAGCGGTATGGTTAAAACAACAAAAGTGGGCGAGTACTTTGCAAGCAAGCAATACATAACCGCGACCAAACTTAAAGATAACGAAAGACTGATTTATGTAGATTTTAATAACGATAAACAAAATTTAGCGCTGTTTACCAAAAATGGCTATGCTGTAGTAGTTGAAAAGAAGGATATTGCACCAAGTGGCAGGGTTAGTTTGGGTGTTAAAGGCATTAATTTGGATGCTAATGACGAGGTAGTTTCGGCAATGCAAGCAAGCAAAACAGATGCTTTTGTTATACTTTACAACAATGGATACGCTAAAACTATTAAATATACAGAAGTACCAGTTATGGCCCGCAACAAAAAGGGAACAAAGGTGGTTAAAGCTAACGAACAAATTCTGCTTGCAGATGTGTTTAAACCTAATGTACACTATGTGTTTGAAAACAATGCAAAAGGGCTTTCCTTAGTAAAGAACACTAACGCGCCAGTGGCTACAGCAACTTCTATTGGCAAAAAATTAAGTAAAATTGATAATGTTGTTACAGCATATAAATATGTAATAAACGATTAACAACTAAATATAAAAACAAATACCCTATTTATCTAAATGGGGTATTTTTTTGTTGCCTTATAAATATAAATACCATATACAAAGAGTACAAAATTTTGTTGTTTTATAATTCGACAAAAGGATACTTGTATCGGCAAAAAGATAAATTGGATGGCCTTTGAGGGCTGATTGGATTGATATAAAATAAAGGAGTAACAAAAATGAAATTTGTTGTGCTTAAAAAAAATGTTGTAAAAATGCTTTTGGCGCTTGCACTTGTGTGCGTGTGCCTTTCGGTAAATTTTGTGGGAAATTCGCTAGCTGTGGTCTACTTTAACAAAGTGCCACGACTTGTACCCATTTATAATGTTGAAACAGAGGAAAGGCAGGTTGCAATAACCTTTGATTCTGCATGGGGCGCGGATAAAACGCTGGGCATTTTGGAATTGCTTAAGGAATATAATGTAAACGCGACTTTCTTTTTGGTGGGCTTTTGGGTAGATAAATATCCAGATATGGTTAAAGCGATTAACGACCAAGGCGTAGAAATTGGCACGCACAGCAACACGCATCCCGACTTTGTTAAGTTAAGTGGCGAGCAAATGCGTTTGGAACTTACCACCTCTATGGAAAAAATTAAGGCGATAACGGGCAAGGATGTAAAGTTGTTTAGAGCACCATATGGTTCGTATAACAACACCGTGCTAAATACTGCCGAGGGCTTGGGGCTAAAAACCATCCAGTGGGATGTGGATACGCTTGATTGGAAAGGATTGAGTGCTAGCGCCATTTTAGATAGAGTGATGAGCAAGGTTAAAAATGGGTCAATTATCCTATGCCACAATAATTCTGACAATATTATAGACGCGCTTTCTTTAATGCTTAATAGGTTAACAACAGCTGGTTACAAAATAACAAGTGTGGGCGATTTGATTATGCAAGATAATTATTACATCGATCACGCGGGTGTTCAAAGAAAAAACAATTGAAAAACGGAGGTTAAATATGAATTTTGAACAGATGAATAACAACAAAGTTACGCTATCGGGAGAGGTGATATCAGAACCAACATTTAGCCATGAAATGTATGGGGAGGGGTTTTACGAGTTTAATCTGAAGGTTATGAGACTTTCTAACTCGTTTGACATTATTCCTATTACAGTAAGCGAAAGGCTGATGACTGAGGCAAAACTTGAAGTGGGTAAAAAAATAAGTGGAATTGGACAATTTAGAAGCTACAACAAAATGGAAGACAACAAAAGTAGGCTTATGCTAACTATGTTTTTGCGAGAATTTCAACCTTATGAGGAGGGTGGCGACCATAATCATATTGAAATAACCGGTTATGTGTGCAAAGAACCAATTTACAGAACCACTCCATTTAAACGCGAAATTTGTGACCTACTTTTGGCGGTTAATAGAAATTACAACAAAAGCGACTATTTACCGTGTATTGCTTGGGGAAGAAATGCGCGTTATGTAAAAACATTTAATGTGGGCGACCGTGTAAAGGTGTCCGGAAGAGTGCAAAGTAGAGAGTATCAAAAGAAACTGGAAAATGACGAAGTAATTACAAGAATTGCGTTTGAAGTTTCACTTTCAAAGGTTGTATTGGATAACAATGATATTGTTATGGCAGAAAAAGTTAAAAGCAGCATGGGGGAAATTGAAAACTATTACTCAAAATCTTCTTCATAATAAAAAAATCCATATAAAATATGGATTTTTTTTTATTTATTTGAGTTATTCGTTTTGCGATTGCGATTAGATTTGTTTTTTAAACTATCACCGCTCATAAGTTTAGCGTCATCTTCGTCATTTTGGGGTTGTTTCTTTTTATACGTTATATAGAAAGCAATAACAGCAACTAAAAGTAGAATTGATATGCAGAACATTATAATAGTTACTACAAAACCACTGGAAAGCCCGTCCATTTTAATATATTGTGTTTTTACATATCCCTCGTGTTGGTTGTGCTCAGAATCTATAAACGAAACAAGAGTATAAGCATGATTTTTGTCGTAATCCTTAACATAAATTTTTTGACCATTTTGTAGTGGAATGCGCTCAACATCTTCTGCGTCACTAGCTGTATCGTACATATAAGCAAATTCACTATGGTCCAAAATTCTTATAGTGGCATTAGTTTCTAGTTTGCCCGATGAAACAATACTTTTGGTTACATCACCATTATATACATAGCCGTAGCGGTTACCAAGTTTAACAATATAATAAAAGGAATCTTGTCCCTCTAAACAGCCGTTATAAATGCCTACTGCGGTAAATACTGACCCTATGTCAATAGTATCGGAAACAATATTACTTGCAATAGTAGGGTATTTGTAAATGCTAACATCTTTGTTGTTTGCGCGTAGTTTATATTCTTGTACTGTATAGCTAGTTGGCTCTATAGCTATTTGTGTAGGAGTAACATAACCAATCTCAAGTTTGTTATTCATAATATACCCAATACGCACAAATTCTGTGGCTTGAGTGATGTGCTCTTGTAAAACAAGTGCAACAATGTTTGAGTTGCCAGTGTAAACAAAGTCCCCTTTAAAGTTAACTGTACTATAAATAAATGAGTTTTGCGTAATTGTGCCATAAGATAATACATTTTCCCAACAGGTTATACTGTTTATAATTTCATATTGGTGTGGAAAATCACTTAAACCCTTACTGAATTGCAAATCAGTTATTGTTTGCAAGCAACTTTTTCCGGTGTTAAATGCGTAAATTGTGCCCGTTGCTGGGTTTAGACTAAAGGTGCTGCAAGTGCATTTTGTATCAAGCGTATCAAAGGTTGGGGTAGATGTTAATGCGCTTTTGATAATGTTGTTGTTTACAAGCGCAAATACATTGTTTGAATAGTCTATTTCAAAAGTATCCACATTTTCAGTAAAGGATAAACTAACAATTGAATCAACAACGCCATAGTTACTGGCAGGAGAGTTATCTTCGTTAACTAATAAGCGATATATAGTATTATCAACACTTATATATATCATGTTGTCTATTTCCGAATATCTAATAACCGAATTAAGATTGGCGGTTGCGCCCGTAATTTCAGTTATAATTGGTTCAGATGTGTACTCGGTGTATACTAATATCTCGTTTGTAGCATAATTTAGTGCATATAACTTTCCGCTGTTGTCCATGCAAAGGCTGTTAACCTGTTTTGGAACTTCTATGCTGTTAAATAAAGTGTTGTTGTATAGGCCATTGCTATAACTTAATCCATTTATATTTTGTTTTAAGCCATCCTGACTTTCGCTTAGGTAAATAAGGTTATTATTGTTATCTAGTATCAAGTTGCTTGGAGTATATACATTGTTTATTGCTGTTATTTGTGTTTCGTTAGCTCTGTTAATTATCTGCAAGCGGTTGTTATTATAATCGCTGACAAAAATATACTTATCATTTTTAAGTGCAATAGAGTTTACGCCATCAAATCTACCAACGCTGTTGCCTTTGCCGGCTAGCATAACACTTGAAGCAGATAATCCAATAGAAGCGTCATCCTCATCTACATATAGCATGGAAGATTGGATGTTATTATGTGTTTGGTTATAGCTGTATACAACATTGTTTGAGCTATCTAAAATTATAGGATTTCCATAATCGTTTTTATTTGCTATTTGGTTAAAGCCAGAGTCAAATAAATATAAATTATTGTTATCACATGCAAGGAAATAGTAGGATTGTCCATTAAATTGCAAGGTATCTAAACTATTTAAATTAAATTCCTCATTCTTTAAAAACTCGCTTGTGGTATGGTTGTTTTCTATTGTATCACCGGTAAAAATGTAGTTTCTAATAACTTCATCATTACCGTAAGTAAATACATAATCATTGCTAATGGCAATTTGTTGTATGGTGTAATTTATGCTAATACTTTTACTGGTGTAATCACTATAGTCAGTAACATCTGTAAATTGAGTTATATAAATAATATTTTCCGTTTGGCCATAAACATTGGATATGCTAGCAACATAATAATTTGTACCGTCAAAACATATGTCATAGGGTGTATTAATGGTGTTTGTTATACCTGAAACTGAAGAAACATAAAGGTCGTTTACATATACAGGTGTTTCGTTGGTGTTAACTGCATATATTTTAACCTTAAGCTTTTCATGTACAAGCAAATAGCCGTTTACAAACTTAACCGAATGTACTTCGTTTGAAAAAGTAAGCAAGTGTGTTAGTTGTTGATTGTTAAAGTTATAACCATACAGTTTGTAATCAGAGGTGTCAGTTAGAACAAAGTACATTTGTGATGTGGTTGCAAAGCAAAAACTCTTCATTCCTGTAAGGTCAACATAATCCATAATTCCGTCTGGTAAAATTGTTTCATAAACCGCGTTTGAAACCGGCGATTCGTCTTCTGCCATAACAGAGTGGGTGGCAGGAAATAGTGTTGCAATTGCTAATATAACTAATGTAATTAAACCAAATTTAAACTTTTTCATAATTCCTCTTTTTATCATATGCAATTATTATAGATATAATATTTTTATATGTATTATAACAAAATAGTTTATAAAACGGCAACGAATAACCAATTATTTATAAAAATAATTATTGAAAATAAAAGTAAATTTTAAAACTAGGCATATTTTAAATTTTTTTTAAACAACTTTTAAACTATGACAGACAGTTGTCAAAATAAGTGATATATAATCGAACAAACGTTCTAAAAAATTAGAACAAAAACATATTTTGTACAAAAATAATATTTTTTTACAAAAATTTGGCATAAGCCTTTGACTTTTAATATTTACAAAAATATAATAGGGTAAAAGTAGCATTTAGGAGGGAAAATGGAAATACTATGTAAAACAATTTTATCGGTGTATAAATATCTTGGGGCGATATCGGGGGCGATAGATAATTTGGTTATTAAAAAGAGTGTAAACTCTTCGTTTTATAACAATGGAAGGTTTAGTAGTGCATATGACTGTGCAAACGAGATTATGGAATTAACTGACCGCAAAGTTAACTTAATTAACCTAAAGGTATTAACCGAGGATTGCTTAATGGAGCTTCAGCCATTGGAGCGTAAGGTGCTTTCGCTTTTATTTTTGGATAATGTAAAGCGCGAAAGTATATGTGAGGTGCTGGAAATTTCTACGCGCACATTTTTTAGAAAAAGAAACGAAGGGATTGTTGCTTTTGAAAAATCTTTGTGTAGGCGGGGATATAACAAAGAAAAAATATTAGCCATGTTCGAAAAAGAAAAATGGCTAATTAATTTATACAAAAAAAATGGCGGAGTTATAGGACAAAATAGCCCGCTGTTCTATTCAAATAGCAACGATTTTAGATTTATTAATAATATCATGAAAGGCTATGTTATGGCAAATGCAAACTAAAGTCGTTCGTCAATTTCGGTTATATCATATTTTTGTGATTGTTTTATAGTTTTTTTGGGTTTTGGTTTACGATAAAGTAAAAATATTATCACAAAAGTAGGCAAGCTTAAAATTACAATTGTTAGCGCAGTTTCACCATCACTTAATGGGTTGATTATAGAGTCGTAATCGTCACTTGTGTAGGATAGTTGTTCTGCATTTGGGAATATAGTGTTTATAAATGAAATGTATTCATTATAAATGTAGCCTTTTGTGCCTAAATATTCCACATAGTACCATATGTTGTCATCAAAGTCGCCAATTTGTTCGCCGTATGTCATGCCAATAAAGGTAAGACCGCTATAATTGCTGGGCACAATCGAAATAGTATTGTTTTCCTTTGTTGGCGTTTCGCGCAGATAGCAATTTTTGTTATATGTGGTAAGCTTTATATTGTTTGGGTAAGGTGTTTCTGGAGCTCCATTCACTTTTTTAACCTTATCTTTTTCAATATATCCGCTTGTTCCATTATAATTTACTTTATACAAGCTTTCGTTATATGATGAAAGGATTTCTACATAATATGTGTTTTCAGCAACGCATATTATGTTTTTTATAGCCTGATTAACCTCAGGTGTGCGATATAAGTATGCCCCCTTAAAGGTAACCTGTGCCCATGTGCCATCTTTTGCAAAGGCTACTGATATTGGATTAGTACATATGGATAGGTAAATCACAAAACAAACTATACCATAAACAAATTTTTTCATACTTTAATTATAAATTAAAAGTTAAAATTTATAACGTAAAAAATGTGTCTTATATTGCTTAAAAAAGGAGGGTTTTGGCAAACGGGATAGATATGAGAAAAAAAGAGATAGAACGGCGTTTGGAACAGGTGGAAAAGCAGATTAGATACAAAAAAGAAAATTGTCGTTTAGAAACCTATAACACGGGTAACAAGGTGCATTTAAAACAACTTATGTTCCACAAATGTCAAAAAAGAAACAGGTGGGTTTTTGGCGGAAACCGAAGCGGAAAAACCGAGTGTGGCGCGGTGGAAACAATTTGGTTGGCGCGAGGGATACACCCGTTTAGACCAAACAAACCTGACATAAGCTGTTGGGTGGTCTCGCTTTCTACACAGGTACAAAGAGATGTGGCTCAAAGCAAAATTTTATATTACTTAAACAAAGATTGGATAGTGGATATTATTATGCTTTCGGGTAAAAAATCCTCTGCAAAAATGGGCGTAATAGATACCATATTAATTAAAAATGTATTTGGCGGAGTAAGTAAAATTGGCTTTAAAAGTGTTGACCAAGGTCGCGAAAAATTTCAAGGAACGTCGCTTGACTTTGTGTGGTTTGACGAAGAACCGCCCTACGATATTTATACCGAATGTAAAATGCGTGTTATTGATAAGGATGGAGAAATATTTGGAACAATGACACCACTTAAGGGACTGACATGGGTGTATCACACAATATATTTAAACGAAAGCAACTCACCTGAAAACTGGTACATCCAAATGGAGTGGAACGACAATCCGTTCTTAAGCAAAAAAGACTTAAAGGAACTAGAAAATTCTTTAAGCGAGGAGGAATTAAATGAACGAAAACTTGGTTTATTTTCTGGCCATAGCGGGCTTGTTTATAGCGAATTTAATGAATGTGTTAATGTTATAGAACCTTTTAATGTGCCCAAAGAATGGTACGACAAAATATCAATTGACCCTGGTTTTAAAAACCCTTTGAGCGCACACTGGTATGCGGTGGATTTTGATGGCAATGTGTATGTGATTGCCGAGCATTACGAAAAAGATAAAACTATTGAATATCACGCCCAAAAAATTTTGGAAATTTGCGATCGCTTGGGCTGGCACCGTAATTATAGTGGAAAGGTGGAGGCACTTATTGATAGCGCGGCAAATCAGCGTACTTTGGCAAGTGTGAAAAGTGTATCCGAACTATTTTTTGAACTAGATATTGCTGTTAACCCTAATGTTAATAAGGACTTGTTTACAGGAATTCAGCGTGTTAAAAGTTATTTTAAAAACGCGCAAGGCAAGTCACGACTTTTTATATTTAAAAATTGTCCAAATCTTATTAGAGAAATTAAAGGCTACTTTTGGAACAAGGATGATGTGCCTTTTAAAAAGGATGACCATGCTTTAGATGAGCTAAGGTATTACATAATGTCAAGACCAGAAAACGCCCCTAAAAAACCCGAAAAAACTGCTGTTCAAAAAGATAAAGAACGACTATATAAAGCAATAAAATATTCTAACAGATATTAGGTGGCAAATGAAAAAAAAGTTAAAAAAATTGAATGAAGCGCTGTACAAAAAGGCGCTAGGTTATACTGCGGAGGAAATTAGTGAAGAGTATAGTTTGGTGGATAATGAGCTTGTGCTTTCCAAGCGCAAACTTAACACAAAAAACTATCCACCCGACCTTAACGCCTTGCAGTTTCTTTTGGGCGAACTAGAGGGTAAAGAAGAAAATGTGTACGAAAACTTTAGTTTAGAGGAGCTTGAGCAAGAGCGAAAGCGCTTGCGTGAACTGCTAGATAAAGGTGCAACCTCTGCGGGATTTAATCAAACTGAATAAGGAGAAAATATGAAAATTGAGGAAATAACCTACAAGATATGTTGTGATATGCCTGGATGTGAAAACTTGGCAAAATACAGCCTGTTTAACACTAAGTCCAAAGGTGATGCATGCATTAACATGTGTGCAGATTGTGTAAGACAACTATACGAAAACATAGGGGCGTTTTTGGTGCCCAAAAGTCCAAAAAATATATTAAACAACAATACAAAAAAGAGGTAATTATGACAGAATTAAACAATGAATTATCAAATGATAAAATGCTTGTTCATGAGGTGTTAGAAGATTTTAAACAGCGCCAAATAAACAAACGCGCATTTGAAAGCACTTGGCAGTTAAACATCAACTTTTTGCTAGGAAATCAGTATTGCTTTTTAAATGGAAAAAATGACCTTATAGATGAGAAAAAACAGTTTTTTTGGCAGGAGCGAGAAGTGTTTAACCACATTGCACCAATTGTGGATTTGCGTATGTCCAAGCTGGCAAAAATTCGTCCTGCACTAACAATCGTGCCTTTTAGTGATGACCCAAAGGATATTGCTTGTGCAAAGGTAAGCAAAAATCTTATTAAGTCAATTTCATATGATTTAAATCTAAATAGCATTATTGCAAAAGCAACCATGTGGAGTGAAATTACTGGCACATCTTTTTACAAAGTAAGTTGGAATGCGCAAAAAGGTCGTTTGGTTTCTTATGACGAAAATGGAGCACCTGTTTATGAGGGCGAAGCAGAAATAACAGCCGTATCGCCATTTGAAATTTATCCCGACAGCAACACATATAGTCAGGTGGATGATTGCAAAAGCATTATTCACGCAAGGGCTTATCAGGTAGATGAAATTAAAAATATTTGGGGAGTAGATGTAAAGGGTGATGACATTGATGTGTTCTCGCTTGAAAGTATTACAAATCTTGGTGGGTTAGGATATCAGGCTAGCGCTACAAGTGTAGGCAAAAAAATGCAGAAAAACCATGCAGTTGTTATTGAACGCTATGAAGCCCCTAGTGTTGAATTCCCTAATGGGCGATTGGTTATTGTGGCGGGTGAGCGCCTTATACATGTTGGCGAATTGCCATACGAAAACCAACTTAACTCAAAACGCGGTTTCCCGTTTATAAAACAATGCTGCTTGCCAGTTCCAAATTCGTTTTGGGGAACAAGTATCATAGAACGCTGTATACCCGTTCAGCGCGCATACAATGCAGTTAAAAATCGTAAACACGAATTTTTAAACCGTATTTCAATGGGAGTTTTGGCTGTTGAGGATGGTTCGGTTGATATTGAAAATTTGGAAGACGAAGGATTGTGTCCTGGCAAAATTTTGGTGTATAGACAAGGTGCTACACAACCTAAAATGCTTGCTTCCGAAACCATCCCTGCTTCGTTCGAAAACGAGGAAGATAGGCTACTAGAGGAGTTTTTAAACATAAGCGGGGTAAGTGATATGCTAACCAATCACACAATCAGAACGGGAAATATAAGTGGTGTTGCACTTCAGTTGCTTATGGAACAAGACGAGGAGCGTATTTTAACAAGTGCGGACGAAATAAAGTCTGGCGTTAAAGAAATTGCAAAACACATATTGCGACTTTATAAGCAATTTGCAGTTATTCCGCATACTTCACGCTTGGTGGGTGAAAATGGTGGAATTGAGATGTTCTATTGGAAAAATTCGGACATCACAAGTGAAGATGTTGTATTTGAAACTGAGAACGAACTAACGCAAACAGTCACACAAAAACGTTCCTTTATTTACGACCTTTTAAACACAGGTTTGCTACAAGACGAAAGTGGAAAAATGACAAATTCTACCAAACAAAAAGTGCTTGAACAGCTAGGATTTGGTATTTGGGATAATACGCAGGATTTGCGTAGTTTGCAAACAAATAGAGCAAATGATGAAAATTACAACTTGATTAAAACACATGAAATTAATGCGCCAATGGAAATTGATGACCATAATATTCACATAAACGAGCACGTATGTTTTATGTTAGGAAAAGAGTTTGAAAAGGCGGTCAAGCACAATCCTGACATTCAACAAACTATGCTAGCTCATATTCGCGAACATAAAAAATGCAACAATCAAAATCATGAATAAAAAGAGGATAAGATGGAAGAAATACAAAAATTAAATGGAGAACAACCACAAGACAACGGCTCTACTGCAACGGCAGAATTTGACGAAATAGCATCGGCGTCAGAAGGCTCTCCATTAGGTAAATTTAAAGATGCCAACAGCCTGCTTAACGCGTATAACAACTTGCAAAGCGAGTTTACAAAAAAGTGCCAAAAGTTAAGCGAGTTGGAAAAGCTTGGGATGCGTGATAATGCTTCTGAAGATGTTTCGGAAACACCATGCTATCTTAAGGAAGATTGGCATAGCACTTTGGCGGAGTTTTTAAACACCCATAAAAGTGCAAAGGTGTTTGTAAACGAAATTGCAGAGGAAATTAGTAAAGATAAGGTTTTGGCATGTGGCAAAAACCCCTTGAATATTGCTTATGCAAAAGTTTTGGACAAACACTACAAAACAAATGAGGAACTGTTTAAAGATGACAAATTTTTGAATGAATATCTTAAAAACAACCCTCAAATTGTTAACGACATTGTTAAAAAATATTTAGCTGAACTGCCAAAAACTCCACGAGTTATGGCGGAAACACGAGGATGCGCAACTACGCTTACGCCAGCAGTTCAACCTAAAGATTTAAATGAGGCAATGAGTATGGCACAACTTTTATTTAAATAATTTATAAGGAGAAAATATGGTAACATTAGACACCGCAGATAAAGCGTTAAAAACAGTATATTTGGGCGTTATTTCCAACCAACTAAATGTAAATACAAACCCTTTATTTGCAAAAATTAAACAATCTTCTACCTATGTAACAGGTAAGGAAGTAAGAAAAGTTGCACCTTTTGGTATCAATGGCGGTATTGGTGCAGGTGCAGAAGATGGACCGCTTCCTTTAGCAGGCGGAAACAACTATGTTCAATTTGTTAGCCAACTTAAAAACTTGTATGGAACAATTGAAATTTCGGATAAGGCAATACGAGCAAGCCAAAACAACGCTGGCGCATTCGTAAATCTTTTAAATGCTGAAATGGAAGGCCTTATCAAAGCAAGCGCTTATAACTTTAGCAGAATGCTTTATGGAAACGGCTCGGGCTTTTTAGCAGAATTAACATCTGCAGCATCAAGTAGTTCAGCACAAAGTGAAGTTGTAACAGTTGATAGTGTTCAGAACTTAATTGAAGGTATGACAGTTGATGTTATAGACTCTACAGATAATAGCAAATTGTATGGTGGTTTAAGAATTGTTTCTATTAACAAAACCAATAAACAAGTAACATTAAACAAAAAAATCTATGTAGCAGATGTGTCAGATGGCGGTTTTAAACTTACTGTTCAAAACTCTCTTATGAACGAGATTACAGGTATTGAAGCGTTGTTTGACCCAACAGTATCTACTTTGTACGGAGTTTCTAAATCAAGCAATCCTTGGTTAACCCCTTATACAAAAACAAACGCAGGAGCAATTAGCGACGCGTTAATTCAAACAGCAATTGACGAGTTAGACGAAAATGTTGGTAGTGATATTGACTTTATTTCTTGTTCAAGTGCAGTTAAACGTGCTTACCAAACCTATTTAAGCACATATCGCAGAAATATTGATACAATGGAGCTTAATGGTGGTTTTAGAGCAATAAGCTATGGTGGAATTCCTATCATGAGCGATCGCTTTGTTGGTGGCCAAAATATGTTGCTTTTAAATACCAAAGAGTTTACATTGCATCAGCTTTGCGATTGGCAATGGTTGGAAGGTGATGACGGTTCCGTTCTAAAACAAAAAGCAGGCTACCCAGCATATACCGCAACCCTTGTAAAATATGCCGAATTAATTTGCGATAAACCATCTGGTCAAGGCAAAATAAGTGGCATTACTATTTCTTAATAGAAAACAATATATGGGGTAAGTTTATTCTTGCCCCTTTATTTTTAAAGGAGGAGTTATGAAAATTCTAATACAAAACGATATGTTTAATATCGCTAAACGATTAAAAAATATAGACAGTGATTATTTTGTTTTGTTTAATACAAAAAACAAAAAATTCGAGTTGCACAACTCTGCACAGGGTAAAAGCACCTATTGCTTAACTTTTCCTTTTGACACACTGGATGCGCGTGCTATTGAGCACACCTTTAAAACTAGTGTACGAAACTCCAGTAAGATTTTTTTTGAGATTGAAGAAACAAATAATAAAATTGAAACAGCGCAAAACGAAAAAATTTTAGACGAATGTAAATGTATTTTTAAGGATATATACAATTATTCTAACGCCCACACAAAAGATTTTGATGTGGAAGATATATATAAAAACAAATGGATTTAAAAAAAGGAGAAAATATGACTGTAAAACAAATAATAACGGATGTTGCATACTTACTGGATGATAACCGATTGCTTACTGCAATTAATACAGATAATTTTGCTGGACACTTACAAAATGAACAAAACCTTTTAGTAAAATGTGTAAATTTTGTCAATAACATTATAGCAACTGACTACTTTCCCCTTATTTCTAGCAAAAAACTGCTAACAAATGTAAATACTGTGCCATTTTCAGACATAACAAAATCAACTATTTTTGACATCTTGCAAGTAAAAGACGATTACGGATATGTTACGCCGTTTAAGGTTACTAATGAAGGAGTAGAAACTGTTAAAGGCAATATCACAATTAAGTATGCATATTTGCCAGAAGATGTAACTTACGATTCAAGTATAACAGCTTATCCTATTAAAATTAACACACGTATTTTTGCCTACGGAGTTGCAAGTGAATACTTGTTTATAAAAGGCAATTACGATGATGGTGAAATCTGGGAAGAACGTTTTAAAAATGCAATGAAAGCCTTGCAAAGAACACGAAAAAATGTTGTTATGCCTAAAAGAAGGTGGAAATAATGATTGGCAAGGAAGGTGGTAAAAAATTAAAATACAAGCTTTTTAACTATGCAAATTTTGAAGCAGGAATTAATACTGACATTGACGAGAATATTATTCCTATGAATGTTTCTACAAATTCATACAATTTTTCATATAAAAATGGTGCGCTAACCACTGGAATGGGTGTTGGCGACCTTAAAATACGATATGACTTAACTGACGAAGAAAAAATAAGGGGTATAAGATATCCTGAAGATGTGGAACTTTTAACAATATGGAACTATGAAAATTATTTTTCTGAAACTGAAACGCTTAGTAGATGGTTAATATTTTATGGTTCGGATAAACGCATTTACATGCATTACATGTATATTAATAGCGGAACTATTTTGCCACTATCTTCAACTTTGCAGGTAGAAAGCGTACCTAAATTTATGTTTTATCGTATTAATGGTGACCCTTATTATATTTTTATAACCAAGGATGCTGGCATGCAAGCTTACAATATGAGAAATCAGGCATTGCGAACTATAACAAATATTCCTACTATTAATAGTTATTGCATACATAATAACAGACTGTATGTAACAGATGTGGACCATAAAAATCAGGTTTGGTATTCGCATGAAGATGACCCAACAAATTGGGCTATTAACAGTGATGATTCAGGAAGCATTGAATTTAAAGATAGACGAGGAAATTGCTTAAAGGTTGTTGCATTTGAAGACTATGTATATGTGTTTAGAGAGTATGGCATTTCAAAAATTACCGCACACAAACAGCAAAGTGAACCACAAACCGAAAATATGTTTTTATCTAGTAATAGCATAAAAGGTGATACCGTTTGCGTATGCGGAGATAAGATATTGTTTATGACTACTGACGGCTTATATTCATTTAACGGCAATACAGTTTCTAAAATTGAGGTAAAAGTAGAAAGTTTGCTGCGAAAAATTACCAAGTATTTATGTGCAGAATATCATAATAATGCCTATTATTTGGCATGTAAAATTAACTTTGATGATAACAATTTAATTGGGTGTGAGAAAAATGGAGACTATACCACAAACGCATTATTGAAATTTGATTTAACAACAAATGAGCTGTCAATTTTAAGAGGCGTTGATATAACTTTTATGAATGCAATTAAGGAAATTAACCAAAACTTTTTAGCAGTTGTGATTAAAGAAAATGATGTTCATAAAATTGGTGTTATAGACGAATCTGGTAAAGTTTTTAATAATAATTTAGCGAAGTACTGGAAGTCGGGCTGTTGGGATTTTGATATGCCAAACAAGAAAAAATTATTTAAAAAGTTTTATATAAATTGCGAAAAAGATGCTACCATCACTTTTATTGTTGATGGACAAAAATATGTGTATGAAATTTTAGGTTCAGAAGATACTATTACTCTGTCGCCAAATTTAAGAGGATATAATTTATCGGTAGAAATATCTGCAAGTGATCCCGAAACAAAAATTTCTGCACCAAAAATTATGGTAGGTTATCTATGATTAGCGGTAAAGATTATGCTTCAATTGCCTATACAAAAAGCGTAAAACTAGAGAAGGATAAAATCATCCAAGATAATTATTTATATGCTCAAAAAATTCAAAGATTTAATCTACCAAAAAGAAGTTTTTATCAAAGTTATTCTAAAGGTTTTTTACTACAGTGTGAAGAAGGTAGCTGTGCAAATATTCAAATTTTTGGTGAACTTGATAATGAAGTAACGCTAGAGTTATTAATAAATGATGTGCTTATATTATCACAAACAGGTGCAAAATTTAACATCATAGATAACGTTACTGTCAGTAATTTATGTAATATTGTCATTAAACTTACATCTGATACATCTAGAAAAATTTTAAATTTTGTGCTGAAAATTAATGCAAAATTTAAAAATGGTGTAAAAAGTGATAAAAGAACGATAAAGGGCACAAGAAATTTTTTACTAGTTTTAAACAAACTAGATGGTGACATGTATTATGATAAGTATGTTGATTTTGATTCATTTAAAAATGGAATAAAAACTAAATGTGGACTATTGCCATATGCAAATATAATTGATACTGATTATTGTATTGATCCAACTAATGCTAATGCAGTTAAGCAAGAATGTTTTTTGTTAAAATCTGGTAGTGAATTGGATGTAAAAATTGGTGACTTGGTAAGTAATATATGTAATGTTAAAGTTGATGTTGCTTGTATCAGTTTTTTAAAAAGCTCAACTGATGCTTTGGTGCAAGTTATTTATAGCATAGATAATGTTATTACTGTTTGTGTTGTGAAATGTGATGGGACAATTGTTAATACTTACACAATAACACCAAGTGTTAAATCGCCAATTAAGTTAATCGGATCAATTGTTAACTCTTGCTCAAGCTATGTTAATGGGTTTTATTTTCTTACAGCAAACAATGAAGTTTATTTGTGTGTTAGAAGTACAGACACAGGTGAATTTTGTACGCCATTTAAATGTGGCATGGGTGAGGATAGCATGGCTTTTATGGGTGAGAATAAACTATATCTGTTTACATATATGAATAACTGCTTAGACTTGCAAGTTTTTTCTGTAACAACAGATGATGTATGCCAGGATATAACTCGCTATGGCGTTTATAAATATTACAATTGTCAGGAAGGCTTTGTTTATGATGGCAACATTTATGTAATTTGTGATGACATAGTTACGCAGGTGGAAATTGAATAGTATTGTTAAAGAAAATATTTTGCGGCAATATAAAAACTTTGTGGCAAGCTTTAACCATAAACAATTTT
Source organism: uncultured Christensenella sp. (assembly GCA_964564685.1). Lineage (GTDB taxonomy): Bacteria > Bacillota > Clostridia > Christensenellales > UBA1242 > UBA11490. Next base: position 108,262 of record CAZMBC010000002.1, read on the forward strand.
TAAAAAATGGAGGAGGAAATATGCTTTCTAATTTAATTGATGAGCAAACATATAATGATGCACTTAATCTTGCTAAACAAAGTGAGGTAAGTGCAGATGTGCTTAATTTGGTTTCTGAAATACAAAACCTTGACAGCGCTTGCGAGGTAAAAGAACCAATTTTGCAAGTGGCAGAAAGTGAAGATATGACGGTCAGCAATGTTACTACCGAGCCAACTGAGGAAACTCTTATGGAGATGAAGTGGCTTGAAGGCGCTTTGGAACTTAAAAACAAAACAATGCTTGAAAAAAATGAGTACAAGCGCTTTGAAGAGATTAATGCTAACATGACAAGAGAGTTAAATGGCATATATGTTGAAACAGAAACGCTTAAGAAAGCGCGTCAAGATGCACTAAACTCTTTTGATATAGCTAAAGTGGTGGAAATTGATGAAAAGTTAAAAAAACTGAATGGACTGTACAGCGAGAAGCTAAAAGAAGCAGATGAACACAAAAAGCAAATTGTTAACTATGAAAAAGAGTACGAAGAAAAATATAAAGAACTTGAGAACAGTTTGCAAAATACAAATTTTAATACGGACAAGGTTACTATTAACAAAGAGCACTTTGGAAACAAAGTTTTAAACGATTATAAAAGTAATAAAACGCTAGAACTTGTTAAAGGTTTTTTAAGCAACTACTCTAAAGAAACAGCAAAGCAAATTTTGCAAAATACCCCTGCGCTTATTGAGAGTTTGGGCGGAAAATATGCAGATTTGCTAAAAGAGTATGAATAATGTGGGAAAAAATATTTAACTTGGCAATTTCAAATGGAATATGGGCGGTCCTTTTTTTAGCATTGTTGGTATTTCAGCTAAAAGATAGCAGAACGCGCGAACAAAAATATCAGAAAACTATAGAAAACTTGTCGACCTCGTTGGAAGTGGTTAAGGATGTTAAGGAAGATGTAAGCGAAATTAAGGCGCATCTTAACATGGTTTCGCCAAAATCCGATGTTAAAACGGAGGTTGCGGATGAAAAATAGATTTAAGACTTATGGGTTTTGGATGTCGCTTTCTAGTGCAATTATAATTTTAATACAAAGTGTGGCATCGCTTTTTGGCTACGAATTTCAAACTACATTAATAGAAAACATAATTATGGCAGTGTGTGGTGTATTGGTTGTGTTGGGTATTGTTAATAAGCCCGCGCAAACCGAGCCACTACAGAATGAAGAAACAACACAAGATAATTCTGGTGCGTCTGATGAAGTTAAGGAAACCTTTGAAGAAAACTTGATGTTTAAAACAACTGATGTAGAAATGCAAACATGTTTGTTTAATGACAAAAATGAAGAACAAAGTACAATTCCAGATATGTTGGAAACTGTTGAAAACATAGCTAAAAGTGTAGTTTTGAACAATGAGTTGCAAGTTTTTAAAAAAGAACCTGAGGCCATTTCTGTTGTGGATAATGATAATAGTAAAAGTGAGACAAATCTAAAACAATCAGCACAAAATAATTGTTTTGAAAATGTATCTTCTAATAGCGATAATGATATTATGATTGCCGAGCGAGTTCGCGTAAGCGATTCTGACGAAAATTTTCACTAGTTGCAATTAAAAAAAAGCCATAAGGCATGGCGATTACTTTAATATGGTTTAAAAAGCACAGCAAAAATGCTGTGCTTTTTTGTTTGTATTAGTGCCATTTGTTGGATTAAATTAATTAAAAGCAGTTTAAATAATTGCCAAAAAGTGAAATATGATTTATACTACAAAAAGAGGTGTTTTATGCTTTACAAGAATACATTTAAACTCATGTTTTCTAATGCAAGTTTGATTTGGAAACTTTTAATATACTTTATTGTAGCCTTGGCTTTTGTTCTTGGCCTTATGTTTGTTGTTAGTTTGCCAATTTATGAGGTGCTAGTTGCGGAAGGTTTTTTTGAGGCTATTTCGGATACTTATTTTGACTTTATTACATCATTAAATCTTAAGGTTTTGTTTGAAAATATTTCGCTTCTTTCCACAATGTTTGTACAAATTATCATTGGCAACTTTACTAAACTTGTTGTGCCTATAATAGCATTCTTATTTGTTTCGATTATTTTAGGTGGTTTTGTATTTAACTTATATCAGATGCCAACAGCAGGTGTGCTAAACATATATATGAACAGCAATGTTAAGCAAGGTTTTATGACTAACTTTTTTGGCACAATTAAGCGCAATTTAGCGTTTGGCGGAATGTATTTAATAACGCTTTTACCGCTTGATTTAGGGATATTTGCATTATTAGTTTATGCATTAAGATTGTTTAAGTTAAACGGAATAATCCTTGTACTTGCGCCATTTATTTTAATAGTTGGTTTTACGCTTTTGCAATCACTTAAACTAACACTAACCTGCGGATGGGTGCCCGCTATGGTCACAAAAAACAAAGGTGTAATTACGGGCCTAAAAGGCAATTTTATTGTTGCAAAGCGTCGTTTTTGGCAAACTTTCGGAAATGCTTTTGTACTTGTTGTAACGCTTATATTTATTAACGTATTTGGATGCCTTTGTAGTTTTGGTGTTGCGCTTATTATAACAATTCCTTTATCCTTTTTGCTAACCAGCATTTTTGGAATGGTTGCGTATTATATGTCGATTGGTCAAAGGTTTTATGTTGACCCATACAATGTTATTGCTCCCAAAACAATGGAATATACAGAAAAACTTCGTACTCAAAAATACACGATTTAAAGTAACCGATTGGTTACTTTTTTGTATGAGCGAATTGTAAGAAAATGGCGAAAGTTGATTTTAAAATTAATTCCAACTGTAATAATTATAAAAATACTTGATTATTTTTGTTGTTTGGTGTAATATATATTCAGCATACATTAATAGGTTTTTGTTTGTGAGTTTAAAAAAACCTGTTTATATTAAAACTTTTTTGAAATGTCAAACTGGCCCAATTTGACATTCATTACATTTTTTATGCGTATTAAACCACTTGGTTTAGTAAATTTTTTGTGAGAAATTTTTATTAATTAAGGAGAAAGTATGAACAACAGAACACAAAATTTAAAACTATCGTTTTTAGGTGGCGTGGGGGAAGTTGGAAAAAACCTTATGGCGTTGGAGTGTCAGAACGACATTTTGATTGTGGATGTAGGACTTGCATTTCCAAGTGACGACATGATGGGGGTTGACCTTGTTATTCCTGACTTTACCTACCTACAAAACAATAGACAAAAAATAAGAGGGGTTATTTTAACCCATGGTCACGAGGACCACATTGGCGCATTGCCATATTTACTACAAGATTTAAAAGTGCCTGTTTATGGCAGTAAACTAACATGCGCTTTGGTGGAAAACAAACTAAAAGAGCACCGCAAAATATCTTGCAAACCAAACATTGTTAAAAATAACCAAACTATAAAACTTGGTTGTTTTACAATTGAGTTTATTAAGGTTACACACTCGGTTAGCGGTTCATTTTCGCTTGCCATAACAACTCCGGTGGGTGTATGGTTCCACACTGGTGATTTTAAAATGGACTTTACTCCAATTGATGGCGAGCCTATGAACCTTGTGCGCTTGGCAGAGTTAAGCAAAAAAGGCATTTTGTTGCTAACAGCAGATTCTACAAATGCCGAACGACCAGGTTATAGCATGAGCGAGAAAAATGTTGGAATAACGCTAGATGGTTTGTTTGCAAAAAATCGCTCGAAAAGAATAATTGTTGCAACATTTGCATCTAATATACACCGTATACAGCAAATTTTGAATTTGTGCGAAAAGTATGGAAGAAAGGTTATTTTTACGGGAAGAAGTATGCTAAATGTATGCGAAACTGCTAGTAAAATTGGTGAACTTAAGTTTAACCGTGAGCTATTAGGTGACGCGAACAATGTTGATAAGATGGCAGACGAAAATACGCTAATTTTGTGTACAGGTAGTCAAGGTGAGCCAAATAGTGCACTATCACGCATGGCTGATGGACAATTTCCTAAAATAGAGATTAATTCCAACGATTATGTAATTTTTTCGGCATCATCGATTCCTGGAAATGAAGCAAATATTAATAATGTTATAAACGCATTATACAAAAAAGGTGCAGAAGTTATTTACGAACGCCTTGCCGATGTTCATGTATCCGGACACGCTTATCAAGAGGAACTTAAAATTATTCATTCGCTATTAAAACCTAAATTCTTTGTGCCTTGCCATGGTGAATTCCGCCATCTACAGGCTCATGCAAAACTTGCGGAATCTTTGGGAATGAACCCCCGCAACATTTGTATTCCGGACCTTGGTGATACAATTACAATTACAAAAAGCTCAATAAAAAAATCTGGAACTGTTCAAGCGGGAATAAAACTTGTGGATGGGTTAGAGGTTAGTGAGGCTGGTGGTGCAGTTCAGCGCGACAGAGCAACACTTGCAACCGAGGGCATATGTATTCCTATTATAACAATTTCGGCCTCAAATGGTAGCCTGACCAGCAAACCTGATATCATCTCTCGTGGATTTATTTATTACAAAGGTAATGAGGATATTATTGAAGAAGCAAAGGATTTGCTTATAAACACAGTTATTTCTGCTGATTTTAAATCTCATGATTGGGCTAGCATAAAACAAAGCATTAAAAAAGTGTTAACAAACTATTTTTATAAAAAAATTAAGCGCAGACCAATGGTTGAGCCTATTATAATAGAAACTAGATAGCGCGATATTAAGGAATTTATGGAAAATATTATTTTATATGCTAAAGAAAATCATATCCCAATTATACGTCCAAAAAGTTTGGAAATTTTAATACAAACCCTAGAAAAGTGCACTCCTAAACGCGTACTTGAAATTGGCACGGCAATAGGCTATTCGGGCATAAATATTTTGAAAAACACAAATGCACATCTTACTACAGTGGAATTAAATCCGGTTTTATTTAAGGTGGCAGAGGATAACTTTAAACGCTTTAATTATAGTGATAGGGTTACAATGTTTAATATGGATGCAATGCAACTTATTTGTGAGCTTAAGAAGCGGGGTGAAAGGTTTGATTTTATTTTCTTGGATGGTCCAAAAGGCCAATATGTTAAGTATCTACCTAGTTTAACAGATTTATTGACAGATGGTGGGGTTATGTTTTCTGACAATGTGTTGTTTAAGGGAATGGTTAAATCGGATGAATACCCACCACACAAATATCGCACCATTGTGGTTAACTTAAGGGAATTTTTAAAACAGATTAATGTTACACCATTAAAAAGCACATTGTTACAAATTGAGGATGGCATAGCAATAACACAAAAAGAGGAAAAATAATGGAATTATTAGCACCTGCGGGTAATTTTGAAAAACTTAAGACTGCATTTTATTATGGTGCAGACGCTTGTTATATAGGCGGAAAGCAGTTTGGCTTAAGAGCATTAAGCGATAATTTTGACTATGATGAACTAAAACAAGCATGTGAATATGCTCACAATTTAGGCAAAAAAATTTATGTAACCGTTAATATTTTGGCGCATAATGGTGATTTTGATGGTTTAAAAGAATATGTTGAGTATCTGCAAGAGATTGAGGTGGATGGTGTTATTGTAAGTGACATTGGTGTAATGAATTTTGTTAAAACTTACGCGCCAAAATTGGAACTTCATGTTTCTACTCAGGCAAATATTACCAACAAATTTTCTGCAAAAACCTTTTGTGATTATGGAGCAAAGCGCTTGGTGCTTGCCCGTGAACTTTCACTTAAAGAAATTAAGGAAATACGCGCGTTTATTCCAAGTGATGTAGAGTTGGAGGTTTTTGTGCATGGCGCTATGTGTATTTCATATTCGGGTAGATGTTTGCTTTCTAACTATTTTACTGGCAGAGATAGTAATCGCGGGGCGTGTGTTCAAGCATGTAGGTGGGAATATTACTTAACCGAAAAATCCCGCGCAGATAAATGCAACGGTTGCGCGCAATCTTATGAAATTCAAGAAGATAGCCACGGCACATACATTCTTAACAGCAAGGATTTAAATATGATAGAACACTTGAAAGAACTGGCAGACGCCGGCGTTGCTTCAATTAAAATAGAGGGCAGAATGAAAAGCCCATACTATGTTGCTACAGTAGTTAACGCATACAGGCGCGCATTAAACTATCTTTATGAATGCAACAAAACAGGCGCGGAGTATTGTGTGCCTGCTGACTTGGTGGCAGAATTAGAAAAGGCAAGCCACCGCCGTTATACTACTGGCTTTTATTTTGGCGCAGATGATAAGGAGTACACCCAAACCAGCATGCCTGTTCAAACACATGAGTTTATGGCGTATATTCTTGAGGATATGAAAGACGGCAAAGTGCTTGTTGAAATGCGCAATCGTTTTAAGGTGGGAGATGTGCTAGAAGTACTTTCGCCAACAGATGTGTTTAATAAAACCATAACAATAACTAAAATGCAAAACGAAAAAGGCGAGGATGTTTTGGATGCGTCACTTGTTCAGCAAAAACTTTACATTTACACAAACTTGCCTTTAAATCAAGGCGATATACTTCGCAAGGAAACTACAACTAAAAATAATCTAAACTAAATTTAAAATAAATTCTTTATATATTATATTTTTAAAACGAATAACGTTTAGCTATTAGTTTTTTTGTTGTACAAGCAAAATTCGACAATTTTTAACATATACCTATTTAAAGCGAGGGTATAATGGTTATTGAGAGTTTTGCTTTATTTTTACAAAAGGTTATGCTGTTTTCAGCGTATGTAAACAACAATTCGTCTTTTCCAAAACCACTTACTGCCAAACAAGAGGCAGAATATTTAGAAAAATTTAGGCATGGTGACCAGCATGCCAAAGAGGTGCTTATTCAGCATAACTTAAGGCTGGTGGCGCATATTGTTAAAAAATATAACGGCAGTGAAGAGGCAGATGACCTTATAAGTGCAGGTAGTTTGGGGCTAATTAAAGCCATAAATACATACAAAACGGGACACGGAACGCAGTTTTCTACATATGCGGCAAAGTGTATTGAAAATGAGATATTAATGTTGTTGCGCGTTAATAAAAAACATAAAAACACTGTTTCGATAGAGGATGTTTTAAGCGCTGATAGTGAGGACAATGAAATTTCGATAATAGACCTTGCTGTGTCGCCTGATAATAATGTTGAGGAAGAGGTGGCAAACCTTGTGGTTGCACAAAAACTAGAGGGCATGTTAAAAAAACACCTTACAAAGCGCGAGTATGAAATTATTTGCATGCGCTATGGGCTTAACAATACACCTGTGCTAACCCAACAAGAGGTTGCTAAAAAACTTAACATAAGCCGTTCTTATATTTCGCGGTTAGAAAAAAAATCTCTTGAAACATTACAAAAGGTAATGAACAAAAATGATTATTTGTAGCGGATTAGTATTTACTTTTTGGCATTTCGTGATATAATATTTATATTAGATAGACATTTGGTTGCGAGGTCCAACGACCTTGAGGAAAGTCGGAGCATCACAGAGCAGGGTGGCAGTTAACGACTGCTGGGGGCGACCCCAAGGATAGTGCAACAGAAATATACCGCCAAGCAATTGGTAAGGGTGGAAAGGTGGGGTAAGAGCCCACCCAGACCTGTGGTAACATAGGTTTGCTGTAAACCCCACTTGATGCAAGATAAAGGAACGATATAAACTTGCTCGGCAGTTCCTTGTTACATCGCTAGAGCCAGCGGGCGACTACTGGTCGAGATAGATAACCAATTAATACAGAACTCCGCTTACGGCTATTCTAATAATAAAAAACCACTCAATTTTGAGTGGTTTTTTACTTAACAATTTTATTTATATTGTTAATTTCTTTTATATATTTCTGAACTTTTGTGTTCGTTGTTTTTGATCGTGGATATGTGTTAGTCAAAAGAATAGATTTTTTTTCATTACCCGCAACATTATTAATTTCATTATTTCCAGCCTGAATAACTTTTTCAATTTCCGCCTTATTTGAGTTTAGTGCTTTTGCAGAGTGTGGTTTACAAACCATATTCGTTATTTCCGTGCGGTTAAGTTTTTTGGTTAGGTTGCAAATATTATCCACAACTTGTAACTTTCTGTTTAAGGCAAATATCTCTCCTTTTAACCTTGCTTGCTGTTCCATATACTGTTCATCTTTACGGCAATACATATTTGCTTTTATTGCGCTATTAACCTGCTCAATAGGATTTAAGATATTAACCCAAAGCATGCAGTTTCTATATTCGTGCATATGCTTATCTACAATTGCATTTGGGAAATATGTAACATAACCTTTGTTAATGTTTTTTCCATTGTCAAGTTCGCTTATAAGTTCTAAAACATCTTCAGAAGAAAAGGTTGTTTTGGGATATTCGAACTTTATAGTTGAGTATTGCAAGTTAACGCTCTTGGGCATGGAATTGTTGTTATCTAAAATTCTACTTACGCGTCTAATTTCTTTCATGTCTTTGCTTTCATTTGCGAAAATATTTAAAAGTGAGGGTAAACTAATCTTCATTTCTAAACAACTTACTTTTTCGTATTCGCCAAATTCGCTTATTTTTGGATATTCAGTTATTCCATCAGGCTCTAGTCCAAGGTTAATAAGCATGCCAATCACTTCGTTAATATTATAAATTTTTCCGTTAAAATCTTCCATAAAATTTACCCCCTTTTTATTTTTGCAACGCAATTATAACAAAAAATTTTTTATAATGCAATAGTTATTTTCAAAAAATAATAAAAAATAAAAAAGTAAATAACCCTTTATTTTTAAACTAACTTATTGTATAATAATATGAAGAAAAACTATTTAATATAACGAAAACATAAGGAACCATTATGGCAAAAAATAACTTTGATGAAAATTTAACCATGTTTGAGGATATAAAAAAATACGCGCCTTTAGCAGATAGAATGCGTCCAAGCAAAATTGAGGACTTTGTAGGGCAGGAACATTTAATATATCCTAACTCGTTTTTGGTTCGTGCAATAAAAGCCAACTCTTTTGGCAGTTGTATTTTTTGGGGTCCTCCGGGCGTAGGCAAAACTACTATTGCAAATATTATAGCTCACTCATGCAACGGCATTTTTAAAAGGTTAAACGCCGTTAGTTCTGGTGTGGGAGATGCAAAGGAAATAATAGCCCAGGCCAAAACCAACCTTCAGTTGTATGGTACAAAAACCTATTTGCTTTTAGATGAGTGCCACCGCTGGAGTAAAGCGCAAAGTGATTGTGTGCTGGAAGCAATAGAAAATGGCGCTATAATATTTATTGGTTCTACAACAGAAAACCCGTATATTAGCATGACAAGGGCGATTGTGAGTAGATGCAACATCTTTGAATTTAAACCGCTTAACGAAAATGACATTGTAAACGCGTTACGCAATGCTGTTGTGGATAAAGAACGTGGGTATGGCAACCTTCCAGTAACACTAACTGACGAAGCAGCAAAACATATAGCGTGGGCAGTTGGGGGAGATATGCGTTCGGCATACAACGCCCTAGAACTAGCCGTAAAAACCACACCTGCAAACACAAGTGGTAAAATAGAAATTACAAAAGAAGTAGCAGTTGATTGCGTACAAAAACGCGCTACAGCGTTAGATGAAAACACGTCATATGATATTTTAAGCGCGTTTTGTAAAAGCTTAAGGGGTAGCGATACTGATGCTGCTTTGTTCTATTGCCAAAAACTGCTAAATAGTGGTTATGACCCTTTGATTATTGCAAGGCGACTAATTGCGCATGCTAGCGAAGATGTTGGCATGGCGGATAGTAACGCGTTGTTACTTGCCATTTCGGCGCTAATCAGTTGTGAAAAATTGGGTTTGCCGGAGTGTAACCTTGCCTTATGCCATGCAATTATTTACTTATGTGAGGCTGAAAAAAGCAACTCTGTGTACTTGGCAATGAGCCGTGCTTCAGCTGATGTGGTTAAGCATCCTGAAGCTGTTGTGCCTAATAACCTTAAAAATCATCCAGCGGGCTACAACGATAAGTCTGGTACTTATAAATATCCGCACGATTTTGGTGGATATGTTAAACAACAATATCTGCCAAAAGCTGTAAAAGATGCAGAATACTACATTCCAAGTAATAATGGTCGAGAGAAAGGTCTTGTTAAGAAAAAGACACGCAACAATTAAAAATACATAATTTTAAACGAAGTTACAAAAAAAGAGCACTAATTACTATGGTGCTCATTTTTATTGTTTATAACCTTTTAAATTTCTGGTTTAAAGTTTTCAAAAATAATGCTATCGCAGTACTTTGCAACCTTTAAATATTCTTCTTGACTTTTAACATTGTATGCTAAAATGCCTAGTGGTTTAACTTTGTTAATTTTTTTACATGGTAAATCTTTAGCATTGTAACAAACATAGTCTGTATGTGCAACATTATTTGCATACTTTAGCTTTTGTAAGTGCTTGGTTTTGATACCCGCATATTGTTTTATTCTAAATTTTCCACTTCTTATAATCCTAGGAAGCCATGGCGCTTGCTCGTAAAACCAACCTAGTGAGTATGGGTTAATACTCATAACTGCAACATTATCAAATAAATTAAACTTTTTGATGTATGTTTCAATGTCGTTTAAAACCTTTTGTTCAGTGTCACCAACTAATCCCTCGTTCATAACCTCTATAATAACAGGAACACGACCTTTTATGTGATTAAGCGCTTCGCTTAGTGTAGGAATAAATTCGTCAGAGTCTAAAATTTTGTTGGCTTTAACATCATTTAAGGTTAGATTTGCTACATATCCGCTAATCTTATTGCTGTTAGCAAGTGTTTTATCTTTAATACAAATAATCTCTCCGTCACTTAATGCGTGAACCGGGATAAGGATAGGGTAGCCCATCTCTATCGCATTTTCGTAAGCACCTAAAGTATTTGCGGGATGACCCTCGGTTTCGAATCCGTGTTTGGAAATGTAACTATCAATCAACCAATAATGTTTTATAACATCTATGTATTCATCCGACTGCCTTAAAGTTTCATATTCGCCATTTTTAACTAAATTGATAATGTTCTTTTTGTGATTTGTATATTCCTGAGCCTGCTCGGCTTCTATATTTTTAACCATAATAACCCTTTGCAATATTCGTTATAAAATAAGTATATGTTGCACGCAACAAATATAAAATTTAAATTCAAAAAATTCAAATAAACTATCGCTAAATATAAACAAGAAAAAAAGTATGTTTTAGCAAAAAAATAGTATAAGTTTTACTTTATAATATATTGTTTCTGACATAAAGTCAAATAAAATTACGCATTTAATTGTTTAAACCCCTTTGAATATAGGCGGTTTTATGATATAATGTGCGTAGTTTAATTGGAGAAAATAATGGACAAAGAACTTATAAGAAATTTTTGTATAGTAGCACATATTGACCATGGGAAAAGCACATTAGCAGATAGACTTTTGGAAATAACTAACACTGTGGCAAAGCGCGACCTAACCAATCAACTGCTTGATAGTATGGATATTGAGCGTGAAAGGGGAATAACTATAAAACTAACCCCATCCACTATGAAATATAACTACAATGGAAAGCAATATACCCTAAATTTAATAGATACACCAGGGCATGTTGACTTTACTTATGAGGTGTCGCGTTCGTTGGCGGCATGTGAGGGCGCAATACTAATTGTGGATGCTACACAGGGTGTAGAGGCGCAGACACTAGCAAATGTTTATTTGGCGCTAGAAAACGACCTTGAAATTTTGCCCGTTATAAATAAAATTGATTTGCCTAGTGCGGATGTTGAAAATGCACGTAAGGAAATTGAGGATATTATTGGCATTCCAGCGGATGTTGCACCCGCAGTTAGTGCAAAAGAGGGCACAAATGTTGAGGAAGTTCTAAAACAAATTATCGAGTGTATTCCAGCACCAAAGGGCGATGCAAATGCGCCCCTTAAAGCACTTATTTTTGATAGTTATTACGATAATTTTAAAGGTGCTGTATGCCTTGTTAGAATAGTGGACGGAACGGTAAGAAAGGGCGATAGGATTAAATTCTTTGCAACTGGCAAGGAATTTGATGTAACCGAAGTGGGCATATTTGAGCCCAAAGCTACTGAACAACAAGAACTTATGGCAGGTGACGTTGGATATATTTCGGCTTCAATTAAAAATGTAAGCGAAACAAAGGTGGGAGATACAATTACGCTTGCAAACAATCCTGCAAAACAACCATTAGAGGGTTATAAAGAAGTTAAGCCCGTTGTGTTTAGTGGTGTTTTCTGTACTGATGGCAGTCATTATAATGATTTGAAAGATGCACTTGAAAAACTTAAGTTAAATGACGCCTCGTTAGAGTATGTGCCAGAGGTTTCGCAAGCACTAGGTTTTGGCTTTAGATGTGGCTTTTTGGGACTATTACACATGGAAATCATACAGGAACGCCTTGAAAGGGAATTTGATTTGGACCTTATAACCACCGCTCCTTCGGTTAGTTATAGGGTGCATAAAACCAACGGCGAGGTACTAGAAATTAGTAACCCATCAAACTTGCCACCAGCCCAATCAATTGCCTATATGGAAGAGCCGATGGTTAAGGTTAATATTTTTACCCCTCCAGAGTATGTTGGCGCGCTTATGGAATTAAGCCAGGATAAACGCGGGGAATATATAAACCTAGAATATCTAGATTCAAGTCGATGTCAGTTAATTTACAAAATTCCGCTTAACGAAATTATGTTTGATTATTTCGATTCGTTAAAATCCTGCTCAAGAGGATACGCTAGCATGGATTACGAGATGGTGGGTTATGAAAAAAGCGAGCTTGTAAAACTTGATGTAATGTTAAATGGCGAGGTTTGTGACGCTTTAAGTTTAATAGTTCATAAGGACAAGGCATATGGCCGAGGAAGGGCGATTGCTGAAAAACTTAAAGAGGTTATTCCAAGGCAGATGTTTGAAATTCCTATTCAGGCCTCAATTGGCGGAAAAGTAATTGCGCGCGAAACGGTTAAAGCTTTTCGCAAGGATGTTTTGGCAAAGTGTTATGGTGGTGATATAACCCGTAAACGCAAATTGCTTGAAAAACAAAAGCGCGGCAAAAAGAAAATGCGACAAATTGGCTCGGTAGAAATTCCAAGCGACGCATTTATGTCTATCCTTAAAGTTGGTGATAAAAAGTAAAAGGAACATAAAACATGAAAGAATTAGGGTTATATATTCATATTCCATTTTGTGCAAGCAAGTGCAAGTATTGTTCTTTTAATTCCTATGCATGCAAAGATGATTTACAACAAGAGTACATTAAGGCACTTGTAAAAGAAATTGAGTATTACAAAACCAAGTTTGCGGGCAGAGAAGTTACTACAGTGTTTATAGGTGGCGGAACACCATCCCACCTAGTTAAAGGTGGAATAAGCACAATTTTATCTAGAGTAAAATCCTATTTTAAACTTGCCAAAAACTGCGAAATTACTATTGAAGCCAACCCCAATTCTGTAAACTATCAAAAGGCACTTGAGTGGCGCTCGGCGGGGGTTAATCGTGTTAGTATAGGATTTCAGACCGCAAAAAAATCCCTACTAAAAAAGATTGGAAGAATTCACACAAAAAAAGACCTTGAAACTGCAATAAATCACTTGCGCAGTGTTGGATTTCAAAATATCAATGTTGATTTAATGATAGGGCTTCCTACTCAAAGGCAAAAAGATGTTAAGATGGCGCTTAATTATGTTACAAAAATGGGTGTCACACATGTTTCAGCATATACACTTATATTAGAAGAGGGTACACCACTTTACGATAGCGTGCAAAAGGGCGAGATTAAAGTCCCCAAGGAAGAAAGGGTGCTTGCAATGTATGATTATCTTAAAAAATATCTACATAAGCGTGGCTTTAACAGATATGAAGTCAGCAATTTTGCTCAAGTTGGATATGAGTGTAAGCACAATCTTAATTGCTGGAGCATGCAAGAATATGTGGGTTTTGGCGCAGGTGCACATAGTTATGTGGGCAAAATGCGATATTCTAATCTAGAAGATCCAAGTGAGTATATTGAACATATTAATAAAAATGGCATTGCGGTTGAAACAATGGAAAAGTTAACTGCAAAAGAAGAATTTGAAGAGTATGTTATGCTGGGTTTGCGCAAGTCGAAAGGCATAAATTTAAAAGATTTAAGCAAATTGTATAATGTAGACCTGCGCATAAAAAAAGCGGATATAATCAGTAAATATTTGGATATGGATTTAATAAAAGTGAATAAAAACCAGCTTTATGTAACAGACAAGGGATTTAATGTATTAAATCGCATTATATTAGATTTAGTTTACGAAAGCTAATCAGTTTTTATGTTTTTAAAATAAAACGCCTTTCTATAAGGTGTTTTTATTTTTAATATAACTATATTTATTAAATTAATGCTCGGTGCATATTTATGAACAAAAATTTTACAAAATTTTTAAAAATTTGTGGCATAAATTGTTGACATTGGAATATAATAGGACTAGAATATGGTTAGCACTCAATAAAAGAGAGTGCTAACAAAACACTAATGTAAGCGCTAAAAGGAGCGTGTTTGTTTGAGTAATAATGATACTTTTAAACTTAATGACCGCAAACGGCAACTGGTTTTGGGTGTGGTGGAAAGTTATATAGAAAATGCCTTGCCAGTAACTAGTGAAAGAGTGCAAAGTAATTTATTTAACAGCTTATCAAGTGCAACATTGCGAAATGAGCTAAGTGCCTTGGAGGAGATGGGTTATTTAAAACAACTGCACACATCTTCGGGTAGAGTGCCAACAACAAAGGCATATAGGTATTTTGTAAATCATCTTATCGAAAATCAAAATTTTGATGTAGACGTAATGGAGCAGGTTGGACAGCGTTTTAAGGAGCGTTCGGGCTTCTTGTTGCAAACAATTGATGATGTTGCAAAAAAAATTGGTGAAATTATAGAGTATCCCGTGTTTATAAAAACATCTGGCTATGAGGAGTTGGTTGTAAAAGGTATTAATATTATTCCGTTAATTACCGGGCAGGCTCTAATGCTGATCCAAACAAATGAGGGTATTATTAACAACACTTTTAACCTAAAACCTTATATTACCGAAGAGCATTGTAAAGACGCTAGCAAATTTCTATCTACAAATCTTTGCAATAAAAAAGTGGCTGATATTCTTGAAAATTTTGATGTTTACAACAACATGTTTAAAAAGCAAATCAACTATTTTAATGATTTGTTTACATCTCTTACAGAAATGCTTAAGTTATATGTAACAAAAGGGACATCAAGTGTTGTTAGGGGTAACACAACAAAACTGTTAGAAAAACCTGAACTAAAAGATGTGAACAGTGTTAAAAAGTTTTTAAACATAGTAGAAAACGAAGATAGCATTAAAGAAATTATTGAAAACATTGATGAACATTCAAACAATATTGTGTTTTCTATTGGTGAAGAAAATCAAAGCGAAGAATTTAACAACTATAGCATTGTTAAAGCAAACTATACGCTTCCAAATGGCATAACAGCTAGCATAGGTGTGTTAGGACCAGAGCGAATGGATTACGCAAAAATAGCCTCGGCACTAAAATTTATAGTGGACGAAATGAACAATATACACAAAGGAGATAAGGATGGCAAATAAAAAAGAACACGCAAATGTTGAACATGAATGCAAATGCAAACAACATGCCCCGCATGATGAAAGTGCCTGTGAATGCAATAAAAATAGCAAAGAGCAGGAATATTTGGAACTTGCGCAACGTCTAAAAGCAGAATTTGAAAACTACAAAAAACGAAATAGTGACATTTCTGCAATAAGCTATAACAATGGAGTAGCAACCACAGTTACAAAGATGCTTCCTTGTATTGATGCGTTTAAACAAGCAAAAAGCAACATTACTGACGAAAGCGTTTTGCAAGGATTAGATATGGTTTTAAATAGCATGCTAAATGCTTTTAAAGAATTGGGCGTAACAAAAATTGAGGCACTAGGAAAAACTTTTGACCCTTATTTGCACAATGCGGTACTTACGGGTAATGACCCAAATTTAGAAAACAATGTTGTGTTGGAAGAATATCAAGACGGCTTTATGCTAGGCGATAAGGTTATTAGACATAGCGTAGTGAAAATAAACAAGTTATAAAATGATTTTTCAAAAAAAAGGAGATATATTATGGGAAAAATTATAGGAATAGATTTAGGAACAACAAATAGTTGTGTTGCAGTTATGGAGGGTGGAGAGCCCGTTGTAATTGCCAATGCAGAAGGAAACAGAACAACACCTAGCGTGGTTGCATTTAACAAAGATGGAGAGCGTTTAGTAGGTCAAGTTGCAAAGCGTCAAGCGGTTGCAAACCCAGAAAACACTGTAATTTCTATTAAGCGTGATATGGGTACAAACAAAAAAGTTACTATTAACGGAAAGTCATACACTCCACAAGAGATTTCTTCAATGATACTTGCAAAATTAAAGGCTGATGCCGAAGCTTATTTGGGTGAAAAAGTTACTCAAGCAGTTATAACAGTACCTGCATACTTTTCAGATAGCCAGCGTCAGGCAACCAAAGACGCAGGCAAAATTGCTGGGTTAGAGGTTTTAAGAATTATTAACGAGCCAACCGCAGCTTCATTAGCATATGGCCTTGATAAAGGCGAAAATAAAAACCAAAAAATATTGGTTTATGACCTTGGTGGTGGAACATTTGATGTGTCTATTTTGGAAATAGGCGATGGCGTATTTGAAGTTCTTGCAACTGCGGGCGACAATCTTCTTGGTGGCGATGACTTTGACAATGAAATTATCAAACTTTTAATTGATGACTTTAAAGTTAAAAATGGCGTAGATTTATCGGGCGATAAACTTGCAATGCAACGCTTAAAGGAAGCAAGTGAAAAGGCTAAAATTGACCTTTCTGCTGTTACTAAAACCACAATTAGTTTGCCATTTATCACAGCAAATGCAAACGGTCCAATGCACTTGGAGTATGAACTTTCTCGTGCTAAATTTGATAGTTTAACAGAGTATTTGGTAGAAAAAACAATTAAGAAAATGAAACAAGCCATGTCTGATGCAAAGCTTTCTTATTCCGACATTAATAAAGTTTTGCTAGTAGGTGGATCAATACGTATTCCTGCAGTAGAAAATGCTGTTCGTAAAGAAACTGGTAAAGAACCTTTTAAAGGCTTAAACCCTGATGAATGTGTTGCTATTGGTGCAGCAATTCAAGGTGGTGTGCTTGCGGGTGATGTTAAAGATGTGCTACTTTTGGATGTAACTCCACTTTCATTAGGTATAGAAACCTTAGGCGGAGTATTTACAAAATTAATTGAGCGTAACACTACAATCCCAACAAAGAAAAGCCAAATATTCTCCACAGCGGCTGATAATCAACCAGGTGTTGATATCCATGTGCTACAAGGTGAACGCGAGTTTGCTAAAGATAACAAAACATTGGGTAGATTCCAACTTAACGATATTCCACCAGCACCAAGAGGAGTGCCACAAATAGAGGTTACGTTTGATATTGACGCAAATGGCATTGTTTCAGTTAGCGCTAAAGACCTTGGTACAAACAAAGAACAACGCATAACAATAACCGCGTCTTCTAATCTAAAAGAAGAGGATATTGATAAGGCTATAAAAGAGGCCGAAGCACATGCTGAAGAAGATAAAAAGCGTAAGGAACTAATTACAACTAAAAATGAGGGCGAAAACTTAATTTTAGCACTAGAAAAGATGCTAAAAGATAATGGTGACGCTATTAGTGCAGAAGACAAAGAAAAACTAGAAAAAGCCATTGAACAGGCAAGAAAAGACTTTGAAACAGATAATATTGACGAATTAAGAAGTGCAATTGAAAAATTAAGTAAAGAAAACGAAGGCATTGTTACAAAATTATATCAAGCTGCAGCCGAGAAATACAAAGCCGAGCACCCAGATGACAAAAAAGGCGACGACGAAGTTATAATTGACGATGACAAAAAATAAAAGTAGATAAATATGGCAAAAAATTATTATGAAACTTTAGGGGTAGATAAAAACGCTAGTGATGAGGAAATTAAAAGCGCCTATAGAAAATTAGCAAAAAAATATCACCCTGATCTTAATAAAGATAATCCTGATGCAAGCGAAAAGTTTAAAGAAATTAACGAAGCATATGAATGCTTAAGCGACAAACAAAAGCGTAGCAATTATGACCAATTTGGTTCGGCAACCGGCCCTAACCCTAATGATTTCTTTGGTGGGGCTGGTGGCTTTGATGGCTTTGGTATGGACGATTTGTTTAACATCTTTGGAAACTTTGGTGGCAGAACAAGGTCAACAAATGCAGGCATAAGAGGAGAAGATTTGCAGGTGCAAATTAATCTTTCCTTTATAGACGCTGTTTTTGGTTGTAAAAAAGATATTAACATTACACGTGTTGAAACTTGTTCTAAATGTAATGGAACAGGTGCTAAAGACGGAAAAGCTTACAGCACTTGCTCGGAGTGTAATGGCACAGGAATTGCGCGCTACACTGAAAACACCATGTTTGGCCGCGTTGTTCGCACTGGACCATGTAGGGCATGTAACGGTACAGGCAAGTTAATCCGAGAAAAATGCACAGAATGCTCTGGCAGTGGTAGTAAGCGTGTTAATTCCACAATTTCAGTTAATATTCCAGCAGGAATTGACGACGGGCAAGTTCTTACTATGCGAGGAAAAGGAAACGCTGGCGCACGTGGTGGAGCAAATGGAGACCTGCATATTATTGTTAAGGTGGAAAAACACAAGATTTTACAGCGAGATGGCTATGATTTGTATTTAAAACTTTATGTTCCGTTCTACACCTTGCTTTTGGGTGGTGAAGTAACTATTCCGCTTGCAAAAGGAACAACAACACTAAAAATTCCAGAACTTACACAAAGTAACACTGTTTTTAAACTTAAAGGCAAAGGAATTCAAAACCTTAATTCTTCGGCGTTTGGAAACCTTGTTGTTACAGTTGTTTCCGAAAGTCCAAAGTCACTTTCTAAAGACGAGAAGAAATTACTTAACGAAGTTAAGGATAAGTTAAAAGATTCTGACTTTGCACGCTATAAATCTTACAAAAAAGATATGGAAAATTTATAAAATAAATCGCCACATGATGGCGATTTTTTATTTAAATCTATTTAACATAATCTAAATTTGTGTTAATATAGTTGTATGAAAAGATTTTACATATATAAAAATGAATTTAATATTAATAACATTGTGTTAAGTGGGGTGGAGCATAATCACTTAAAAAATGTTTTGAGGCTTGAAGTTGGCCAACATGTAATTATAGTGTGTGCTGATGGTTATGATTACGAGTGCGAAATTAACGATATTGCCAAAAATCACACTAGATTAACGCTTGTTAATAAGTGTAGAAACGTATTTGATAGCGCACAGGATGTTACATTTTATCAGGCACTAACTAAATCGGACAATATGAACCTAATTGTGCAAAAACTAACCGAACTTGGAGTTAAGACATTTATTCCATTTGAAAGCCGATACACAACAGCAAAAGATAAGCTTGGAAAGGCGGATAAATTACAAAATATTTCTAATCAAAGTATAAAACAGTGTAAACGTTCAACGCCTATGCAAGTACGCGAAACTCATACTTTTAAACAAATGGTATCAGAACTTAAAAATTATGACATTGTAATTTTTGCAAACGAGTGTGAAAAGTCCACACCGCTTTCTAGGTTAAATATAACTTCTGGCAAAAAGGTGGCGCTAATTGTGGGAAGCGAGGGTGGTTTTGACGAAAACGAAATAGCAGAAATACAATCGGCTGGTGGCACAAGCGTAACGCTTGGTAAACGCATTTTACGTGCAGAAACAAGCGCAATAGCCCTAGCGAGTGTGGTTATGTATTTAATGGGAGAGTGGACTTATGACTAAGACATTCCATATTAGTACACTTGGATGCAAGCTTAATAAATACGAAAGTGATTGTATGGCAAACCTACTTATAAAAAATGGTTATAAATTAATAACTGATTTTTTACCTGCAGACATATACATCATTAACACATGTGCGGTTACGGCAGAGTCTGAAAAAAAGAGTAGACAATATATTGCCAAGTGCTTAAAGTTGAATCCAAATGCCAAAATAATAATTTGCGGTTGTGCTAGCGAAAACAACTTAAAACAGTTTGAGGGTAAAGCAAATGTATTTTCGATTATCGGCAATGCAGGAAAATCAAACATATTAAATGTGGTGGAAACACCTATAAAGAAAGTATATGAACAGCCTTGCGAATATGAAAGCATTGGTGAGCCGTTCGTAACACAAACAAGAGGGTATTTAAAGGTGCAGGATGGCTGTAATAACTTTTGTTCATATTGTCTTATTCCTTACTTACGTGGTCGCAGTCGAAGCCGTAATTTAAAAGAATGTGTTGCCGAGGCGTTAAAATTAAGTGTAACATGCAAAGAAATTGTAATAACAGGAATTGATTTAAGCTCTTTTAAACCATCATTAGCAGAACTACTGAATGCTCTAAAAGATGTTCCTGCGCGTTTAAGACTAGGTAGTTTGGAGGTTAATGTTGTAACCGAGCAATTAATGCAAACACTATCCAGCATGCCAAGTTTTTGCCCACAGTTTCACTTAAGTTTACAAAGCGGTGACAATCAAGTTTTAAAACGAATGAATAGGCACTACACAGCAGAAGAGTATTATGATAAGGTGCAACTAATAAGGCAGTACTTTCCATTGGCAAACATAACAACGGATGTGATAGTGGGGTTTGCTGAAGAAACTGAACAAGAGTTTGAAAACACCAAGCGCTTTATTCAAAAGGTTGGGTTTGGTGGGCTGCATGCCTTTCCTTATAGCAAGCGCGAGGGCACACTTGCAAGCAAGATTTATAAAAACGACTTGCCAAAGGATGTAAAAAATCATCGTGTTAAACAGTTGGAGGCCTTGGCTAAAGAGTGTTTTATAAATTATATTAACGCGCTTAAGAGTCAAACATTCACAGTGTTAACTGAGGATGAAGAAAATGGCTTTGTTGTTGGATATACTGAAAACTATATTAAAGTTTATTTGGATATAAATACGCCTAAAAATCAGCTTGTGCCAGTTAGATTAGGCGAGTTAATTTTGGATGGTGTAAAAGGAGAAATAATTAAATGATAGCAAACGATAATTGTATTTTTTGTAAAATTGTAAAAGGTGAAATTCCTTGTTATAAAGTATATGAGGACGACAAGTGTCTTGCGTTTTTAGATATTAGTAACGATACATTTGGCCACACATTGGTTGTTCCCAAAATTCACAAAGAAAATCTTGTGAAGTGTGATACCTACACACTTAATGCGCTAATTTCAGCCGTAAAAAAAATAAGTGAGCATTATATAAAAAATTGCGGAATTGATGGCGTTAATGTGTTTAATAACTGCAACGCATGTGCTGGGCAAACAATTATGCATTTGCACTTTCATATAATTCCTCGCACAACTAACGATAATGTGGTGTTTGGCCCTATAAAAAGTGATAATAAGGCACAGTTAACAGACGTTTTGGAAAAACTTAAAATGTAGTAGAAATTTTTGCGTAGTTAGCCAAATTTTTAATTATTTAGCTAAAATTAATTTTATATGTTAACTGTTTTAAGAGTGAATAATAGAATAATAAAATAAAATACACTATATTGCTTGACAAAGTTATAAAATGTATTATAATAATAAGCGAATTTTTAAACAAAGTGGGTGAAAAAGTTGAGTACAGTTAGAGTTGGTGAAACTGAAAGCGTAGAAAGCGCTATCAAACGCTTTAAAAGAAAATGCCAAAAAGATGGCATCATTGGTGACTTGCGTAAACACGAAGCATATGAGAAACCAAGCATTAAAGCAAAGAAAAAACAAAAAGCCGCTATTAAACGCGCAAGAAAAAACAAATAGTTAAACAAAAAAACAAAAAGTGTCGATTTTCGACACTTTTTCTTATTTTTCCCACATGCTAATTGTTATGAATTAAAGCAGGTTTTTACTATAATTAATGTAACAAATTATACAGGGGAAAGAAAATGGAAAAAAAAACTAACGAACTAAAAAATTTAGCTTTAATGGCAAAACAGCGTCTTAAAAATGGAAACTATAGTGTTGATGTAATTAAAACTATAGAAAAGGATAAAGCAAAGGCGAGCGACTACTTCTATCAGAATGCGTTGGCGCTTAAACGCGAAAAGTTTATTGCCGAATTTGTTACAATTTCAAATGAATATGACGAGGCGCTTATTAAAAAAGTTTATAAAATATTAGAAAATAATGAGTTGTTATGTAACTCAATTGGCATGTTGGTTGACGAAAATTATTTTAATACTTTAAATGAGTTTGAAAAACAACATTACATTTTGTCTTTAAGCGAAAAGTACAACCGAATTAAAGAGGACTACTATCAAAATTCTAGCAAAATATCATAATAGAGCATCTAAATAAAAATATATTTGTTAAATAACCTAATTAAAGTGGGTTATTTAATTTTTTATTATTGCGCTAATGTGTTACAATATAAGTTAAGTAAGGATAATAATATGTATAACTTAAATGAACTTAACGAAATGCAAAAAAATATTATATTAAACAGTGACGGCGCGGTGCTTGTATCTGCAGGTGCAGGAAGTGGCAAAACGCGATTGTTAACTCACAAGGTGGCATACTTGATTGCGGAAAAGGGCGTTTCATCCGCAAACATATTAGCAATCACTTTTACAAACAAAGCCACAAATGAGATGAAAGAGCGTATTGCACATATGGTTGGTGATTCCTCTGTTTGGATTTCTACATTTCATGCAATGTGCGCTAAAATTTTGTGTGAAAACATTTCGCATTTAAGCGGATATAATCAGTATTTTAGTATTTATGATGAATCTGATAAAGCAAAAGTTTTAAAGGCACTAATTAAGGAGCGTTGCAAGGATGATGACGCTACTACAAAGTCTTTAAAGGACAAAATTGAGTTTCATATATCCAATGCCAAAAATATGGGTATGGATCCTGATGAATACGAAAAAGAGATGTCATTTATGTCAGATGTGCGTGAGATTTGTGAGTATTATCGCGTATATGAGCAAACACTAAAAGCAAACAATGCATTGGATTTTGACGACTTACTTATGAAGGCTTATAATTTGTTTAAAATATGTCCCGAGGTGCTGTCGTATTATCAAAACAAATTCCGCTATATTTTGGTGGATGAGTTTCAGGACACAAATCTTATTCAATACAAACTTATAAAAATGTTGAGTGCCGTACATAAAAATTTGTTTGTAGTTGGTGATGAGGACCAAAGCATTTATGGGTGGCGCGGCGCATCAATTGAAAATATAAAAAATTTTGTAACTGATTTTGAAAACACTAAAGTTTACAAACTAGAACAAAACTACAGAAGTACAAAAAATATTTTGAAGCTTGCGAACACGCTTATAAAACACAACAATGAGCGCATAGATAAAACACTTTTCACCGATAATGCAGAAGGCGACCATGTAATTTTTTATCCTGCATATGACGAAAAAGAGGAGGGCGAATATGTCGCTCGTACAATCTCAAATTTGGTTTACGCAGGTGTGAATTATAGGGATATTGCTATCTTAATGCGTATAAACTCAATAAGTCGTGTTTTTGAGGAGAAATTACTTAACTACAACATTCCTTTTACTGTTACAGGCGGGTTTAAGTTTTTTGAAAGATTAGAAATTAAAAATCTTTTAGCATATATGTCAGTTGTGGTTAACCCACAAGATAGCAATAGTCTTGCGCGAATTATAAACTATCCAAAGCGCGGTATTGGTGACGCTAGTTTAGAAAAAATTAAAGCACTTGCTTTTCAAAATAACCTTTCGCCAACCAACTTTATTAGGCAAATTAACGAGCTGGGATATGGCAAAGTTAATGGAAAAGTGACCGAGTTTTCATTACTTTTAAATAAGTTATTTGATTCTTATGAGGGCGACAATCTTGTAGAATTTGTTGATACAGTTATTAAAGAAAGCAGAGTTTTGGAACTGTACAACACAAATTCTGAAGAAGACGAAACCCGCAGACGCAACATAAACGAGTTTGTTGCAAGTGTATCTGACTTTTCTGCTAACAATCCTGATGCAACTATTATTGATTATTTGCAATCTGTAACCTTGCAAACATCTCTTAACGAGAACGACAACAATGGCAACACTGTTACAATCTCTACCGTGCATAGTTGTAAAGGCTTAGAGTTTGATTATGTATTCGTTGTGGGTGCAGAAGAAGGAATATTTCCGCTAAGTAGAAGAAATGATGAAGTGGATGTAGAGGAAGAGCGCCGACTAATGTATGTTGCAATAACGCGTGCTTGCAAAAAACTTTACATAACGAGAGCAAAATCCCGCTTTTTGTACAACGAACGCGGAAACACACTTGAAAGTCGTTTTTTAAACGAAATGGGTTTAACCACAAAAACAAGCGCTTTAAGCCAAACTTCATATTGGCAAAAATATAATTCCGAAAACGATTGTTACTATTCAAGTGAGTATCAAAATCCTATTAAAAATGGATATGGAATGTTTGAGCGTTCAGGTGGTGGCGAAGCGGAAGAAAGTGGTTTTGCAAACAAGAACAGAAGTATTAACCCTCTAAAAACAACAATTAACTCATCCAAGGGCAAGTTTGATGCTTATGTTGTGGGTAAACGGGTTTTGCATCCTAAATTTGGTGTTGGCGAAATTATAAGCAAAGATGGAATAGGTGACAATGTGTTTGCTACTATTAATTTTAAAACTGTGGGCAACAAAACGCTATCACTTGCATTTGCGCCTTTACAACTTTTAAAATAAACATAATTAGGGAAAACTAACTTAAAAAAGGTTAATAAAAATGGATAAATTAAATGTAACCGAACAAATGAAAAATTTAATAGAACAAATTTCAAAACATAACTATAATTATTATGTTTTGGATAATCCAACCATATCGGATAAGGAGTATGACGACCTTTACTACTCACTTGTTCGCCTAGAAAAAGAAAGTGGAATAACCTTGCCAAATTCGCCTACAAATCAGGTTGGAGATGTTGTTTTAAAGGGCTTTAAAAAAGTACGCCATGCTAGCAAACTATATTCGTTGGATAAAGTTAATACCTATGACGAGTTAGAGGATTGGCTAGCGGATATTAATAATAAATATGGCAATCAGGACTTTAGTGTTGAGTATAAGTATGACGGTTTACGCGTGGTGTTGACCTACGAAAATGGAATTTTGGTGCAAGCAGCAACTCGTGGAAATGGAGAGGTTGGTGAAGATGTAACTGCACAAGTGTTAACAATTTTATCCTTGCCAAAAGTTATACCGTACAAGAAAAAGCTAATTGTTATGGGCGAGGCAATGATGCGTTTAAGCGTGTTTAAGGAATATAACAAAAATGCAAAAGAACCCCTTAAAAATGCGCGAAATGGAGTTGCTGGCGCAATAAGAACATTAGACTTATCGGTTACAAAAAGTAGAAAAATAGATATTTATTTTTATGATATATTGCAAATTGAAAGCAAAGAATATTCTACCCAACAGCAAATGCATGAGTTTATTAAAAAGCAAGGATTTATGGTGGATTATTTTACGCTTTCTAATAACACTTCAAGTATTATAAACATAGTAAAACATATTGACCAAATTAAAAATAAACTTGATGTTTTAACTGATGGCGCAGTTATTAAACTAAACGACATTGCCTTAAGAAATAAAATTGGTTATACTAATAAATTTCCTAAATGGGCAATTGCATTTAAGTTTGAGGCACAAGAGCTTTCTACACCCCTAAACAATGTTGTTTGGCAAGTAGGCAGAACGGGTAAACTTACGCCAATTGCCGAAATTGAACCAATTGAACTTGCAGGCGCAACAGTTAAGCGTGCTACGCTTAATAACTATGGCGATATTTTGCGTAAGGATGTTAAAATAAATAGCCGAGTATTTGTTCGCAGATCAAACGAGGTTATTCCCGAAATATTGGGCGTTGCGGAACATATGCATAACTCTATACCAATAGAAAAACCAAAAACATGTCCTTGTTGTGGCCATAAACTTGTAGAAATTGGAGCAAATATCTTTTGCCCTAATCACTCTGGCTGTAAGGAACAAGTCATTGATAGACTTTGTCATTTTACAAGTAGAAATGCAATGAATATTGAGGGTATAAATGAAAAAACAATAGAAATGCTGTATGAAAAGTTTAACATAAACAGCTTATCTAAACTTTATGAGATTCGTAAAGAACAGCTTATATCGCTAGATAAGGTAAAAGACAAAAAAGCAGAAAATATTATAAATGGTTTAGAAAAAAGTAAAAATGTTAACTTAAGCAACTTTATTTATTCGCTTGGCATCTTAGGGGTTGGCGAAAAAACTGCAAAGGATTTGGCAAAAACCTTTAAAAGCATAGATGGGTTAAAAAATGCCACTTTCGAACAGCTTTGCAACGTTCAGGATATTGGTGACATAATTGCTAACAATATTATTGAATATTTTGGTGATGAATATAATGTAGAAGAACTAAATAGGCTGTTAAATTACGTTACAATTGCTGATGTTGTTGGCGTAACAAAAACTAACGAGTTAACAGGCAAAAGCATAGTACTAACAGGCACTCTTCCAAGTTATACGCGTGAAGAAGTTACACAAATAATTGAGAACTTTGGTGGCAGAGTGGTTTCATCGGTTAGTAAAAACATCGATTATATTCTTGCTGGTGAAAATGCGGGAAGTAAACTTACAAAAGGACAACAGTTGGGCATTAAAATTATTTCTGAACAGCAATTTAAGGAGATGTTATAAAAATATTTTTAACCAATCAAATTAAATATGGTTGAAAATATTATTTTAATGTGTTATAATTTTTGTAGATTAAAAAATAAGGAGCAAATTTATGTTATTAGAGCCACCTATTAATGAACTTATTCACATAGCGGGTAATCCTTATAAACTAGCCGTTTTGGTTGGAAAACGCGCTACTTATTTAGATAAAGAATTAACCGAGGAAGAAAAAGAGCAAGTTACTCCTGTAACACGCGCGGTTGATGAAGTTTACGAAGGAAAAATTGTATCTGATAAATAACAAAAACACCCACTGGGTGTTTTTTTATTTTTAAAAATATTTACATTGTTTACGAAAATGATTTTTGATTTTTTTTACTATATTATATAATAGCATAAGGTAAATTATATGTACGCAGAAGTGATTGTTGATGTTTTAAGTAGCGAAGTAGATAAGGTTTTCGATTATAAAATTCCCGAGGGCTCTAACGCAAAAGTTGGCGATAGGGTTTTGTTGCCGTTTGGAAACAGAAAAATAGAGGGGTACATAATTGGTATTAAGCAAAACACGGAACTTGATGATGCTAAAATTAAAAGCATTATAGAAGTGCAAGATGTTCCGCCAATTAAACCCGAACTTATTGATTTGTGCTATAAAATGAAAGAACTTTATCACTTGCGATTGCTGGACGGCATAAGGTGCGCTTTGCCCTCACAAATACGTGATGGCAAGGTGGGGCACATTATCAAGCGCAATATTATGCTAAACGATAGTATGCTTTTACAATATCTTCCCAAAATAAGGGCGAATGCAAAAAATGAAATGGGTGTTATAACTTATTTGCAAAACCATGGCAAGGAGGATTATACAAAATTAAGTAAAAAGTTTTCATCCACAACGCTAAACAAATTGATTAAAAACAATATAATTGTTGTTGAGGAATATATTCAAAATCGCAAAGTGGTTGTTGGTGAAAAACAGCAAAACAAAGTAAAATTAACTGTAACGCAACAAAATGCAATTAATACAATCCTTTCGCAGGCCAATGGCAGATTTTTGCTACATGGCGTAACAGGTAGCGGAAAAACCGAGGTGTATTTAAATGTGATAGAGCATGTGCTTAAACAAGGCAAAACGGCAATAATGCTTGTTCCTGAAATTTCACTAACACCGCAAGTTATACGCATATTTTCCGCGCGCTTTGGTGACGGGGTTGCTGTACTTCATAGTGGGCTATCTGCTGGCGAAAAATATGATGAGTGGTGCAGAATATACTCTGGCGAAGCAAAGGTGGTTGTTGGCGCAAGAAGCGCGATTTTTGCTCCGCTAGAAAATATTGGTGTAATAATAATAGACGAGGAACACGATAGCTCTTATGTTTCGGATAGTAACCCTCGTTATAATACCTATGATATTGCCAAGTTGCGCAACGCATACAATAATTGCCCACTTGTTTTGGGCAGTGCAACTCCTAGTATTGAAACTTATTATTTAACCCAAACGGGTGAACTAACACTTATTGAAATGCCTGTTCGTGTCAATAATAAATCAATGCCCTCAATAGAAATAGTAGATATGTGCGCGCAATTTCGCTCGGGTAATACCTCTCCTTTTAGTGATACACTTTTATCACAACTTACACAAACAATAGAACAGGGAAATCAAGCCATTTTATTTATAAATCGCCGTGGTTTTTCTTCGTTTTTAATGTGTCGGGATTGTGGTTACATTCCCAAATGTGAAAGCTGTGATTTTTCGCTTGTTTATCATAAAGAGGATAGTCAGCTAAAATGCCATTATTGTGGTAAACGCTATCGCGCGATTAACACCTGTCCAAATTGTGGTTCTAAAAATATTAAATATGGTGGTGTTGGCACGCAACAAATTGTGGAAATACTAAATAAAATGTTCCCCAACATTAAGGTGTTTAGAATGGATAACGACACCACACAAAACAAAAACGCCCACGCAAAAATTTTGGGGGAGTTTGGCGCAACAAAACCTTCAATTTTAGTGGGCACGCAAATGGTTGCTAAAGGTCACGATTTTCCTGCGGTTAATCTTGTGGGAATTTTAGATGCAGATTTAAGTTTGTATTTTTCGGATTTTCGCGCAAGTGAAAAAACTTTTCAGCTAATAACACAGGTAGCAGGACGCGCTGGCAGAAGTAACATAGAAGGCAAGGTTGTTTTGCAAACATACTACCCAAAACATTATGTTTACAAACTTTGTGCTAATTATGATTACAACAAGTTTTATTCCAAGGAGATTAACCTACGTGAAACTACAAACTTTCCTCCTTTTAGCAAAATAATAAGACTTTTGTTTACAAGTGAGATAGATGATAAGGCACGAAACCAAACGCATGAAGTGTTTATGAAATTAAAAGATTTAAGGGTACAATATAAACAAGATTTTTACTTTTTAGAGGGGATGAAATCTCCAGTGTCTAAAATTAAAAATAAATACCGATATCAAATCTTAATGCGTTTTTCGGGTAAAAAAGCAGATGAGATTATAAACAGCATTTACGCTATTTTAAATCAAACACCTTGTAAAAATGTTAGTGTGTTTGTAGAAACAAATCCGCTTTCTTTAAGTTAAATGTGGATTTAATAAAAATAATTACAAATTTATATTACACATAAATGTATTTTATGTTATAATACAAAAAAATTACTTAAGTTTAAGGAGCAATTATGGCATTAAGAAATGTATTGCAAGATGGAAATGAGACATTGCGCAAGATTAGCAAACCCGTTAAAATTTTTGACGAAATTTTGTGGCAGCTATTAGATGATATGTATGAAACCATGCGCAAAAACAATGGAGTGGGGCTGGCTGCACCACAGGTTGGCGTTTTAAAGCGTGCAATTGTGCTTGAAATTAATGGCTTAAAACTTGAACTAATTAATCCTGTAATAACCGAACAAAAGGGAAGTGTGTGTGAGATTGAGGGTTGTTTAAGTGTTAAAGGCATAAATGGCTATGTTGTACGTCCTAAAACAGTTACGGTTAAGGCGCAAGATCGATATGGTTGTGAATATGTAATTACCGGCAGTAACTATCTTGCTCAATGTATTTGTCATGAAATTGACCATTTGGATGGCATATTATTTATTGATAAGATGGAAAGAGAGTATGCTCCACATCACAAAAATACAAAAAAAGAAACGCGAAGAATTACCGCACTAGAATCATAAGGACAAGTATGAAGATAATATTTTTTGGAACACCTGACTTTGCTGTTCCTGCACTTACAAAGTTAATAGAAAAACACGAGGTGGTTGCGGTTGTAACCCAACCTGACAAACCGCAAGGCCGAAGCAATAAACCCGTGCCAGGCCCTGTAAAAAAGCTTGCATTAGAGCATAATATTCCTGTTTTACAATACGAACACATACGTAAACAAGGTGTTGATGACCTTAAATCTTTTAATGCTGATGTTATGGTCACATGCGCGTATGGTCAAATTTTAAGCCAGGAGATTTTGGATATTACACCGATTGGTGTGCTAAATATACACGGAAGTATTCTGCCAAAATATCGCGGTGCTGCACCAATTCAGTGGGCAATAATCAATGGGGATAAAACCACAGGGATAACCATTTTGCGCAGCGAAGCTGGTATGGATGATGGTGATATTTTGCTAACACATGAGGTAGATATTAAGGAATATGAAACTAGCGAAGAACTTTTTGAAAGATTAAGTCACTTAGGTGCTGAGTGCATTATTCAAGCACTTGATTTAGTTGCCAGCGGAAAGGCTGTTTTTGTTCCGCAAAACCACCAAATTGCAACCAAATGCAAAATGCTTAAGCCCGAAATGGGTAAGGTGGATTTTAATCTTTCTGCAAAACAAATTGCAAACCTAATCCATGGTTTAAACCCGTGGCCTTTGGCTCATATCAGCATAAATAACATTAAATTTAAGCTGTTTAAAGCAAAGGTTGTTGAGTGTAACGAAGACGGGCGCGTAGGCACTGTTGTTGTGTCTTCTCCTAAAAAAGGCCTTATTATTAAGTGTGGTGAAGGGTATTTGTTAGTAGATGAGCTTCAAGCCGAAAATGGCAAGCGTATGCCTGCAAAAAGTTATTTAAATGGCAAAACTATTGCGGTGGGTAGTGAGGTTACAAGTGAATAAAGAACTTTTATATTCTTATAACCTCCTTAAAAAGGTGTATTTTCAAGGTGCATATTGTTCAATAGAACTAAATAAATTATTGGAAGCTAAAAAGCAAGAAAAATTAAATCATTCACTCATTACAAAAATAACATATGGAGTTTTGGAAAAGGATATTTATTTGTGTTATGTAGTTAACCAGTTTGTTAAGAAGCCTTGTTCACCTAACATTTTGCTGTTATTAAAAATGGGTGCGTATGTAAATGAATTTACAGATGGAATTCCCACTTATGCGCTAATTAACGAGTGTGTAGAAATAAGCAAAAAAGAGGATAAATTTGCTAGTGGTTTTGTTAATGCAACGCTTAAAAACATTGCTTCAACAAATGTTGCTTTGCCAAATAAAAACATAAACGTTGTTAAACATTACTCGCTTAAGTATAGCTATCCGGAATGGTTTGTGAAATATTTGCTACAAAATTTTGATATATCTTTTGTAGAGGAATATTTAAAAACCGAACTCACCACGCTAACTCATATAAGAATTGTTAATCAAAACTTTAAAGCAGAAAGCGGGTTTGTGAACGGAATTTTATCGGACGACTTTAATAACCAAATTGAGGTTTTTAAAGATATTTTAAATAAAAACAATATTGAGTTTAACACTACACCGCTGCCTTTTACGCTTTATGTTGATTATCAAAAACTAATTAAACTTGATGAACTTAAAGGCAAATACGTTGTGCAAGGCTTGCCTAGTGTGTTGGTTGCACTTAACGTTCAGCCTAATGCTAAAGAACGTATACTAGACTGCACAGGAGCGCCTGGCGGAAAAAGCGCGCTTGTTGCCGAACTATGTGCAAATGCACAAATAACTTGCGCTGACCTACATCCACATAGGGTAGGGTTAATTAAGTCACTTATGAAAACGCAACAAATAGATAATGTAACAGCAATAACTCAAGATGCAACAAAACTAAATGCAAATTGGATAAACCAGTTTGATAAAATTTTGTGCGATGTGCCTTGTTCTGGAATAGGCGTTGTAAACAAGAAACCCGATATTTTGTTAAATAAAAATATGGCGGATGTTAAAACTTTAAGCGGTGTGCAGTTAAATATTTTAAATACAAATTGCAACTATTTAAAAGTAGGAGGAACGTTAATTTACTCCACTTGTACTATTATGAAAGAAGAGAATGAAAGCGTGATAAATTCATTTATAAAAACGCATCCTAATTTTAAATGCCAAGCAGTTAATTCTTTTTCTATTCCTGCCCAAAATCGCGGGAATATGGTCACATTTTATCCAAACATTAGCCAAACAGAAGGCTTTTTCATAGCCAAACTAACTCGATTGTATTAAAGGAAAATTTACATGAAAATACTATTAGATTATAATTTAAAAGAGCTAACGAACATATTTTTAAGCCTAGGGATTGAGAAATATAGAGCAGGTCAATTATATAATGCCATGCTAAATGGCAAAGATCTTAATAGCGGAATTAACTTACCAAGTGCAGTTATTGACCAGCTAAAAGAAAAAGACTTTGTTTTGCAACCCGTTAAAATTTATAAAAGCGTAACAAGCAAAGACAAAAATATCAAATTTTTATACAAACTTACTGATGGCAACCTTGTTGAGGGAATGCTTATGAGTTATAAGTTTGGAAACACTCTTTGCGTTTCTACTCAAGTTGGTTGTAAAATGAACTGTGCATTCTGTGCTAGCGGTTTAAATGGCTGGGTTAAAAACCTTTCTGCAGGCGAAATTTTGGGACAAGTTGTTGCTGTTAACAAAATGTTAGGCGGAACAGTTAAGGACCGTAAAATAACAAATATTGTTCTTATGGGTAGTGGTGAGCCACTGGATAATTTTGATAATGTTGCAAAATTTTTACAAATGATAACTTCGGATGCAGGATTTAATTTTTCTGCAAGAAATATTTCGATATCCACTTGCGGTATTCCACAAAAGATAGAAGAGTTGGCAGATCTTGGAATTCCTGTTACACTGTGCATTTCCTTGCATGCACCTAATGATTCAATTCGTACACAAATTATGCCAATAGCAAGGCGTTATTCTATAAACAGCGTGCTTGAAAGCGCTAAATATTACAACACAATAACTAATCGTCGTATTATAATTGAGTATACGCTAATTGATGGCGTTAACAACAATATTAAATGTGCAAAAGAATTAAGTGAACTTGTTAAAAATTTGCCTTGCCATGTAAACTTAATTAAACTAAACGAGGTTAAGGAGCGCGGATTAAAAGCACCATCTGATGCTTCGTGCGAGATGTTTTTAAATAACCTTAACATGTTTAAAGTTTCGGCTACGTTGCGTAGAACAATTGGCGAGGATATTGACGGTGCTTGTGGTCAATTAAGAAACAAAACACTAAACGAACTTGGAAATGTGGTCCAACCAGAAAAAGTAAATGAACGCACATTTTCCAAATTTCAACCAACCGACCCACGCAAGACAAAACTAAAAAGAAAGTAAACTTATGGAGAATAAAATTTGATAGCAAAAGTTGTAAGAATGATGGGTGGAGCTGTTGTGGTATATTGCAACGGCAGTTACTTTGATTGTGAAATAAAGGGGAGTGTTAAAAAGCGTGAAAAAGTACTTGTGGGAGATAATGTAAAAGTTATTAAGGACGAGTTTTCACCGAATAAGTACATTATAACTGATGTATACCCGCGCACTAATTCGCTTATGCGTCCTCCACTTGCCAACCTTGATACATTATTTATTGTGCTAGCACCATCACCAAAACCAGACTTTATGTTAATTGATAAAATGATAATTTATTGCAATATTAACAACCTAAAGCCTGTTATCGTAATTAACAAAATGGATTTGGCGGATAAAGACTTTGTAGTTGCCATAAAAAGCCAGTATGCAAATGTTGTGCCCGCAATAATTTGTGTGAGCGGTAAAACTGGCGAGGGTGTGGATAAAATAGTTAGTATGCTTTCAAACAAAACATCAGCGTTTACTGGGCAAAGCGCTGTGGGCAAAAGTACACTTATAAATAGTATTTGTCCAAACCTAAAGATATCTACAAATACTTTAAGCAAAAAAATAGAGCGTGGACAACATACTACGCGTCATAACGAAATTTATCCTCTTAAGAATAATGTTTTTTTGGCAGATACACCAGGTTTTAGCATGTTATCGCTAAAAAACGTTAATTATTATAACCTGCACAAGTTTTATACAGAGTTTGCACCCTATGCAAATGCTTGCACATTTAGTGGATGTACTCATATAAACTGTCCAGAAGATGTTTGTGGCGTTATTAAGGCGGTTAATTCAGGCGAACTTAATGGAAATAGATATAATAGATACTACAAATTATACAACGAAATAAAGCAAAATGAGGAGTGGAAATATGATTAAATTATCAGCAAGCACAAACCCACCAAAAGAAACCGATTTAGTGGATTATGTTAAAGAACTGCAAACATGTAAGGTTGATTACTTACATTGTGATGTTATGGATGGAAAATTTGTAAGCAACGAGTGTTTAAATTTTGACCTACTAAAAGAAGTGCAGGATAATACTCTTTTGCCTTTGGATATTCATCTAATGGTGGCAGATCCTATTAGGGAACTAAAAAAATATATGTCACTAAAGCCTTTGTATATAACTTTACATTTCGAATCATTTAAAAATACTGATGATATTCTGTACGCTATAAATTTATTAAGAGCAAATCGCACCCTTGTGGGATTAAGCATAAAGCCAACTACCCAGATTGACGCAATTCTGCCGTTTATTTCGTATATTGACCTTGTGTTAATCATGGGAGTAGAACCTGGCAAAAGTGGCCAAAAAATGCTATCAAACACCCCAAGGAAAGTTAAACAACTACGCTCTATTATTTACGAACATAATTATGATGTAAAAATAGAAGTTGATGGCGGAATTAACGAGGATAATATTAAATTACTTGCTGAAAGCGGTGCAGATATTTTGGTTGTTGGAACTGCACTTTATAAATCTTCAAAGCGCGCAGAATTTGTTAAAAATATGCACGAGCTGTAATTAACAAAAACTAAGCATTTGACATATAATACTAAAAAAGTGTAGGAGAGAGCCCGTGAAAATATACTGTATTAAATGTCCCAAGTTTTTAAAACCGCTTTTAAAGTTAATATTTAAAAAACAAATTGCTCAGCAGTAATATGCCAAGCAATTTTTTTATTCATAAGTTAGCCCAATTCATTATATAATATAAAAAAAACCCTACAAATTAGTAGGGTTTAATATATTAATTTTCTTCTTTTTTTATGGATTTTAGGCATTTAGTGCAAATATACTTCTTGGTAAGTTTGCCGTCTATATCAACGGGTTTCTTTTGTAAGTTAGCACCAAATGTGCGTTTTGTAGCAATATGAGAATGGCTTACTTGATTACCAGCCACTTTTGATTTTCCACAAATATAACATTCTTTAGACATCTTAACACCCCCAGTAATTTAACTTGTTTGTTCTTTAATCGCAACTCATTATAACAAACAATTATCTTTTTTGCAAGGAAAATATGTTTATTTTTTACTAAAATTTACATCAGTCCGAAAATGTTGTTTAAAACTCTTGCAAAAAATTATTTATTATTGTAAACTCTATAAGTAAACAAATGTGGTAGTTATTTTAATTTTTGTTTTGGAGGGTGTATGGCTGTTAATACTACAAACGCTTATGGTAAGATAACCATTAGTAACGATGCAATTGCACTTGTTACAAGTCATATTGCATTAGAGTGTTATGGCGTAATAGATTTGGTTAGTCAGAAGTTTTCTGATTCTTTTTCTTGTTCTAAAAAGAAAGCAGCTAACAAAATAAAAGGTGTTAAAATAATTACCGTAAATAATCGTATATATATCGATTTGTTTGTAATTTTAAAATATGGTGTATCTATTTCAACAGTAACCGAGAACTTAAAATCAGCCGTTAAATATGGCGTAGAGGAGTTTACGGGTATGATAATAGATTCTGTTAATGTAAATGTGGTAGGCGTAAGAGTATAATCATTTTATGCTTTACAGCCGTAGACAAGGAGTAATGATATAATGCAAAAGACTATTAATAGCACCACCCTTAGAAAGATGATGAATGCAGGTGCTAAAATTTTAGAAGATAATAAAAAATTCGTTGACTCGCTTAATGTGTTCCCAGTTCCAGATGGAGACACAGGAACAAATATGAGCTTAACATTTAATAGCGCAATAAAAGAACTTAACAATTGTACAGAAACCTCTTTTTCTTCCATTTCTGAAAGCCTTTCCAAGGGCGCTTTAAGGGGAGCAAGGGGAAACTCTGGTGTAATTCTTTCACAAATTGTTAAGGGCCTAACTTCCATTTTGGCAACTGCAGAAAAAGATATAACTACTAAACTTTTTGCAAAAGCAATTAGCGAGGGTGCATCAGTAGCATACAAGGCAGTTACTCAACCAAAGGAAGGAACAATTTTAACTGTTATAAGAGTAATGGGCGAGAGCGCGCTTCGCAATTGTAAAAAGTATAGTGACTTTGAGTCTTTCTTTGAGGCAATTTTGTTTGATGGTGAGGCTATCTTACAACAAACACCAGAAATGCTTCCTGTGCTTAAAAAGGCCGGCGTTGTTGATGCAGGTGGAAGAGGTTTGCTAGTAATCTTTAAAGGCATGCAAAAGGTTATTTTAGGTGAAGAGGATTTTGAACTTAACTTTGAGGAAATGTCCAACAATGTAGATGCTATTACTAATGATAACGACTTTTATGTTAACCTGGACAATTTGGCAGATATTGAATTTGCATATTGTACTGAATTTATGATTAGCCACATGAAAAAGAAAACCACCAATAGTGACATAGATAAACTGCGTGAAAATCTTATGAATATTGGTGATTGCGTTGTTTGCATTGGTGACTTAGAGTTAGTTAAAGTACATGTTCACACAAACGAACCTAACCTGGCACTTGCTGGTGCTTTGGAATTGGGCGAAATTATAAATGTTAAAATTGAAAATATGTTAGAGCAAAACCGCGAACTAAAACGTGCAAGAACACAAAGAGAGGCGGATCTTAAAGAATTTGGCATGGTTGCAGTTGCTCCTGGTGATGGAATTGCAAGTGTGTTTAACGATATTTTAGTGGACAATATTATTGAGGGCGGACAAACAATGAACCCATCTGCAGATGATATTGCCAAAGCTGTAGACAAAGTACCGGCTAAAAATGTATTTGTTTTACCAAACAACAAAAACATTATTCTTGCTGCAGAGCAAGCTAAAGGACTAACTAAAAAATTTATTCACGTTATTCCTACAAAATCTGTTCCTGAAGGCTTGTCGTCAGCACTTGCATTTAATCCAGACGGCACATTGGAAGAGAATTTAGAGGCCATGACAAATGCTAAATCTGCCGTTATTAGTGCATCAGTTACCTATGCTGTAAGAACCACTAATGTTGATGGATTTGATCTTCAAAAGGGTGACATTATTGGTTTAGACGAAAAGTCAATAATTTCAAAAGGTAATTTAATTAAGGATACAACCTTAAGCTTAATTGATAAAATTATTAACCCCGACATTGTTAATATGACTCTATTCTATGGCAAGGAAATTCCTGAAGATGAAGCAAATGTGCTTGTTTCGGAATTAGAAGCTAAATATCCAAATTGTGATGTTACATTGCTGTATGGTGGTCAGCCAGTTTATTATTACATTATAAGTTTAGAATAAAATTAAAGCACTATTATGTTAGTGCTTTTTTTAACCAATTATTACCAATAAAAACAATGTATTTATGCTTGCTAATTTCAAATACTATAATTACAAGGATGTTATTAATTAATTCAAATGATTATTTAAGTTTTTCCTTTAACATTTGTTTTAATTAAACTTCCTTGTAAAAATAGGAGGTGAAATTATGGCAAGAGCAAAGGATACTAAATCTACTAAAAGAAATAGTGAATCTAGTAGAGACTGTTCTAAAAGAACAGCAACCAAACGCACTAATTCTACAACAAAAGATTGTAACTAATTAGTTGCCAATATTTCCAAAAAAGTGCCGTGTAAAACGGCACTTTTTTTAGAATAAAACCCACCCAATAAAGTGGGGTATTGTTATAAATTTTATAAAAAAATCTGAAACTATATATTTCAGAAATTTTTTGGTGCTAAAGACCGGAATCGAACCGGTACGGTGTTGCCACCGCAGGATTTTAAGTCCTGTGCGTCTGCCTGTTCCGCCACTTTAGCATATTTAATTGGAGGCACCACCCAGATTCGAACTGGGGCATGAAGGTTTTGCAGACCTTGGCCTTACCGCTTGGCTATGGTGCCATATTTTTCATTTGTGTAGGCTTTGGCCAGTAAAAATAAAATGGAGCGGAAGACGAGATTCGAACTCGCGACATTCGCCTTGGCAAGGCGACGCTCTACCACTGAGCCACTCCCGCATAATAATTTATATGATTTAGTTGTTTTTGCTGTTAATTGTAACCCTCATTTAAAAGGCAGTAGTCCTTTTAAAATAAAATGGTGGGAACTATAGGGCTCGAACCTATGACCTCCTGCTTGTAAGGCAGATGCTCTCCCAGCTGAGCTAAGCTCCCACACTATATTGCACTTTTTCCAAATGCTCTATTAATATATCAAAGATTTTTAAAAATTGCAACAGTTTTTTACAACTATTTCAAAAAAAATTAAACTTTTTTAATTTTGTACTTAATTTACCATTTGGCAGCACAATAGTAAGCAACATTTTATACCGAAAAATGAAGTAAAAACAAAAATAAATACTATGGGTAGTTTTTCCGTAAAGATAATACAAAAAAAGATGTTTATTTTAAAAATAAAATAATTGTTTTCGCATAATATAAACCAAAGGGATATTATGTGGACTTATGAACTTGTAATAAAACCAAAGTTTTTTGCAGAAACAAAGCAGTTGGTTGAAAAACTTAATAAGATACCTGATGTAAAGGTTGAGATTATCAAAACAAAACTAAATCTGATAGTTTTTATTTCTGCTAAAAATTTGCATAAAATAAAGGAAAGTGTGCTAACTAATGTTGCTTTTTTTATTGTTAATACCTACAAAAATTATTACTTTAAAAATCTTTTAAAAAGCCAAAATTTACCCCAATTGCACCTAGCATGTTTAAGTAAAGCATTAACTTTATTTGACATAGAATCCGATATATTTTTAACTCTAACGCAAATATTGCCATCTGGCAAACTTTTTGTTGAATCTTTTTATGTTTTTCGTTTAGCAAAATTGCGCGCAAAATGGCAGGAATTTGGCTATGTTTGTAATCTTAATTCACAACTACTTTATAACAGCGAAATTTATGTGGAATTTTTAAAGTTTTTATATAGTTGTATAATTCCGCAAATAGATGAAGTTAATGTTTATATAGAAGAGCGTGAGTTTATTATTCTGGATAAAAACAAAAGCCAATTAACTGCTCCTTTAAGTTTGAAAGATGAAATGGGATTAATTACTAACCTTATATATTTAGCACCTAAAAACGTAAATTTGCATTGTATTAACGAAATATCTAACAAAACCTTTAAAAGGCTTTATTACATCTTTAACAAAAAAATTAATTTAATTTGAACAAAATTTCTTGCAATTATGGCATAATCGTGATATTATGAAACCAGTTAAATATATGGGCTAAATAAAAGACAAGTAGTATGTAAAGCCTTTTTTACAGAGAGTGGGGTTGGGTGAGAGCCCTGCAAAAAGATTACATTACGAAACCACTTTTACACCATAAGTCGTAAAGTGCTTTAACTTTAAAAGAGCGGTTGCATAATATATGCAGCAATTAAGGTGGAACCACGGGAAAATCTCGTCCTTAAGTAAATAACTTAAGGACTTTTTTATTTGATAAAAGAAAAGTCCTAAAAAATGGAGGAAATTATGAATAACGAAAATGAAAAACAACAAATGTATCGTCATAGTATGGCGCATGTGCTAGCAAAAGCACTAACAAAATTATACCCGCAGGTTAAGTTAACAATAGGCCCCGCAATTGATACAGGCTTTTATTATGATATTGACCTTAACGTAAGCCTTACTCCGGATGATTTTTCAAAAATAGAAGAAAAGATGACAGAAATAATAAAAAATAACGAGGATTTTACACGTAAGGAAATTAGCAAGGACGAAGCGCTTGAATTGTTTAAACAAAACCCATACAAAGTGGAATTAATTAACGAATTGCCAGCCAACGAGATTATTTCAGTTTATTATTTGGGTGATGACTTTGTTGACTTGTGTCGTGGGCCTCATGTTGAGAACACAAAATATCTGCGTGGATTTGCTTACAAGATTGATAAGGTTGCGGGTGCATATTGGCGTGGAAACGAGAAAAACAAAATGCTTCAGCGCGTTTATGTTTTTGGCTTTAACGATAAAAACGACCTAAAAGCGCATTTGCATATGCTTGAAGAAGCTCAAAAGCGTGACCACCGCAAACTAGGACGTTTGTTAGACTTATTCTATATTTCAGAATATGCACCAGGTTGCCCAACATATATGCCACATGGAATGATTTTAAAAAATGAACTTATTGCTTTTTGGCGTGAAATGCACCGCAAGGCAGGTTATGTTGAAATTGAAACCCCAATTACCTTAAACCGCAAACTTTGGGAAATAAGCGGACACTGGGAACACTATCGTAAAAATATGTACACTTTTAAAGTAGAGGATGAGGATTTTGCTGTTAAGCCAATGAACTGCCCAGGTGGAATGCTATATTATAAGGAAAACATTCATAGCTACAAAGAATTACCTTTGCGTGTTGCAGAACTTGGTCGTGTACACCGCCACGAAACAAGCGGAACGTTACATGGCTTAATGCGTGTTAGAACATTTACTCAAGATGATGCGCATATTTTTATGCTACCTAGTCAAATTAGCCAAGAAGTTGGAAATGTACTTGACCTTGTTGATAAAATGTATAAAGTATTTGGTTTGGAGTATCACATAGAACTTTCAACCATGCCAGAAGATCACATTGGCGATGTAAAAGATTGGGAGTTTGCTGAAAACGCTCTTAAGGACGCACTAAAGCAGCTTGGCAGAGAGTACGAGCTTAACGAGGGTGATGGCGCTTTTTATGGCCCTAAAATAGATATCCATATTAAGGACGCTATTGGCAGAACATGGCAATGTGGAACTATCCAACTTGATATGCAACTTCCAAAGCGTTTTAATCTAGAATACATTGATAGTGACGGAAGTAAAAAAGAACCTGTTATGATTCACCGCGTTATTTACGGCTCGGTTGACCGATTTATTGGTATTATTATCGAAAACTTTGCAGGTGCATTCCCAACGTGGTTAAGCCCTGTTCAGGTTAAAGTAATGAATATTAGCGAAAATTCTCTATTATACGCACAACAGGTTGCAAAAGAACTTAACGATTGTGGAATAAGAGTGGAACTTGACGACCGCAACGAAAGTATTAGCAAAAAGATTCGTGATGCACAGGTTTTAAAAACTCCTTACATGTTAGTAGTGGGTGATAAGGAAGTGGCAGAAGGTACCGTAGCTGTTCGCAAAAGAGGCGAGGGTGATAAAGGTTCGGTAAAACTAGTAAACTTTATTTCTGATATCCTTAAAGAAATTAGCAATAAAACATTATAATATGAGTAAAGGCACCATTTGGTGTCTTTTTTTGCGTATTGATAAAATCCTAGTCTATGATACTGTTTTTATATAAAATTTTAATGGGAAATTATGCAAATACAAAGAAAAACTATGGGTACTCACACATTTAGTATAATTTATAATTATTTGTTTTTATTGCATAATAGTTATGCAAAACCAAAGAAAATGTGATACAATAAAGTTAAAAGGATATTTATAATGGACAAAATAATTATGCTTGGCACTGGAAATGGTGGGACAATTAACCTGTATAACACTTGTTTTGTTATACAAAACGAAAAAGGTAATTTTCTTATAGATACCGGCGGTGGAATAGAAATAATTAAAAGGCTTAAACAAGTGAACATAAATTATAAATCTTTAAGGCACATTTTTATTTCTCACAGCCACACTGACCATATATTAGGTATCTTTTGGCTATTCAAAATGATAAGCAGAGATTTAATGAACGGAAAAATTTACCGAAAAGATAAATATATTTTGTAATGATGTTGTATATGAGGCGATAAGAGAGGTGTCTAAATATATTCTCCCAAAAGAACTTATGGACGCAATTTATGCCGGAGTTGAATTTAAAGTTTTGAAAGACGGGGATAAACATAATATTTATGGAGTCGACTATACTTTCTTTGATGTGCAAGCAAAAGGAACAAAATTATTTGGGTTTGAATGTGAACTAAACAATAAAAAATTTGCATTTTTAGGTGATGAAATTTTAAATCCAAAACTATATGATAAAATTAAAGGTTTTGATTATGTTATGCACGAAGCTTTTTGTTTAGATTCTGAAGAAGCTATCTTTCACGCATACGAAAAAAATCATTCAACAACTAAGAGTGTATGTGAAATTATGAATAAATTAGACATTAAGAATTTGATACTTTATCACACAGAAGAATCTCATGGTGAAAACCGTAAAGAGTTATATACAAAAGAAGCGCAAGCATTTTTTTATGGGAATGTAATTGTTCCTAACGACCTAGAAACTATAAATATCAGATAAAAAGGCAAGCAGATGTCTGTCTTTTTTTATTTTAAAGTTTTTTATGTTATATTTTAAGAGCACACATCTATTATTGGTTTTTTTTCTTGAATTCAAAAGCCTAAAAATATATAAACTTAAGTTGAAAGTGTTGACAAAGGTGTATTATTTTATTATAATCAATGCGTAAAAAGTAGAAGATACACACTTCTCACCAAGCAAATGAAAGATTTTAGCTTGTGTAATCATAAATTAACTAATATGTTTTTTATGTGAGAGGTGGGTAAATTGTTCCCACTTTTTTTAATATTTTTTTGGAGGTAAACTGTTATTAAAGATTTATTATTAAACAACAACATTATAGCAAAAGAAGTTCGCCTTATTGGTAGTGACAATACACAATTAGGAATTGTATCACTTGCAGAGGCAAAAGCAAAAGCTGAAGAGGAAGGATTAGATTTAGCACTTATCTCTCCAACAGCTAATCCACCAGTTTGCAAAATAATGGATTACGGCAAGTATCGTTTCGAAACCTTAAAAAAAGAAAAGGATGCAAAAAAGAAACAAAAAGTTGCTGAGGTTAAGGGCATGCAACTAAGCATGAATATTGCTGATAATGATATGACCTTTAAAGCCAAAAATGTAAGAAAATTTTTACTAAATGGCGATAAAGTAAAGGTTAACTTGCGCATGTTTGGACGCCAACTTGCAAACCCACAAATGGGACTTCCAATTATGGAAAAGTTTTATGAACTACTTTCGGATGTTGCTGACCAAACTTCAAAGCCAGAAATAAATGGCAGAAACATAACAATGATTTTATCACCAAAAGAAATCAAAAAATAAATTACAAATAATTAAGGAGAAAAATTATGCCAAAACAAAAAACACATAGTGGTGCAAAAAAGAGATTTACACTTAAAAAATCAGGTGTTATTAAAAAGAACAAACAAAATCGTCGCCACATACTAACTAAAAAATCCAAAGACCGTAAAAGAGCATTAAAAAGAGCATCTTATGTTTCTAATGCCGATTACAAAAATGTAAAGGAAATGCTTAACAGCTAAAGGAGT
This sequence comes from uncultured Christensenella sp., assembly GCA_964564685.1. Lineage (GTDB taxonomy): Bacteria > Bacillota > Clostridia > Christensenellales > UBA1242 > UBA11490. The sequence goes on from CAZMBC010000002.1 coordinate 151,878, forward strand.
GAATCATGAGAATTAAAAGAAGTGTAAATGCATTAAAGAAAAGAAGAAAGATTTTAAAAAGCGCTAAAGGTTACTGGGGTGCAAAAAGTAAATTATATCGTACAGCACGTCAAGCCGTTATGAAAAGCGGACAATATGCATATATTGGCAGAAAACGTAAGAAACGCGATTTCCGTCAACTATGGATTGCTCGTATCAATGCAGGATGTAGACAAAATGACATGAGCTACAGCACATTTATGCATGGTTTAAAGGTTGCTAACATTAACCTAAATCGCAAAGTATTGGCAGACCTAGCATTAAACGATGCGCCTGCTTTTGCAAAACTTGTAGAAACAAGCAAAAACGCATTAAAACAAGCATAGTTTACAGTACTAAGTGGGTTTTTGCACTTGTTATAAGGGGTAATTTGTGGTTATTAATAGCAAACAAAATGCAATAATTAAATACGCTTTTTCACTTAAAGATAAAAAGGGCGTAATTAAAAATGGCGAGTGCTTGGTTGAAAGTGAAAAGCTTGTTAAGGAACTAATCGCATCCAAGCACACTGTGTCAGCCGTATTATGTTGTGAAACTTATGCTCAAAAGTTTGCTTATATTTTACAGGCATATAAGGGCAAAATTTATTATATCTCTGCTGAAATATCAAAATATTTAGCTGATAGTGTTACAACGAGTGGCATTTTTGCTTTCGTAAAACTGCCTAATGCGCCTACTGACATTGTGCCAAATACGAATTTTTTGGTTCTAGAAAATTTGCAAGACCCAACAAACTTTGGTGCGCTTATTCGTAGCGCAAGAGCATTTGGATATAACACCATTTATATGATAGGTGGTGTTTTTCCATATTCTTACAAAACAATCCGATCTTCCATGGGATATGTTTTTGATGTGGAAATAATTAATTCAACGATTAGCGAACTAAAAGGACTTAATTTACCCATTTTTGTGGGGGACATGAACGGCGAAGACTTGTCAAATGTAACTAAAAATACTAAAAGGTTTGGCATTGCAATAGGCAACGAAGGTAGTGGTGCTTCTACTCAATTAAAACAACTTGCAACCAGAATAATTAAAATTCCAATGCAAAATAATGTAGAAAGCTTAAATGCAAGTGTAAGTGGTGGAATTTTGATGTATAATTTAAGCTTAAAAAATTAGGAGGTTCACTTTATGAGCGGTCATAATAAGTGGAGCAAAATTAAAAACGCAAAAGCCAGCAACGATGCAGCTAACTCCAAAATTTTCTCAAAATTGGGTAGAGAGATTGCTGTTGCAGTAAAACAGGGCGGCGGGGACCCTGCAAACAATCCTAGGCTAAAAGCAGTAATTGCAAAAGCACGCACCTATAACATGCCAAATGATAACATTAATCGTTCCATTAAAAAGGCACTTGGCGATGGCAATATGGTTAACTACGAAAGTATTACATATGAAGGCTATGGACCAGCAGGTAGTGCGGTAATTGTTTACGCTTTAACCGACAATAAAAATCGTACAGCAAGTGATGTAAGGCATTTGTTTGATAAGTTTGGCGGAAGCTTAGGTGCAACGGGATGTGTTTCTTATTTGTTTGACAAAAAAGGAAGCCTTGTAGTGCTAAAAGGTGTTGGTATTAGCGAGGATGACATCATGATGCATGCGCTTGAAAGCGGAAGTGAAGATGTTGAAATTTGTGATGAATATTATCAGATTTACACAACTCCAGAAAACTTTGAAGCAGTTAAAAAATATTTCGAGGATAACAATATCCCAGTAGAAGATGCTTCTATTGAGATGATTCCTCAAAATTATGTTAATTTGTCGGATGAAAAACTTAAAACATTTAAAAAGCTTGTTGAAAATTTGGATGACAATGATGATGTTCAAGAAGTTGTTCATAATGTAGAAAATGCTGATGATGAAGAATAATTAAAAGCCCTTTTTATTGGGGCTTTTTTCTTTTTAAATTAGTATTTTTGAAGTTAAATATATTACATTATGTAATATATTTAACTAGCGAACATTTGTTCTAAATTTCTTTGAAAAAATGGCTAAATTGTTTGACTTTAATAGTAATAAATACTAGACTATTATTAGTTATAAGTAGGAATAATGTTTATGATAATTTTAGGTATAGACCCAGGGTACGCTTTAGTTGGATTTGGCGTTATAGAAAAAACCGCTAATTCGGTAAAGATGTTGGACTACGGTGTTATTGAAACTTTTAAGAACGAAAGAATGTGCGACCGTATTACAAAAGTTTATAAAGGTGTAACGATGCTTATAGAAAAATATAAGCCAGATGCATTTGCAATTGAAGAATTGTTCTTTAAAAACAATCAAAAAACTGCTATTAATGTTGCAATGGCAAGGGGTGTTACGCTACTTTCTGCAACACAGCATATGGGAAGTGACAACTTATTTGAATATACGCCTTTGCAAATTAAGCAAGCACTAACGGGCAATGGTAGAGCCGAAAAATCACAAGTTCAGTATATGGTTAAGGCAATTTTAAACTTAAAAAACATTCCAAAGCCCGATGATGCAGCAGATGCTTTGGCAGTGGCGCTTTGTCATAGCCAAACTAATACACTACTTTCGGGAACAAATATAAGATAAAAATAAATATTTTTGAGGGATTATGTACGCTTTTATTTCAGGTATTATAGAAGAAAAAACAGAAAATACAATTGTTGTTAATTGCAACGGAATTGGTTACGAAATTATTGTAAGTGCCACCACTCTTAACGCTTTGTCTGCAGTTGGTCAAATGGCAACGGTGCTAACATACTTACACGTGCGTGAGGATGCTTTTCAGTTATTTGGATTTGCCAGCAAAGATGAAAAGGCACTATTCTTACAGCTTATTACCGTTTCGGGCATTGGCGCAAAATCTGCAATACAGCTTTTAAGCGGAACAAGTGTAAATGGCTTGATTACTGCAATTATTACAGGTGATGTTAAGTTGATCGCATCAATTAAAGGCATTGGCAAAAAAACGGCTGAGCGCATTATTTTGGAACTAAAAGGCAAATTGGGAGATAATACACCGCAAAATCTTACAATAAATGATTTTGAAACACCAACAAGCAATAGCTTGGTGGAACAAGCCACTGACTTGCTTACAAACATGGGACTAACTCGTATGGAAGCGCTTAACCTTGTTAAAAAGTGTGCTACACCCGAAGATACTTTGGAAGAAATTATCACAAAATGTTTAAGAAATATGTAGGTGAATAATGTTTGAAGACGAAAGAATTATTACAAGTATGAAAAATGAAGAGGAAGTGGATGTAGAAAACTCCTTGCGTCCAACAACAATGTCCGAATATGTTGGACAGGATAAAATTAAAGATAATTTGGAAATTTATATTTCCGCAGCAAAAGCTCGTGGTGAGGCACTTGACCATGTGCTTTTATATGGACCTGCAGGGCTAGGTAAAACCACGCTTTCACACATAATAGCAAACGAACTTGGAAGCAATTTAAAAATTACAAGTGGTCCTGCTATTGAAAAGGTTGCTGATTTGGCAAGTATTTTAACAAATTTGAATAAACATGATGTTTTGTTTATAGATGAAATTCATCGTATACCGCGCTCGGTTGAAGAGGTTTTATATCCCGCAATGGAGGATTACGCGCTTGATTTTATATTAGGAAAAGGTCCATCCGCTCGTACAATGCGCCTAAAACTTCAGCCATTTACTCTTATTGGTGCTACCACAAAGGCGGGTATGCTAACAGGACCTTTACGTGATAGATTTGGTGTGGTTTGCAGATTAGAAATGTATAACGAAGAAGAGCTAGCAAAAATTATCTGTCGCTCTGCTAAAATACTTGATGTGGAAATTGAAGAGGACGCGTCAATTGAACTTGCGCGCCGTAGCCGTGGCACTCCACGTATTGCAAACCGCCTTTTAAAGCGTGTGCGTGATTTTGCACAGGTTAAGGGCTCTGGTAAAATAACAAAAGAGCTTACACAAAAAGCGCTTAATAGTCTTGAAATTGATCAACTTGGACTTGATTATACAGATAGAAAGGTACTTTTAACTCTTATAGAAAAATTTCACGGAGGTCCTTGCGGACTTGATACACTTGCCGCCGCCACTGGCGAAGAAAGTAACACCATTGAAGATGTTTACGAGCCTTATTTGTTGCAACTTGGCTTTATAGCGCGAACTCCAAGGGGAAGGGTTGCTTTACCAGAAGCATATAAACACCTAAACAAAAAGATTTCTAATGAAAAAATAAACTATCTAAAAATGTTTATAGAAAACGAGGATGAGGATTAAAAATGGACATTCTAAAAACTAAAACTTACGATTATTTTCTTCCAGAAGAACTAATTGCTCAAACACCCGTAGAACCTCGCGATTCCTCACGCATGCTAGTTTTTCATAAGGAAAATGCACAAATTGAGCATAAAATTTTTAGAGATGTTGTTGATTATTTAAAGGCAGGAGATGTGCTTGTAATTAATAACACAAAGGTTTTACCCGCAAGGCTTTATGGCATAAAACAGGGCGGAACTGCGCACATTGAGGTTTTGCTTTTAAAACGAATTAACTTAACCACATGGGAAACACTTGTAAAACCTGGCAAGCGCGCAAAAGCGGGAACAATTATTAAATTTAATGAGGAACTTTCGTGTAAAGTCATTTCAGATACAGACTTTGGTGGAAAGATTGTAGAATTTATTTTTGAGGGTATTTTTGAAGAAATTTTACTTAAAATTGGTTCAATGCCTTTGCCACCTTACATTAAAGAAAAACTAAAGGACAAAACCCGATATCAAACCGTTTATGCTAAAGTTAATGGAAGTAGCGCTGCACCTACTGCAGGATTACATTTTACCCCTGAACTGTTGCAAAAAATAAAGGAAAAAGGTGTTATTATTGCCGAGGTATTGTTGCATGTGGGTTTAGGAACATTCCGTCCTGTTAGCGAAGAAAACATCCTTGAACATGAAATGCACACTGAATATATAGAGGTTAGTAAATGCACCGCAGCTATTATTAACCAAGCAAAAAAAGAGGGTAGGCGTGTTATTGCAGTAGGCACAACATCTGTTCGCACCCTTGAAAGTGCTGCTAATGACAATGGGGAAGTTTTACCAGTTTGCAAAAATACCAATATTTTTATTTATCCTGGTTATAAATTTAAGGTTGCAGATGGGCTTATTACAAACTTTCACCTTCCTCAAAGTACATTGATTATGCTTGTTAGCGCATTCATAGGTTTAGAAAACACGCTTAACATGTACAATACTGCAGTAAAGGAAAAATACCGCTTTTTCTCTTTTGGTGATGCAACATTGTTAATTTAATTAATTTGTGTTTACAAATATATAATTATAAAAAATGCAAAAAGCAACGTCAATTAATAAAATATTAAACAAATCTTAATAAGTAAAAACCTTAAGTTATAGGTTTTATTTAAAATGGCAAATGGCTTGACTTTTCGCCATTTTTTTTGTACACTAAACCCGCAAATATAATCTTTGGAGAAATTTATGGAATATTTTAAGTATGAAACAACGCATGTATGCAAGCAGTCAGGGGCACGTATTGGTAAATTTACAACCCCTCATGGTGTTATTGAAACTCCTGTTTTTATGCCAGTTGGAACACAAGCAACAGTAAAGTCACTTACACCAGAGGAGTTAAAAGAGGTTAATGCTCAAATCATTTTAAGTAACACATATCACTTGCATTTGCGTCCGGGTGAGGACATTGTTGAAAAAGCAGGTGGATTGCATAAATTTATGAACTGGGATAGGCCAATTTTAACAGATAGCGGTGGATTTCAAGTATTTTCGCTGTCAAAATTACGTAAAATCACAGATGATGGCGTGGAATTTCGCTCACATTTAAGTGGTGAAAAGCTTTACATTACCCCCGAAAAAGATATGGAAATTCAAAACAAATTGGGCAGTGATATTATAATGGCGTTTGACGAGTGCACAACCTATGGCACAGATCATCGTAAAAGCGAGATTGCACTAAATCGCACAATTAACTGGCTAGACAGATGCTATAAATTCCATAAAAACGAAAAACAAGCACTATTCCCAATAATTCAGGGTAATTTTTATGAAGATTTGCGTTTGCAAGCCGTTGAGCGTGTTAAGCCATATATAAAGCACGGCGTTGCTATTGGTGGATTGAGTGTGGGAGAACCAAAACAATTAATGTACGATATGCTTGATGTTATTAAACCACATTTGCCAGCAGAAGTACCGCATTATTTAATGGGTGTAGGTAGCCCTGATTGTATATTAGAAGGCGTTATCCGTGGAATAGACATGTTTGACTGCGTTCTTCCTACGCGTATTGCTAGAAACGGCACTGCGTTTACACATAACGGAAAAGTCGTGGTTCGAAATGCAAAATACAAAGAGGACTTTAGTCCACTAGATAAAGAATGTAATTGCTACACATGCAAAAACTATACTCGTGCTTATTTGCGTCATCTTATTAATGCAGATGAAATTTTGGGCGCACGACTACTTTCAATTCACAACATAAAGTTCTTGACCGACCTTATGGAAGACATTAAAACTGCAATTAAGCAAGACCGTTTGCTGGATTTTAAGGATGAATTTCTAAAAAAATACAATAATTAACAAAATATTTAGTCATTTAATTTACTTATCTGATTTAAATTTGTTATAATACAATATAACAAATAATAGGAGATACATAAATGAATTATTTAGGTGCATCATTTTTTAGTAGCCAGTGGTTTTTAGTGATTATTCTTGTGGTTGCAATTGGCTTGTTAATGCTAGCAAGTTATTCTAGAAAAAAGAAGGAAGAAACATTCAGAAACGACCTTAATTCCAAAATTGTTAAGGGTGTAAAAGTAAAAACATATGGCGGTTTGTACTGCACAGTAGAAAATGTTACTAACACTACTGATGGAAAAATTGTTTTAGTTAGTTCTGGTGAAGGAGATAAAAAATCTTACCAACTTATTCATATTAACGCAATTTTTGGCGTAGATGAAAAAGAAAATTTGGTTGTTGGTAAGGACGGAAACGAATATACCGTATCAGAATTAAAGGAAATGGAAAAAGCGGAAGCTGAACAAAGTACAGAGGCAGAAAAAACTGCTGAAAATGCGCAAAGTGAGCCTGTAGCGTCAGAATCACCATCAACTGAAAAGAAATCAAAGAGAACTAAAAAATCAACTACTAAATAGTTTTCTAAAAAAAGTATTGCAGATTTGCAGTACTTTTTTTCATAATAACAACAGTACAAGCATACTATATAAAAACAAATCAAAGGTGGTTTTTATATGAAAAGTATGGCGTTAAGTTCAAAAAAGACATTTTGGCTTCAAATATTAAAAGGCAGTCTTTCGGCAGTATCAATTTCGTTAGTACTAATTTTGTTTTTTGCTTTAATTGTCCATTTTAGTGGGTTAAGCGAAAGTTTTATTATGCCAATAAATCAGGTAATTAAAGTTTTAAGCATATTTACTGGCACAACGCTTGGTCTTAAAACAAATAAACAGCAAGGATTTATAAAGGGTCTTTTAATCGGTCTAATATACACAATTTTTGCATACGTATTGTTTTCGATTTTAAGCTCAAGTATTTCCATAGGGTTAAGCAGTTTAAACGACCTTGCATTTGGAAGTTTAATTGGTGGATTAAGTGGAGTTATTGCTGTTAATTTAAAAAAATAGTTTCAATAGTATGTTATGTATTTTTTACTAAAAGTAAGGTAATTATTATTTATCTTACTTTTTGTTTTTTTTAAACTATTTATATATGATATAAATTATTTTATATTGATAACATTTGACTAACTTTTCCGATTATTATATAATTGCATTAGATTTAAAGGAGTATATAATGAAAAAGAGATTGGCTAAAAGAAATTTTATACTTATTTCCATTGCCTTGGTTTTAGGCTTGGTTTTTTCATTTATAAGTTTTTCTATTCCATTCAGCAATTATATTTTTAAGGGCTTTGCTAATAGTTTTAATTTAGGTTTGGCTTTTAGTGATGGAACAAACAATACTTATGAAGTAGAAGTATCAAAAGCATATAATGGCACTACAGAAGATGCCATTAAAGAAGCAAGGGACATTGTACAAAATTTAGTACTAAATAAATATCATGATGGCGCTGTTAACATTTTGGATGACAACAAACTTTCCATAACCGTACCTGATACTTATATCGATAGTGGTTTGCTTCCAACTTTATTGGAAATGAAGGTGGAAAGCGGTGAGGATGCAGAGGTTATTGTTCGCGGTTCACATATCAAGAGTGCTAAATATAAAATGAGCGGAACAAACCATGGTGTTTATTTTGAGTTTACAAGTGAAGGCAAAAAAGCATTTGAAAACCTTACAAAATCCGCTGTAGAAAAAGCACAAGAGTCTGACTCAAGTGCAACAGAAGGAACAATTTACATTTATTTTAATAAGGACTATGAAAATGGTCAGGAGTTAAAGGTTCCAGAAATTACTCAAGGTTATGCCTACGTAACTATGAGCAGTAAATCAGCTGCTAAAGCATATGCACAAAACTTATTAAACTCTCGTTACGAAATTAACCTTACTACTGATTCTGACGCAGTTACAACACATGCTTATTTTACAACTGCACAAAAAGCTTTAGTTGCTGTTGCGGTAGCCTTAATTGTTGTTGGAATGTTAGTATTTATGGCTATTAGATATCGCGAATTGGGTTGGTTGTCTTTGCTTGGAATGACGCTTTATTCTGTTTTGAACATAATTTGCTTGGCTTTATTAAATGCGTTTAGGTTAAACCTTGGCGGAATAGTTGGTTTGGTAGCAGGTTATGTTATAACTGCATTAACTATTATTGTGCTGTTTGAAAAATGTCACAACGAGTTTAAGCAAGGCAAAAAACTACCACAAGCGTTTAAAATTGGATATCGTAAATCACTTAATGTTAATATAGATATTTTTGTTTGTGGTTTGCTAGCAGGTGTGCTAGGTTTGTTATTTACAAAAGGTAATTTGTATACTTTCTCGCTTGCAATATGTTCTGCTGTTATGTTTGGTGCATTAGTTTCCCTATTGATTATGAGGGGATTTATGAAAATGTATTTAAACATTAAATCTACAAAAGTAAATAAGATTAACTTTACAAGGGAGGAAACTACTAATGAAATTTAACATATCATCTTGTAATAAAAACTTTAAATATATCATGCTAGTTCCCGTTGTTTTAATGCTTTTGGCTGTTATTATTGGTGTTGTTTTTAACTTCAATTTAGGCAAAGAATTTAAAGAAACCTATTCTTTTACTATTAAGTACAACTCGTCTGTTTCGAATGAGCAATATGAGGATTACTTGGACCAAATTTCTTCAGTTTTAAACAACCATACTGATGGTAAATTTAGCTACAAATTTGAGAAACTTAACGAAGAAATTGCTTTGCAAACAAAAGTTACAATTTATAACACTAAACTAAACTCTATTGACCTTCAGAACAAGTTTATTATAATTTCGGGCGAAATTAAAGATGTTGTTAATGCAAGCATAGGCAATGGTCATATAGAGATTTCTGAACTTAATGCCGTTTCGGGTATAAGTTTTACAAATGAGGTTGTTAAAACGCTTTTGGCTTTAACTGTGTTGGCCATTGTTATGTTTGCTTATATTTGGTTTAGATATCAATTTAAAATGGCTCTTTGCTCATTGCTACTACTTCCTTACAATGTTGGCACATTAATGGCATTAATGGTTTTATTCCGTTTGCCTGTTAACACTATGTTTACTATTTCTTTCTTTATAAGTACGATTTTGTCATATATCGTGTTTGTAATTTTGGCGGATAAAATACGAGAATATTTAGAATTTGAATTACTGTCAGATGCCAAAAATGAAGAAATGCTTGCAAATAGTTTACAATCAAACAAAAATATCCTTTCAATCCTTTTAATCTCTTTTTCTGTTTCTCTTTTACTTGCTATGTTAAGCTTATCGGTTAATGTAATCTTTACATCCATTTTAGCATTAATAGGCGTGGTGGTTGCTGTTTGCACAGCAGTTCCCGTATCTCTTGGGCTTTGGATGAAAGTTTATAATAAAGCTAACGACAAAAGATTAAAGGCTAAAAAATTAAAAAAGGAACAAACAAAAACTAAAAAATCTGCTAAAACTGATGCAGTAGTTTAATTTTAAAGCCTTCCAAACAAGAAGGCTTTTTTATGTTTTATTATGGAATTTATAATTAACAATCAGCAAACATTTGACGAGAATTTAATAACAAAATATGCCAGCGAATTTGGCCTACACAAGGATGTTATTCGCTTGCTTTTTTGCCGTGGCATAACACAAAAAGAGCAAATTACTGAATTTTTACATCCATCTCTGTCTGCTTTTTACGACCCTTTTAAACTTAAGAATATGACCGAGGTTGTGGCACGAATTAAACAAGCAATATCTGATAACAAACGTATTGTAATCCTAGGAGATTATGATACTGATGGAATTAGCGCGAGCGCAATTTTATATAAGTACTTTAAAAGCAAGGGTGTTAATGTGAATGTATTTTTGCCAAATCGTCTGCTAGATGGTTATGGACTTACAATAGAAACATTGGACAAAATTTTTACATTATATAATCCTGAACTTATCATAACGGTGGATTGTGGAATTTCTTGTGCAACAGAAGTTGACTATTGTTTAAGCAAAGGTGTAGACATTATTGTAACCGACCACCACGATATTCCTGATACAATTCCAAACACACTGGTTATAAATGCAAAACTGCCCAACCAAGAATACCCGTTTAGTGAGCTATGCGGTGCAGGAGTGGCATTTAAACTTGTACAAGCGCTAGGGGGTTTGGACGAGGCATTAGATTACATAACAATTGCCTCATTGGCCACTGTTGCAGATATTGTTCCATTAGTGGACGAAAATCGCGCAATAGTTTTTTATGGATTAAAAAATCAGGATAATTTACCCTTTGGCTTAAAGCAACTTTGCAAAACTTTAAAAATATCTATGCCTCTTTGTTCTACAGATATTGCTTACAAACTTGCGCCAAAAATCAATGCTAGTGGCCGTATGGGTGATGCTTCGGTTTCATTTAAACTTTATGTTGAAGAAAATAAAAAATTAGTTTCGGAATATATTGCCGAGTTGCTTGAAATTAACGAGCACCGCGTAAGTGAGACAAATATAATTTACGAAAGTGCACTTGAAAAGTTAGCAAATGTTAACATATCAAAATTGGGCGCAATCACCCTTTATGACGAAAAGTGGGAAAGTGGTGTTTTAGGCATTATATGTTCTAAATTAGTAGAAAAATTCAACAAGCCTGTATGTTTATTAAGTATTGTTGATGGTGAATTTAAAGGCAGTTGTAGGAGCATTTCCGGAATTAGTATAACTGATATACTAAATAAACTAAAACATCTTTTAATTCGTTTTGGTGGGCACAATCAAGCTGGTGGTCTATCGGTTACAAGGGAAAATATAGATGAGTTTTGCAATCAATTTAATAACGAAGTTTTGCAAAACTATTCACAATATCTTTTGCCAACCCCTAAAACCTATGATATGGAAGTAACTGCGCCCGTTAGTATAGACTTATTAGATGACTTGCAAAAACTTGAACCATTTGGCCTTGCTAACGAAACGCCTATTTTTAAAGTTACTTTGCCTCCAAACACCCTTGCTCAAAGAATGCCAAACCATCCAAATCATCTTAAATTAAAGGCGTATAATATTGAAATTTTGGGCTTTTCACTAGGCGAGTATTATAACAACTTTAACAGCAATTGCCGTAAGGATTTACTATGTAATTTGTATTGCGAAACATACAATAAGCGCAAACAAATTAAGGCTACTATTCGCTCAATGCACTTTTCTAGTTTAAACACACTTAAAAATAAAGAAACAGCGCTTGCAAACTATTTATTGACCTTTTTGGCCAAACTTAATACACCAAAAACACTAGTAAACAATCGAGTTAAATTGCTTAAAGCTAAAACATGGATACAAGAGGTTAATGAACTTACTAAAAAAGCGTTTGGCACGCTGATTGTTGCAAACAATTTTGATAGTTATAAAAAATGCATAAATAAGATTAAAAATATTTATAACTATGAACTGTATAGCATCAACGATGAAAAAGGTTTAAATACAATTGTACTGTCACCCGAAAATATTAAAAATTTTAAAAACTATACAAATGTTGTATTTTTAGATTTCCCTTTGTGTGACGAGTATATATACAACTTGCCAAACGAAAATATATTTGTAGTAGATAAAGAGTATCCTTTTAATAGTTTAACCACAATATCTAATTCGCGCGACATTTTTGCGCTTTATCACAATGCAATTAAGGTTGCTATAAAAGTGGATACACGCGCAATAAACATGTATGACTACTACACAAAATTACGGGCATTAAACCCTCAGATTTCCTTGTTAAGATATGACCAGTTTGTGTTTGTTTATATGGTGTTAACAGAACTAAAAATTATTTCAAAAACTAACGAATTTTCTTTGCAATATAACAGTGGAGTTAAAGAACAACTAAATAATTCGTCAATTTACAATGCTATTTCATGTTTAATAAAAAAGGATAGATTATGAATTTTATTAATAAAGTAAAGGAATATTTTAATCAGGCAGAGGAAAAAGAAATTTTTTCCTATTACAATCAAATTAAGCAGATAGAAGCCAAGCATCCTGTTTACAACTTGCAGTTTGCTGAAGGTGTTGCGCTTAATATTATTCGTAACAAATTAGACAAATCTTCTTGCATAGTGGGTTTGCTTTTTCCATTTGTAATAACTGATTGTGAGTTAGAAATTACAAATAGTGAAGTTAGGGACATGCTGACTGCATTGCGTAATGTGGATGCTTTGCCATTATCTAATAAGGACGAGCAGCGAGCTTCTGTTAAAAACATGTTTATGGCAATTGCCAAGGACTTAAGAGTAGTTATAATTAAGCTTTGTATCGAAGAAGAAAAAACAAAATATTTGCCAAAATTTTCACCTGAAGAGCTAGAAAATATCATGCTGGGCTTTAACGAAATTTACGCTCCAACCTCTGCCATGCTAGGCATTAGTTCCATTAAAAATTCACTATATAACGCTACTTTTAAATACTATAAGCCTGCGTATTACGAGGAACTAAAGGAAGCGATTGATAAGCACGTTGCGCTTGGAATGGATAACCTTAATATGGCTATTGATAAAATCAAAAAGGAGATTTTGCCAATTATTCCAAACGCTCAGGTATATGGCCGACAAAAGCAACTCTATTCTATTGCCCGCAAGTTACAACAAAAAAATATGGGCGTTAACACCATAAGCGATATTTATGGCCACAATGTATTAGAGGAACTTGTAGGAGAGGCCAGTTTTAAGGATATTAAGCTAAACCAAGTGGTTGATATTCTAGCATGTCGTATATTGGTTAACACGATAGAAGAGTGCTATTTGGTGCTGGGAAAAGTTTATACTCTTTTCACTCCAGTGGGAAATTTTAAGGATTATATTTCACAACCAAAAGAAAACGGATATCAATCTTTGCATGCACTAGTTAAGATGCCATCTGGCGATCCGCTTGAAATTCAAATTAGAACTTACGATATGCATAATTTTGCTGAGTATGGTTATGCAGCGCATTGGGCATATAAAGAAAAACGAAAAGTAAAAGATGCCGACCAAAAAATAAATTACATCCGCCAAATTATGGATTATTATAAGGATAAATCGTCAGACGAACTTATTGATATATTAAAAACAGATGTCTATAGCGGAAAAATATTTGTTCAGTCACCAATGGGTAAAATTTTGGAGTTTCCTGAAGGCGCAACTCCAATTGACTTTGCCTACGCCATACATAGCAAAATTGGCGATAAGTGTGTTGGGTGTAAAGTTAACGGCAAAATGATGCCAATTACATCTCCGCTAAATAATGGTGATATTATTGAAATAATAACCAACATGAATTCAAAAGGGCCTTCACGTGATTGGTTAAAGTATGTTAAAACTAGTAGCGCAAAAAATAAAATTAACGCATTTTTTAAGCGTGAAATGAAAGATGAAAACATTAAAAAGGGAAAAGCTATTTTAGAAAATACTGCCAAACTAAAAAATATAAATTTATCACTTTTGCTAAAAGACGAATATTTGCAAGAATTGTACGAACGATATGCACTTCAAAGTATGGACGATATGTATGCAACAGTGGGGTATGGTGGTTTAACAAGTTCACAAATTCTTAATAAGCTACTAGCAATTCACAAACTGCATTCTAAAGAGGAAATTAAAACTTACCCTGATAGAGTGTTAAAAGACCTAAAACAACAGGGTACGGTTAACACTCATGGTTATAGCGACATGCTAACAAAGTTTGGAAAGTGTTGTAAACCTATTCCGGGTGACGGCATTGTTGGTTTTATTTCGCGCGGAAAAGGAATAACTGTTCACCGCAAGGATTGTCCTGAAATTGCTAATCACGAGTTTGAGCGCATTATTGAGTGCGATTGGAACACAAATGACAAGCCAACTTTTGTAGGCGCACTAACAATTATTACACTAAACACTGCTGGAGTACTTTCCAAAATTTCCAAAAAAATTAATGATGCCAAAATCAATATTGCAGGAATTGCTAGCAAAAATAATGCTAATAACACCACAACAATTCATATTCAAGTAAACATTTCTAACAAACAACAACTGGTTGACCTTATTGAAAAAATACGAATGTTTTCTTTTGTATTGGATGTATTTAGGGAGTAGTATATGAAACTTATTACCAACGATCATAAATTGTATGATGAGTTGTTGCTTGTTGTAAAGCTATTTTTTAAAGATGAAGAGCCTATTGAAATCCATCACGAAATTGAGATTAACAATCACGAAGTTACTAACAAAATTTGGCTAGATAAAGGTAAAAAATTTATTAAGACTTACACTTTGACTAATACTATGCAAAGTGCTAAATTGTACAAGTATTTAAAACGCTATTCTAAACTTTGCATGTACGAGTTTTTAAGTAAAATAACGCACAAAAAACTTGCATGGGGTAGTTTAACAGGTATTAGACCAACCAAGCTTTTTTACGAACTATTAGCAGAAGAAAATAACGATTACGAACGTGCTAAACAACGTCTTATTAGTGAATTTTTTGTTTCAGCGCAAAAGGCCGAAATCACAAAACAAATCGCCATTAACCAAGGCAAATATGTTAAGGACGATAAGGTTGTTCATTTATATATTAATATCCCGTTTTGTCCAACGCGCTGCAACTATTGCTCATTTATATCGGGCGGAATGAAGGAATGCGCCAAGTACATTGAGCCATACCTTGTTGCACTTAAAAGAGAAATAGACAGCACATTGCAATTTTTACAACAAAACAACTATATTGTTAAAACAGTTTACATTGGTGGAGGAACACCTACATCATTATCTGCACCGCAATTGGATGACCTATTAAATCACATTAATGTACAAGTTAAGGAATTTACTGTTGAAAGTGGTAGGCCCGATACAATTACAAAAGATAAGCTTGATGTTTTGAAAAAACATAATGTTACTCGCATTTGCATTAATCCGCAAACTTTTTGTAATGAAACACTGCAACGTATTGGCAGAAACCACACCGAACAAGATGTTTACAACGCATTTGAGTTAGCAAAAAACTACAACTTTGAAATTAATAGCGACCTTATCGCAGGATTAGAAATGGAGAGTTTCAAAACGTTTAAAAACTCTCTTAACAAAGCTATAAATTTGCATCCTGATAATATTACAGTTCACACGCTTTCTGTTAAAAAAGCTTCGATATTAATTGAACAAAAAAAGGTACTAAATAGCGAAAAAACTGTAAAAAGAATGGTGGACTATTCATACAAAAAACTGTCCAAACATGGCTACAAACCATATTATCTTTACAAACAAAAAAATATGGTTGGAAATCTTGAAAATATAGGCTATTTTAAGGGTAACACGCCATGCTTGTTTAATGTGGTTAGTATGGAAGAAGTTGGCAGTATTGTTGCGTGCGGAAGCAATGCAATTAGCAAACGATATTTTAGTAAAACAGATCGCATTGAAAGGTGGGCAAATGTTAAGAACCTTAACGATTACATTACTCGCATAGATGAGATGATTGAAAAGAAAAACGCTTTATTTAGTAAAGATAATTAATTAAATATTACAAAACCCTTTACAAAAGATAAGTTTTGTGATATTTTATACATGTACCTTTGGCTAGGGATTTAGTTACCTTCAAACTGGTTGCTTGGCTTAAGGCAAATATTATTTATATGGAGGGAAATATGATAAGCAAGGATAAAAAACAAGCATTAATCAAAGAATATGCTCGTAAAGAGGGCGATACTGGTTCATGCGAAGTACAAATTGCTATTTTGACTGAAAGAATCAAAGAATTAACCGAACACCTAAAAGTTAATAAAAATGATAAACATTCTCGTCGTGGTTTAATTCAAATGGTTAGCAACAGAAAAAAACTACTTAAATATCTTGAAAGAACTGACCTAACCACTTACAGACAGTTAAAAGACAAATTACAAATTAGATAACATATTTAAGCGAAAAAGTTTTTTTCGCTTTTTGTGTTTATAAGGCGTAGTAAAAAAATAAGAGAGATTTAGAGAAAAATCGGGAGAAAATTATGGAGAAAAAAATATTTAAAACTACAATAGGCGGAAAGGCAGTTGAGGTAGAAGTTGGCAAGTACGCAATGCAAACAAACGGACATTGTATGGTTAAGTGTGGTGATACTGTTGTTATGGCAAACACTTGCATGAGCAAAGAACCTCGTCCGGGTCAAGACTTCTTTCCTTTAAGCGTTGATTATGAAGAGAAATTATATGCAGTAGGTAAAATTCCTGGAGGTTTTAAAAAACGCGAAGGCAGACCTGCAGATAGCGCAATTTTAACAAGTCGTTTAATCGACCGCCCTTTGCGTCCTTTGTTCCCAAAGGGTTTGTTTAACGATGTAACAATGGTTGTAACCCCATTAAGCGTAGATTACGACACTCCACCAGAACCAATTGCTATGTTTGCTAGTTCAGTGGCACTATCTGTTAGCGACATTCCTTTTGGTGGACCAATCGGAGCATGCTCTGTGGCTTTGGTAGATGGTAAATATATTATTAACCCAAATACTGAACAAATGGAAAATAGTAGCATTGACCTGAAAGTTGCAGGAACTAAGGATGCAATCTTAATGGTGGAGGCAGGAGCTAAAATTGTAAGCGAAGAAGAAATGCTACAAGGCATTTTGTTTGCTCATGAAGAAATCAAAAAACAAGTTGCATTCCAAGAAGAAATTATTAAAGAACTTGGCGTAACCAAACGTGAGGATATTGATTATTACACAATTCCTGAAGAGTTGGAAAACGATGTAAAAGAATTTGCTACACCTTTAATGGAACGTGTTATGGAAAATTTTGATCGTCATGTACGTCAAAAGGCTGAAGAAGAAGCATATGCTCAAGTCTTTGAACATTTTGAAGAGAAATATCCAGATAGCAAGCGTGAAATTGGTGATGTATTATACAAAATTGAAAAGAAAATTATGCGTTCTAAAATCATTAATGATGGTATTAGACCAGACGGCCGTAAATTAGAACAAATTCGCCCAATTTGGTGCGAGGTTGGTTTACTTCCAAGAGTGCATGGCTCGGCAGTGTTTACTCGTGGTGAAACGCAAGTTATGACAACTGTTACATTGGGTAGTTTAAGTGATATGCAAAAATTAGAAGGTTTGGACGAAGAAGATGAAAAACGCTACATGCATCACTACAATTTCCCTGGATATTCCACTGGTGAGGCAAAACCTCTTCGCAGTGCAGGTCGTAGAGAAATTGGTCACGGTGCATTAGCTGAACGTGCGCTTGTTCCTGTTTTGCCAAGTGAAGAAGATTTTCCTTATGCTATTCGTACAGTTAGTGAAGTTCTTTCAAGTAACGGCTCTACTAGCCAAGCAAGCATTTGCGGTTCATCACTTTCTCTTATGAACGCTGGTGTTCCTATTTCTGCACCTGTTGCAGGTATTGCGATGGGCTTAATTAAGGATGAAGAAAGTGGTAAAGTTGCTGTTCTATCAGATATTCAAGGTCTAGAAGATTTCCTAGGCGATATGGACTTTAAAGTTGCGGGAACTAAAGATGGCATTACCGCAATTCAAATGGATATTAAAATTAAGGGAATTGATGAAAAAATTTTGCGTGAGGCACTTGAGAGAGCACGTATCGGCAGACTTCACATATTAGGAATTATGAACGAAGTTATTTCTGAGCCAAACAAAGAACTTTCTCCTTTTGCTCCTAAAATTCTATCCTTTAACATTAATCCAGACAAAATTAAGGATGTAATTGGTTCTGGCGGAAAGATGATTAATAAAATCATTGACGAAACGGGTGTTAAAATTGATATTACTGATGATGGCCTTGTTATGGTAGCAAGCACCGACACTGCTATGATGGAGCGTGCTAAAGAAATTATTCTTTCTATAACAGAAGAGCTTGAAATTGACAAAACCTATACTGGCACAGTAGAACGTATTTTACAATTTGGCGCATTTGTTAACTTGGGATATGGTAAAGAGGGTATGATTCATATTTCAAAATTATCCTCAAAACGTGTTGAGAAAGTTGAAGATGTTGTTAATATTGGTGATAAGGTCGAAGTTAAAGTCATTAAAATTGAAAAAGGCAAAGTAGACCTAAAACTTGTAGGCGTATTTAAATAAATTATAAAAAGACATCAGCATGGTGTCTTTTTTATTTTAAAATTAGCATAAAAAATTGTTGTGCAAAATAGACTATTTTAATGAAACTTAAAAAAATAACTGCATACAACAACTTAATTATTTTTACCATGCTTGCCATATTAACATATTTTACAATAAATATTTCTACCAATTATGTTTTTAGCTACAACAATAATGAGGTAATTTACAATGGTAATAAAAACAGCAATAAGGTTACCTTTATGGTTAATGTATATTGGGGCAATGAGTTTATTGACGGCATGCTTAACGAGTTTGAAAAATATGGCGTTAAAACAACATTTTTTGTTGGTGGTAGCTGGGCAATAAAATACCCTGAAATTTTGCAAAAAATTTATGATGCTGGTCATGAAATAGGAAATCATGGATACTTTCATAAGGACCAAGACAAGCTAAATTATGAACAGAATTTGGAAGAAATTAGCGTAACTCATAAAGTTGTAAAATCACAACTAAACATTGATATGAATTTGTTTGCACCGCCGAGTGGAGCATTTAATAAAGCAACTCTACAAGCAAGCGCAGACCTTGGCTATAAAACAATTATGTGGACAAAAGATACGATTGACTGGCGAGATAAGAACGCTGACTTGATATACTCTCGAGCAACAAGTGTAAGTGGAGGCAGTTTTATTTTGGCACACCCCACAGAAAAAACGCTGGAAGCATTACCGAGAATATTAGAGTTTTATAAAAACAACAACTTAAAAGTTTGTACAGTAACAGAAAATTTAAGTGCTTAATAAAAGTCGAAAGGCTTTTATTTTTCTATATTTTTCCAATAAAAGTATATATTTTAATTTTTCAAAATTTCATTGATATGTTATAATTTATTATCTTTGATAATAAACAACAACAATATGGGGGTATAGATTTTGGCAATTTATTCAAACAAGCAAAACAAAAAATATCTAAACACCACAAATTTGCAAAAATTAGGTATTACCTTAATTTGTATTTTTTCAGCGCTTTTAGTTAACCTTGTTTTTAATATTGTGTCCTTTGTTAATTCTTTTTTGCTTGGGATTATGGGGCTGTTTACGTATCCCATGTTAATATCAATAATTGTCTTTGGAGTAATGTTAACCGCAAAAAAGAAAATTACACTTGCAAAAAGGGATATTGTTTACTTTGCAATATGGTTAACTATTTTTGTTTGTATTTTGCAGCTTGTAACTACCAAAGAATTGTTAGACAATTCATTTAGTGTGTATTTAACCAAAACTTACAACTACAAATACTCGGCGGGTGGTTTGCTTGCAGGGATAATAACTTTTCCAGTGTATTACTTAACCCACTATGTTGCATCCATTGTCTTGTTCTGCATACTACAAGTTATTTTTACTGCATTAATTATAGAAAGGCTATTTGCCAAAGCCTCACTTAAAAAATTAACCGAAAGTAAGGTTTTCTCTTCTGAAATTAAAGACAATATGCTAGAAGCAACTGAAAGTAGTGAAGAGGAACAAAATTATCAAACCCCTAAAAAATCTGTATCTGGCGTTGATAATTCAATTTTTATATCAGACGAAGATGATGAGTTGCAAGAGGATATATCGGTTAAAAAAGCCCGCGAGAACGATAAAAGTAAGGCCCGCAAGATTCTGGGTTTGGATAAAGACTCTCGTCTTGAACAGGATGAAAAAGATGACGCAATCTCTTCTAATACACTTCCAGATAATTTTGAAAAAGCAAAACAAATGGGGATAAGTAAGGGTAGTTACATCAAAACACCTTACAACCCGTTTAGTGTTTCAGATGAAAAACTCCAAAAAAGCGCACCAGAGGGCAAGCCTAACATATTCTTCCATAATGATGACGAAGATATTGAGGAAAGTCTTTCATCTAGTACATTTGAAACAAAAAACATAAAACAATCCTCTAAACAAAAGTCTAATAGTGATGCTAAAAATTTAGAATTTATAAAAGCGACTATGGGCGAGTATAAACCTATGGATAACGATAAGGTTGATATATATGACGAGTCATTTACTTTTGACGACTTTAATACCAACAGAAAGGATTACCTTTCAAATAGCACGCGCTTTGACGAAGCAGTTAAGCAGTTTGAAAATACAAAACCATTTGTTTCTGAAGAGGATGATTTTACAATTGCCGATATAGAAACCGAAGAAGTTGATTATAATCCATACAAAACAAATCTTAAAAACTTAACTAACAACAACCCATATACCGGTGAAGTAAATAACAACATTGTAAAACCTCAGCATTATTTGCAAGTGGGCATAAACGAAATTGAGCGTAAACAACAAAAGCAAAACACACCAAAACCTGTTAGGCGAACAAATCATAGATATATTAAACCGCCAATTGACCTACTTAATGTTTATAAAGCCAACACCGAGAACGACGATTACGAATTGCAACAAAAGGGTAAAATGCTGGAGGCAACATTAGAGTCATTTAAAATCCCAGCAAAGGTATCATCATATACAAGAGGTCCGGCGTTTACCAGATTTGAACTGCAAATGCCCATAGGTATCCCTGTTAGTAGGGTCCTTAAATATGTGGATGATATTTCAATGTCGCTTGAAACACGCGGAAAAATTCGAATGGAAATTCCTATTCCAGGTAAAAACGCATTTGGTATAGAAGTACCTAATAAACAAGTTTCAACCGTTGGTTTGCGCGATATTATTGAATCCTCAAATTTTCAAAAAAGCAAGGGCATGCTAACATACTCTTTGGGTAAGGATATTTCGGGTGAATGTCGTGTTGCTAATTTGGAAGACGCACCTCATTGTTTGGTGGCAGGTGCAACAAAAAGTGGTAAATCCGTGTGCCTAAACTCAATGCTATTAAGTTGGATTTATAAAATCTCACCAGAAGATTTGAGACTTATTCTTATTGACCCAAAACAAGTTGAGTTTACACTTTACAACGAAATTCCGCATTTGCTTATTCCTAATGTTATAACAAATGTAGAAAAGGCACTATGTGCTTTTACTTGGGCTATTGATGAAATGGAACGCCGCTTTACTTTATTCTCTCAACTTAAAGTTAAAAAGCTAGAGGAATATAACAACACTACCGAAGTATTAAATAAAATTAATGAAAAATTGCCTTATATTGTTATTGTTGTAGACGAATTAAGTGACTTAATGAGTCAATGTAAAAAAGAAATTGAAGAAAAAATTATTCGATTAACACAAAAATCTAGGGCTGCAGGCATACATTTAGTTCTTGCAACACAACGCCCAAGTGTTGATGTTATCCCAGGTACAATTAAGGGCAATCTACCAGTTCGTATTGCGTTTGCTGTTTCTAGTTTTGCTGATAGTAAAACCATATTAGATTGTAGCGGAGCGGAGAACTTGTTAGGAAAAGGTGACATGCTGTTCTCTTCAAACGATTCACCAGACCCATCACGTATCCAAGGTGCATTTGTTTCCAATAAAGAAATTACGGACGTTCTTGATTTCATTAAAGAAAATAACGAGTGTGACTATGATAGCGAAATAGAAGAAAAAATGTTTAACAGGAATAATAACGGCGGATTTGAAGTTGAGCCAAATGCAGAGGTTTTTGACCCACTTATGATAGATGCGCTTCGAAATGTTATTAAGACAAACAATGTTAGTACCTCTAAACTACAACGCATATTTAGCATCGGCTTTACACGCGCAGGCAGAATTGTGGATCAAATGGAAACTGCAGGCTTTATATCTCCAAAAGATAGTAAAAATAATCGCGTGGTTTACATTACCCAACAAGAATTTGAGGAAAAATTTGGCGAGGATTTATAATGACGTTTAACGATCTATTACAAAAGAAAATAGCCTTTATATCGCTTGGATGTGATAAAAATAGGGTAGATTTAGAAAAAATTATGGGCAAATTAAGTCTTATTGGCTTTCCTATAGTAAACATTGAGGACTGTAATATTGTTGTAATAAACACATGCTCTTTTATAAAAAGCGCAAGAGTAGAAAGTATTAACAATATTCTGCAGATGGCACAGTTAAAAAATGCTGGTAAACTAGAAAAAATAATAGTTACAGGCTGTTTAAACGAAATGAACTATTCTGACTTAGCTTCTTCTTTGCCAGAAGTAGACATGTTTGTGAGGATAAATGATAACGATAATTTAGTTAAAATTATTGCAAATATGTATGCTGTAGAAATTCCAAATAAGTTTTCTCAAAAACTTAAAGGTGATTTTAGAACATTAAGCACCCCAGGACATTATGCATATTTAAAAATTTCAGATGGCTGTAATAATTTTTGTTCGTATTGTACGATTCCATATATTCGTGGTAGATACAAAAGTGAACCAATTGAAAAGCTTGTAACCGAGGCAGAACTGTTAGTTAAAAAAGGTGTAACCGAAATTATATTGGTAGCCCAAGATGTAACACGCTATGGTGAAGATTTATACGGAAATAAAGCCATTGTCCCACTCATCAAAAAGATAAGCGAAATTAAAGACCTTAAATGGATTAGACTGTTATATTGCTATCCAAAGCAAATTACACCAGAGCTTATATCCGAGATAGCAAACAACAACAAAGTTTGCAAATACATAGATATTCCTTTTCAGCATATTGATTCCGAAATTCTAAAACGCATGAATAGAAAAGAAACACAGCAAGAAATAGAAGAACTAATAACCACGCTAAGAAGCAACATTAAGGATATTGCCATAAGAAGCACATTCATATTGGGCTTCCCAGGGGAAACAGACGAGCAGTTTAATAGATTGTCGCGCTTTATATCCAAATACAAACTAAATCAAGTTGGATTTTTTAAATACAGCAAGGAAGACGGCACGGTGGCAGGAAAAATGCCAAACCAAGTGCCCGCCAAAACAAAGTCGGCACGACTAAAGGCGCTTTCGAAATTACAGTTTGATGTTGTACTAGAAAACAATTCTAAATTAATTGGTTCAATACAAGAGGTTGTTGTTGATAGGCTAGATGGCAAGTATGCGGTGTGTCGCAGTCAATATCAGTGCCCGGATGTAGATTCGCTTATTTTAGTTCCTCACAATAACATGGTTAGTGTTGGCGATTATTATAAAGTTAAATTAACAAAAGTAAAAAATTATGATTTAATGGGGGAGTTTGTTTATGAATTTACCAAATAAGTTATCACTTACAAGAATTATTTTATTGCCATTTATGATGTTTTTTTATATGGCTAATTTTATTCCACAAGGCTATGGCAAAATTGTTGCGCTAGTGATTTTTATAGTGGCATCATTTACTGATTTTTTAGATGGAAAGATTGCACGAAAATACAATCTAATTACCGATTTTGGAAAATTTATTGATACTATTGCAGATAAAATGCTTACTTTTACAGCTTTGTTCATGTTTATGGTGGATGGAATACTACCTCATCCATGGGGTGTAATTTTTGCGTTCGTAACATTATTGCGTGATTTTATTGTTACAGGAATTAAGTCGCTTTGTGCATCAAATGGTCATGTTATGTCTGCAGAGCAAGTTGGCAGAATTAAGTTCTTTGTTTCCACACTTGCTCATCCAATAGGATTTTTGGTTGCTGTTCTAAATGGATTTGGCGTTACTGGCGGAGTTTTACTAGGATTTCAAATTGCCTTTTACATTTTAATGGGAGCTACAGCAATCTTAACTATATATTCTGGCATTTACTATATTGTAAAATATCGTGTTATCTTTAAGGAGATTTAACAAAAAACATAATCATGAAGTTTGCTTGTATAAATATTTCTTCTGACATTTTAATAGGCAAAACGCAAGAGGATAACGTTCCTTTTATTGCAAAAAAATTGCTTGATTGCGGTGTATCGTTAAGCAATATTTATATTACGCAAAATTTACCTGCCGAAATTTCTAGTATTTTAAGCCACATTGACCATGATTTTGTGATTATAATTGGTGAAAACAATTCAGTTAAAAATTTTAATATTAAAAATACACTTGCCAACCTATGGAACGAAAATATTGCTAAAAATGATACTTGTGTAGCTTGGGTGCAAAATTATTTTAAAACAAACAACTTGCTACCTATTGCAAATTGCGAAAACGAATACTTTACTATAAACAATTCCATTCCATTACACAATGCAACTTCTCATTTGCAGGGTTTTATGTATGTAAGTAACAAAACCTCTTATGTTTTTATGCCAAACGATAAGGATGCCATTGAGTTTTTGTTTAACAACTCGCTTTTGCCAATTATAACAAAAGAGCGCAGAGTTGCTTATGATACAATTAACATAAATACTTTTGGCATTTCAGAAAAGGATATAATGTCGGCTCTTTCTGACCTTATTGACAACAATTACAATATTGCAATCTCTACATATGCGCATGATTTGGATGTAACTATTACTGTAAGATATAACGCATTAACACCTAACGAAATAGTAAGTGTATTTATTAGTAAAATATATGAAAAACTTCGCAAATATATATATTCAGATGGCGAAACAGGCTTGTATCAAATGGCGCTTGACCTTATTACTGTTAGCAACAAAACGCTTGCTATTGCCGAAACTATTACGGGCGGGAACATTTGTAGCGAATTTAACAAATGTAATTCACCCGCTAAAAACCTTATATTAGAGGGCAGGATATTGAACACCCAGCTTGGGCAAAATAATTTGCTTAATATAAGTCCTGCAATTGTTAACAAGTTTGGTGAAGTAAGTGTGGAATGTGCTTATGAAATGGCGACATCTTTACTTGAAACCTCGGGAGCCGACATTGTGTTAGTAACCTGTGGCGATATTGATGGCGAAAGTAATATTTGCTATATCGCAGTGGGAGATATGGACGGAATTCATGTTTACAAAAACACATATTCTGGCAATAAAAACAAAGTAATTTCTACCGTTTCTAAATGTGGAGCATTTTATTTAATTAAAAAACTTAAGCAAAATGATTTGTTTTTTAATACAATTAAGGTATAATATATTTATAAAACATATGTTTGATTAACGAGGTAAAATTTAATGGATGATTTAAAAAGAAAACAGTTAGAAGAAGCCATTCTTCATATTGAAAAACAATTTGGTAAGGGCAGTATCATGAAGTTGGGTGAAGCAGTTCATACTAACATTGATGTTATTCCTACTGGCTGTTTAACACTAGATAGCGCGCTAGGAATTGGTGGTGTGCCAAGGGGCAGAATTATTGAAATTTATGGCCCAGAAAGTAGCGGTAAAACTACAGTTGCGCTACACATTTTGGCCGAAGCTCAAAAATTAGGTGGAACAGCTGCATTTATTGATGCGGAGCACGCTTTAGACCCTTCTTATGCAGAAAGATTAGGTGTAAACATAAACGAGCTTTATATTAGCCAACCTGATAATGGTGAACAAGCCCTTGATATTTGTGAGGCTTTAGTTCGCAGCGGCAGTGTTGATATTGTTATTGTGGATAGCGTTGCTGCACTTACACCAAAAGCCGAAATTGATGGTGAAATGGGCGACAATTTTATTGGCTCTCAAGCACGCTTAATGAGCCAAGCACTAAGAAAACTGACTGCAATTACAAATAAAAGTAAAACTTGCGTAATATTTATTAACCAATTGCGTGATAAAATTGGCGTTATTTATGGAAGCCCCGAAACCACTACAGGCGGAAAAGCACTTAAATTCTATGCTTCCATTCGTATGGATATTAGAAAAAGTGACGTTATAAAAGAGGGTACTGAAATCATTGGTAACCGCACCAAAGTTAAAGTTGTAAAAAACAAAATGGCGCCTCCATTTAAGGTTGCCGAATTTGATATCCTTTACGGACAAGGTATAAATAAAGAAGGCTGTATAATAGATGCAGCAATTGCTTGCGACCTTATTCAAAAAAGCGGTTCTTGGTATAGTTATAATGGTGAAAAAATTGGCCAAGGAAAGGATAATGTTCGAGTTTATTTACAACAACATCCAGAGCTTTACAATAGTTTAGAAACTACCATTAAAGAAAAAATGGGTTTTTAAATAATAATAAAAAACACCTAATTAAGGTGTTTTTTGTTTTTTCAAAATTATTTACATACCTATATAAATTTTATTCGTTTGTTTAAAAAAATCGTAAACTTTAATTACTTATATATACTTATTTAACTAAATTTGTTAATAAAAAGTTTGCTTATTAATTTTAAGTTGTTTTAAAATTAATAAAAATACCAACTTAAATCACTTTCTTTTTGTTGAGTGTTGTTATCAAGTATAGCCTCATATTTATCTTTTGTTATAATACTAACTTCGTTGCTGTTAGCAACACTAGATGCGGTTTTGCCTTTAACCTTTACATAGTAATTATACTTTTTATTTGCAATTAAATTATCGTCATTAAATTCAAAATTTCCGTTAAAATCTGTTATTGTTTTAATTAACGTACCGTTTTTATAAATCTCGTAGTTATAATAATCTTTACATTCAAAATTAATTAAAGCACTATCATTGTTGTTTATTACACTTAATTCAGGTGCATTAATCTGAGTAAATAACGTGCTGTATTGTGTTGGCATATATCTTTTTGAAAACAACTCTTTAGTAATATATCTGTCAGGACAATCAGGATTTGCTAAAAGAATTGTGTGATTTTCGGATAATTCCTTAATATCAATCTCTGCAAAATCCACGGTGTCTGGCACTACAAAATCACTTGGGTAATTATTTACATATATGCTTTCAAACATATTTTTTAGGTGTTGGGTTGCAAACGTTCCGCCATTGTTTTTCCCCTCCAAATTGTATTCGGGTTTGTTGGTATAATTGCCAATCCAAATACCCGCCGTA
Organism: uncultured Christensenella sp.; assembly: GCA_964564685.1. Classification (GTDB taxonomy): domain Bacteria; phylum Bacillota; class Clostridia; order Christensenellales; family UBA1242; genus UBA11490. The sequence goes on from CAZMBC010000002.1 coordinate 179,397, forward strand.
TGCTCTGTTGTATAAGCAATACTATAGGCGTCAGTATTAAGATTTGTGCCGCTAACTGCAACCGTACCTGTTTTTCCTGCAACTTGATAGGGAAGTGTGCTTAGCTTTTTGCTAGTGCCATATTCTACACCACTTAAAAGTAGGTCGGTCATAAGATAAGCAGTATCACTACCCATAACGTCATTGCCACTTTCGTCTTTTTTGTAAACAACAACTCCGCCTGTTGTACTTATTTCCTTAATAAATCCACTTGGAACCATATTTCCAGCTCTGCTGTAAGGCAAATAACTTTCAGATAGCGCCTGTAGTGTTACGCCGTCTGTAAAACCACCCAACGCAAGCGCTAAACCATTATCCTGCTTGCTAAAATTTATCCCTAATTTTTCTGCAAAACTTTTGCATTTATTAATTCCAACATAGTCCATAATTTTAACTGCAGGAACATTTAAACTTTTTGCAACAGCATCTCTTACACTTATATATCCGCTAAAAATGTTTCCAACATTATTGGGGGAGTAGCCGTTAAAATCTACTTTTTCGTCAAGGATTTGCGTACAATTTTGAATAGCACCTTCCTCTAATGCCGGAGCGTAAACGATTGCAGGCTTTATAGCACTTCCTGGTTGACGCTTCAGATCAATTAGTGAATATTCACTTTCGCCATAAAATGCCTGAATTCCGCCGTTTTTATTGTTAATTACAATACCAAGTTCGTCTGCAATATTGCCATAAGAGTTAATATGTTTTTCGCCATTTTTAATACTATCAATAAGCGCATTTTGAATTTCGCTATTAAAATATGTTTTAATTATATATCCGCCAACGGCAAGTTCTTTTTCAGACCTATTTAATATTTTGCAAGCCTCGTTAACAACGCTTTTAAAATATATTTCGTTATTGCTAGAAGTGATTTTTTGAATATTCAAACTAATCGACTTTGCTTGATTTTCAGCTTTTTCAGTCTCAGAGATATATCCATCCTTACACATTTCACTTAACACTAAATTGCGTCGTTTAAGTGCATTTTCGGGCTTGTAAATAGGCGAGTAGTATGCGGGAGATTTTATTAAAGATGCAAGTAAGCAACTTTCGTCTAACGTTAATTCGCAAGCATGCTTGCTAAAATAGTGCTGACTGGCCTCTTCAATTCCGTAGCAGCCGTCACCAAAATATATAATATTTAAATATGTTTCCATAATGGTGTCTTTATCATACTGTCCCTCTAATTTTTTTGTTAGCACCATTTCCTTTATTTTTCGCTTTATCGTTTTTTCATTGGAAAGATGTGTGTTTTTAATTAATTGCTGGCTAATTGTGCTTCCACCCTCTTTAAACGACATACTTTTAATATTGTTAAGCATGGCTTTTGCAATACGCTTGTAGTTAAGTCCGTCGTGTTTATAAAACTCCTTATCTTCAATTGAAATAAATGCATTTACAGTGTAGTCGTTAAGTTCGCTTAAATTCGCTAACTTTTGTCCAGTTGCCGAAGAGTTTGTAATTAAGTTTAGTTCGTCATCAAGCACTTTAAGTTGGCTAGTTGATGCCAAAAGTTTTTGCTTATCAAACGAAACATTTTTGCTTTCATTCATAATATTTCCTATGAAAAAAACCGCAAAAATGCAAAATAAAATAAAACATATTAAGCCAACTATTAGCGAAACCTTTACAAACTTTTTCATTAGTGCCTCCAATAATATTATTAGTAATTAGTTATGGTAAAATACAAAAAATAAATTTTTATTTACTATAAAAGTTATTCTTGTAAAATAATGCAATAAATAGTATAATATTATCGGAGAAATGTGATGGAACAAAAATACTATTATATAAAAACATATGGGTGCCAAATGAATGTGCACGAAAGCGAAAAACTTGCGGGCATGCTTATGTCGCTTGGCTACTCTGAAACTGATGATATTAATAAAAGTGATGTTATTGTTTTTAACACCTGTTGTATTCGTGATGGTTGTGAGCAAAAAGTATTTGGAAACCTTGGCTCACTAAAAAAACTGAAAAAGCAAAAAAAGGATTTAATTATAGCAATATGTGGTTGTTTAACCCAAGCAAGCGGAAGAAAAGACATGATTAAAAAGCGTTTTCCGTATGTAAATATTGTATTTGGAACACATAATTTGCATGAGTTTAAAAGCTACTTAATTCAGTATCAAAATTGCAAAGAAAATATCTACGAAGTATGGGAAAATGAAAAAGAAATATTTGAAGATGTAGATATATACAGAACAAGCAACAACAATGCATGGGTTAACATCATGTATGGCTGTAACAACTTTTGTTCTTACTGTATTGTGCCTTTTGTGCGTGGCAGAGAACGTAGCAGAAGCATGCAAGATATTGTTTCAGAGGTTAAATCTTTGATTGCCGAGGGTTACAAAAGCATAACCTTGCTTGGACAAAATGTTAATAGTTATGGAAATGACCTAAACGACCCAAACACTACTTTTGCAAAACTGTTACATACTCTGGCGCAATTAGATGGCGATTTTAGAATTAAGTTTATGACATCACACCCAAAAGACCTTACAGATGAAGTTATTGATGTTATTGCAAATAACGAAAAACTAGCAAAGGTAATTCATTTGCCAGTGCAATCCGGAAGCAATAAAGTCCTTAAGGATATGAACAGAAAGTATACCAAAGAACACTATTTACAGCTTATTGAAAAAATACGCGAAAAAATGCCAGATTGTTATATTTCAACTGATATTATTGTTGGCTTTCCGGATGAAAGTGAAGAGGAATTTGAGGAAACGTATGAATTAATTAAAAAAGTTCGCTATGACGGCGTTTTTGCATTTATGTTTTCACCAAGAACGGGTACTGTGGCAGAGAAAATGGAAAATCAAATTCCTCTTGAGGTTAAAAATGCAAGAGTAAACAAACTTTTAGCGTTATCAAAAGCAATTACAAGAGAAAAAACAAAAGAAAGCTTAAACAAAACCTACAATGTTTTAATAGAAAGCAAACTTGATGAAACAACTTTTGCTGGAGTAACTGACAGTGGCAAAAATGTTAAGGTTAAGAATGATGGCGAGCTTGAACTTAAAAAATATTATAATATTTTAATTACAAGTGTAAGCGGAAATAATCTTGTAGGAGTAATAACAAAATAGGAGATACACAAATGGCTATATCACCAATGATGAAACATTATTTGGAAACAAAAGAAAAATACCCTAACACAATACTATTTTATCGTTTGGGCGATTTTTATGAGCTGTTTTTTGACGACGCAATTTTGTGTAGTCGAGAACTTGACCTTACACTTACAGGTAAAGACTGTGGACTTGAAGAACGCGCGCCTATGTGCGGTATGCCGTATCACTCTGTAGAAAGTTATATTGCAAAATTAATTAATAACGGCCACAAGGTAGCAATCTGCGAACAATTGAGCTTGCCCGAAAAAGGCAAAAAAATTGTTGAGCGTGATGTAATTAGAATCATAACTCCTGGTACGGTTATTGACTCTGCCATATTAAACGATAGCGCAAACTATATTGCCTGCGTTTATAAACAAAAGAACAATATTGGTTTTTCGTATCTTGATATTTCTACTGGAGAGTTTAGTTTAAGCGAATTCTCTGGCGACAAATGTATAAGCACGCTTAATGATGTTTTAAGCATGATTAAGCCAAGTGAAATTATTTGCAATGAAGAAATTTTGAAATATTCACACGATTTGCCTAGTGTTAAAGGAAAGTATTGTGCAGGTTTTGAACAGATAGACGAAGAAAATTTTGATTATTCAAATTGCGAAAATTTGCTTAAAAATCAGTTTAATGTAAACTCACTTAAGGCATTTAACTGCTCGTCTAAAATGTTTGCAATTGCAAGTGCAGGTGCACTTTTAAACTATGTTCTTAATACTCAAAAGCGTAGTTTAAGCCATATTAACAAACTTAATTATGTTACTTTTGATTTATATATGCAACTTGATGCTAACACGCGTCGTAACCTGGAACTTACCGAAAATTCTAGGGATAGAAAAAAGCATGGGTCACTATACTGGTTATTAGATAAAACCCGTACTAAAATGGGTTCAAGGCTACTTAAACTTTTTATAGAACAACCACTGTACAACGAGGAGCAAATTAATGCGCGTCTAAAGGGTGTGGAAGAGCTTACCAAAAACATTATTGCAAGGGAAGATCTTTCGGGACTATTGTATAATGTTTACGATATAGAAAGACTGTGTGGAAAAGTTAGCTACGGCAATATTACGCCAAAGGATTGTGTAGCATTAAAAAATTCATTAAGCTTGTTGCCACAGATTAGCAACACTATATCTGGCTTTAAAAGTAAAATAATCAATCAAATAAATAATGATATTTTTGATTTTTCTGATATAACAGACTTGCTTACTAGAGCATTTAACGACGTTACTGCCAACACATTAAAAGATGGTGGATTTATAAAGCAGGGATACAACGCTGAATTAGATGAATTAAACAACATTTCATCATCAGCAAAAAAGTGGATGGCAGAACTAGAGGCAAAAGAAAAAGAGCGTACTGGAATTAAAAACCTTAAAATTTCCTACAATAAAGTTTTTGGTTATTATATTGAGGTTTCAAACAGTCAAAAAGGACTTGTACCTTACAATTATATTCGTAAACAAACGTTAACAACTGGCGAAAGATTTATCACTGAAGAGTTAAAGGTAGTCGAAGATAAAGTTTTGCACGCGGAAGAACGAAAGTCGAAATTAGAGCAAATGATTTTTGACGAAATCCGTAATTTTTTACTTAATAAAATAGAGTCAATGCAAACAACCGCACGTGCAATTGCGCTATTAGATGTATTATATTCGCTTGCAACAGTTGCCACAGAGCGCAATTATGTTAAGCCAATCGTTACGAAAGAGAATCATAACATAGAAATTATCGGTGGCAGACATCCTATTGTTGAAAGCATTATGAAAGATGAAGACTTTGTTGCTAATGATACTATTTTAAATACTACCGATAGCAGAACAATGATAATCACTGGTCCAAATATGGCAGGAAAAAGTACATATATGCGCCAAGTTGCAATTATTACGCTAATGGCTCATATTGGTAGTTTTGTTCCAGCAACAAGTGCCAAAATTGCCCTTACTGACAAAATATTTACAAGGGTAGGCGCAAGTGACGACCTAGCATTTGGGCAAAGTACTTTTATGGTAGAAATGAATGAAGTTAGTTACATTTTAAGTAACGCAACCAACAACAGTCTGATTGTTTTGGACGAGGTAGGTAGAGGGACAAGTACTTTTGACGGATTATCAATTGCATGGTCTGTCATGGAATACTTATCTGCAAATTTACGCAGTAAAACACTTTTTGCAACACACTATCACGAGCTAACAGAGCTTGAAGGAGTTTTGGAAGGGGTTAAAAACTACCGTATTAGCGTTAAAGAGTTTAATAATTCTATCATTTTCTTGCGTAAAATTGTGCGTGGTGGCGCAAATCGTAGTTTTGGTATAGAAGTTGCAAGTATGGCAGGACTACCTGAAAGTGTTGTTAGTAGAGCTAAAGAAATTTTGCATTCACTTGAACAAAATGATGTTAACCGCAATATTGCTGTTAAAAATGCCAATACAAATGAAGCTTTAACTGATAAGCGCCAAACTAAAGAAATTATGGCAGTATTGCACGACCTTGACCTAAACACACTTACGCCGCTTAATGCGTTTGATGTTTTGGTGCAACTTAAAAACTATATTAAGGAAAAATAATGGGAAAAATTAATATATTAGATAAAAGTATTTTTAATAGAATTGCAGCAGGTGAAGTTGTTGAAAAACCCGCTAGCATTGTTAAGGAACTTGTTGAAAATTCGATAGATGCCGGCGCAACAAACATATCCATTGATATAACTAATGGCGGAATTTCACGCGTTAGAGTTAGTGACAATGGTTGCGGAATTGAAAAGGATGACATAAGAAAGGCGTTTTTACCGCATTCAACAAGCAAAATATCTTGCTTAAACGACTTAGATAAGATTGGAACATTAGGTTTTAGAGGTGAGGCTTTAGCATCAATTGCATCCGTCTCTAAAGTGACCTTGATATCCAAGATAAAGGAAAGTTTAGAAGGTAATAAAATTGTTTTGAATGGCGGAGAAGTTATTTCGGAAGAACCTGCAGGATGTACCGATGGCACAAGCGTAATTGTTGAAGATCTTTTTTATAATGTACCTGCTCGCGCAAAATTTTTAAGAAAAGCAAAGACAGAAGAAAACGAAGTTACAAATTATGTAAGCCGTTTAATTCTAGCTAATCCTAACATATCAATTAAATATACTGCAGATGGCAAGCTGATTTTCTCGTCACAAGGCACAGGATTATTTGATGCCATATATAATATTTACGGTAAAAGCGTAGTAAATAATTTAATAGAGTTTGAATATAAAGACGATTTATTTGACTTTAAAGGCTACTTGGGTAAACCAACCTTTTCTAAATCCAACCGCACATATCAAACACTTGTTATTAATGGCAGATATGTAGTTAATACTGCAATATCTACTGCAATTTATAAAGCTTTTGAAAACTACATTATGAAAGGTACATTTCCATTTTTTGTATTGCACCTAAACTTGCCATTAGATAAAGTGGATGTAAATGTTCACCCTAATAAACTTGATGTTAAATTTGAGGACTCTAATAAAGTATTTGGCTTGGTTTATAGCTCGATTGCATCAAAATTGCAAGAAATTAATAATGTTAAAAATGTTTCGTTGTTTGAAGATGACGAGGATAATGCATATGAGCCTAACAAAAGCACGCTTTCCGTTATAAAAAGTAATGAAGGCAGTTCCTACAAGGATACTATCTTAAAAACATCAAATACAAGCAATATTGATATAAAATCAACCTCTGAATTTCAAAAGAATTATGAGGAAGCAAAGGCCGTTTTTAACAATTCAAAAGCCGAACAGCTACAGCAAACACCTTATATTGTAGAACTTGCTGAACAACTAACCAAGCGTCAGCTAGAAGAAAAAAATGCAACCCAAGAAACAACTGAAGTTAACTTAAAAGAAACAACGCTAGATTACGAGCCCTTAATAAAGAAAAATATAAGCAATGATAGCCTAAATGAGGAAGTTAATCCTGCTGTGTGTGACCAAACATCATTGGTTTTAAATATTGACGATTACAAGATATTGGGCACTTTGTTTAACACATATATATTAATAGAACAAGGCGAAAATATGCTTTTAATAGACCAGCACGCCGCACATGAAAGGGTGTTGTACGATAAATTTAAAGAAAGCTTTAATAAAAGAGAATTATCTATACAAACGCTTTTAGTGCCATATATTTTAGAACTTAATTACTTAGAATATGAGTTCATTAAACAGAATTTAGATACATTAAAAGAAATTGGGTTTGAATTAGAGGAGTTTGGTAAATTATCTTTTAAGGTAAATACTGTGCCATTAATGCTTAAAAATATAAGTTTACATGCGTTCTTTAGCGAAATTTTAAGCGAAACTCAAAATGGAAAAATTGTTATTAAAAAGGTTGACGCAATTGAAGATTATTTTGCAAAATGTGCTTGTAAAAAAGCCATCAAGGCAAACGACATCTTAGGGGAGTTTGAAATTAAAATTTTACTTACAAAACTATCTAACGAAAAACAAGTTTTACTTTGCCCACATGGCAGACCTATTGTGTTAAAAATAAGCAAAAAAGAAATTGAAAAATGGTTTAAAAGGATAGTTTAATGAAATATGATAGCATTATAATTGTTGGTCCAACAGCAAGCGGCAAAACCTTACTTTCTATAGAACTGGCCAAAACTCTTAAAGGAGAGATTGTTAATGCCGATAGTCAACAGATTTACAAACACCTAAATATTGGCACTGCAAAAGTTACCGATAAAGAAAAACAGGGCATTAATCACCATCTTTTTGATTTAATTGATGTAGGGGAAGATTTTAGTGTTTCTGAATATAAACAGTTAGCCACCCAAAAAATAAAAGAACTGAAAAGCAAACTTCTTTTGCCAATTATCGTTGGCGGAACGGGATTTTATGTAGAATCGTTGCTATATAATCTGGACTTTGGTACTAGCGGAAAAAATAAGGAATTAAGGCAAAAATATGAACAACTTGCGCAAGAACATGGCAATGAATATGTACACAATATCCTTGCGCAACTTGACCCCAAAAGTGCAAACTCGTTGCATTGTAACGACCTTAAACGAGTAATTCGTGCTATTGAAATAGCAACAGATGGCAAAATCAAAAAGTCCGAACAGTCAAAAACACCTGCAAACTTGCTGCACCCATTGATTATTGGCTTAAACACAGATAGGGAAGTACTTTATAATAAAATAAATTTAAGAGTAGAAAAAATGCTCAGCGAAGGACTATTTGATGAAGTAATTGAACTTAAAAATAATGGTTATTACGACAGTAATTGCGTTTTGCCGATTGGATATAGCGAGTGGAAAGAGTTCTTTGATAATACAAAATCTAAAGAAGAGGTTGTTGAAAAAATAAAACAAGACACCAGGAACTATGCAAAGCGTCAGATAACTTGGTTTAAACGCCTAAACTGCATGTGGCTTGACCTTTACAAAACACCAATAAACAAGGCAGTTGAAAAGGTTCTTAATGTATTTTGCGAATAGTTTATAAACAAAAAAGCATATACTCGTTAGTATATGTTTTTTTGTTGTTTTCAACAATTTTGATATAGGTATTATTTTAAAATTTTCTTACTAAACCAATAACTTTACCCAAAATAGAAACTTCACTTACAATAATAGGGTCCATATAGTCATTTTCAGGTTGTAGTCTATAATGACCATCTTCCTTAAAAAAGCGTTTTACAGTAGCGCTTCCATCTATTAAAGCTGCTACAATTTCACCATTTTCAGCATAGGTCTGTTGTTTAACAATAATTTGGTCGCCATCACAAATTCCAACATTAATCATACTTTCGCCCTTAACAGTAAGCATAAACAGGCCGTCACCACGGAATAGATTTGGAGATACCATAAAATATTCCTCACAGTTTTCCACCGCCAAAACTGGTTCGCCTGCGGTAATTACACCTAACATAGGAATTGCAGTCATACCACTAAAATCAGACGAAGAAATAACCTTAGGAAACTTTTCGGTAATTTCAAGTGCGCGATTTTTATTAGGATTTTTCCTGATAGCGCCACTATCTTCCAGTTTGGATAAATAGTATGAAATTGTGCTTGTGCTGCTAACATTTATTGCATGGCACATCTCCCTTACAGTTGGCGGAAAACCATTTTCATCCACATAGTTTTTAATAAACTCAAGCAATTGTTCTTCTTTATTAAATTTTTTCATAAATCATCACACCTTTTAATTGTTACATGTATAATATCATATTGAATATCAATTGTCAAACATTTGTTCTAAAAAGTTAAATAAAAATATGCCAAATAGTTGGCATATTTTTATTTATTAAGTTTAGTCTTTTCGTAACTTAACTTTTTCTGCCGCATCACGCCTAATATCTTCGCTGATAGCAGCATAATGCTTGCGTGTAGTATTAACATCTTTGTGTCCTAAAACATCTGCTACTATGTAAATGTCATTTGTTTCGCGATAAAGATTTGTACCAAATGTACTACGTAACTTATGTGGGGTTATATGCTTAAGTGGAGTAACTAGCTCGCTATATTTTTTAACAAGTTTTTGAACAGCTCTTACTGTTATGCGCTTATTTTGCAAACTTAAAAATAGTGCATGTTCATCTTCGGGTAAATCCTTTATTTTAGAGCGGAATTGTATATACTGCTTCAAAGCATCTGCAACCTCGTCATTAAAATATAATACAACTCTGTTTCCACCTTTACGGGTAATTCTAAATGCATTGTGCTTAAAATCAATATCCTCAACATTTAATCCCACACATTCACTTATACGAATACCTGTGCCCAAAAACAAGCTTAACATCGCGTAATCCCTTGTTTTTGTGTGTTTATGAAAGCCTTTTTGCATTTTTGTTAGGTTTGCGCCATCTTCTGAAAGGTCAAGTAATTTAACCATTTCATCCAGTTCTAGCCTTATAATCTCGCTATCATGAATTTTTGGAGTATCAACCTTGCTTGCTACATTACTTGAGATTTTGTCCTTTTTAAAAAAATACTTTAGTAACGACCTTACCGAACTTAACTTACGACATTTTGCTTTTTCGCCATTACGCTCTTTTTTACCGTTGTACTTGTAAAAGTTAAGGTACTCTAAAAATTCCTCCAGATTTGTTGCTGTAACCTTGTTCAAATGTTCCAAGGTAAAGTCTTTTGGCTCAATTCCCGCAAACTCTGCAGTTTCATCAGTAAGAAATTGAAAAAATATTTTTAGGTCGCGCGCATAACCCAATCGTGTTAGCGGTGTGGTGTTAGATTGCAAACCAATAAAATACTCGTTGCAAAAGGGTGGAAGTTCCTTTCTTAACTCACGCAACTTAAGAATGTTTTCTTCATCTCTATTTTTGAAATAACTTGCTTCTTTTTCCATAGTATTTATCCTTATAATTAATTATAATGCTTTTTTTAATAATTTAAAAATAAAATTGAAAAAATATTAAATGACAAAGCAAAATTTATATGCTAAAATAACTAAAATTGGGAGATAAAAATGTTTATTTCAAAAAATTACCTTAATACAGTGGTTAATATTAATCAAGATAAAGTTTGTAATGATTTTAAATTAACAATGCAGGATTTCTTTAATAGAATATTTGAAGATAAAGAGATGTTTTCAAACAACAACTTCTCGTTCTATTATTACGACGAGTATACTCTTAATACTCCCACTTTCTTAAGTCCTTTTGCAACTTTATATATTGAAATAAATCAACCTAATAACTACAAGCCTGTTATTAGCGCAAAAAATAAATCCAAAGCATCAAAACAAGAAAATATAGTTCCAGAACTTTATTTAACACTTAAAGAAATAAAGTCTGCTTTATTTGAAACCTCAGTTGCAAACATGTACGATAATGTTCTAATATGGCAGGACAAACTTAGCGTAAATTATGCTATTAACGAATATGACGAAAACAACAATAAAATCACTTATTACTTTAAGGTTATACCTTGCCTAACATACAAAAACGAAAACAATATTAATGGCGTATTATACTACGATGATGCTGGAAGCTGGGCTCAGATTGAATATCCAAAATTAAGTATTTTAAACTTTAAAAACAAATCAAAACAAACTAACGGCATATTTAGCGATTATGTTGTTATGTTTAAAAACTTTTTCATGATGCAGAAAAAAGAAAAAGAATTGCCAAGTGAAATTTTTGAAACGCTTTTGTATAATGTACCAAATGACTGTTTTGAAGATTATTCAGTAAAAAATATTTATAATGTAATAAACTTTATGAAAAATTACAGCATAAAAGATTATAAATCACTAGACGAACAAGACTATGCATTTACATCTAAATACAAATCGTTTTCCTTATTATATGGCGCGCACGCCATTAAACAGTTGGAAAAATTTATAAAGTTAAATGTTAAATAAAACAAAACAAAATAATCACCTAAAAAAGGTGATTATTTTATTTTTAAATATTACTATGCAAATTACTATGCAAAACATACAAATAGTTAAAGTTAAAAAATTTTAATTGAATATTCAAAAAACAATTATAGTTAACGCAATAAGATTTATAAGCAGTTATAAAATTTGCAATTAGAAATTTTTGTTTCGGATATAAGAAGAGAAACCCTTTCCAAATGGCCAAAACTATTCGTAAAAGTTGTGTTTTGCGAATAGTTTTTATATCTTTGATTTGTATTTTTCCCTTTATAACGCCATTTTTAGGTAAAAATAACTATTTAAAATTTTTAGTAATAGGATAAAAACAACACTTAATCTTTTCACCCCTATCAAGCATCTGGTATATTTCTATCTTATTAAATTTAGCAAGTAATCGTATGATTTTAATTCTTTCCTTACACTTTCCCATTTGGGCATAACACAAGCAATAATTTTATAAAATTTTTTTGAATGATTAAATTCTATTAAGTGTGCAAGTTCGTGGATAATAATGTAATCAATTATTTTGCAAGGAAGCATACTTATTCGGAGGTTAAATTTTAACTCGCCCTCTGCCGAACAGCTCCCCCAGCGCGTTTTACTGTTTATAATGGAAACACTTGTGTAGGTAAGATTCATAAGCTCAGCAAAGTAATTTAGACGCAATTTTAGAAGCTCTTTTGTTTGCGTTATGTAAAAATCCTGTGCTAAGTATAGCATTTCTGATTTAGTTAGGTGGTTTGGAAATACAATACTCCCCTTGCTTATTTCCACACTTTTAATACCACTAAAGTCCATTTTTTTATATTCCTTACCATAATATAAAAAGGTGTTGTAATTTATAATACTAGAATTTTTGTTAGAGTTTTCTAACATTTCTTTTTTCTTTTTTAAAATCCACTTTTCTTTATCTTTAACAAATTGCATTATGTATTCAAGGCTTAAGCTTCTTGGTGCTCTAACAACTAATTCTCCCTGTTTGGTTATGTTTATACAAAGTGTTTTACGATAACTTCTTACAATTAAATCTGGTTTAATCATACAATTTTACCTCTGTTTAGTATTATATCACCAAACATAAAATAACCCTAATAAAAGCCATAAAATTGTGCATAGTATTCCACATTTTTCGAGTTTGCATAGTATTTTATTTGACTAATTTTGTTTTATTATATATTATTAAATCAGAATAATTAATTTCGATTGCACAAAAAATATTTTTTAAGGGGGCAATTTCTATGGCAAAACGAAGCAAAAGTATTGCATCTCGTGGGTCAGTTAACAATATTATTTTGGATTGTTTGTTATCTGGCGATAAGTATGGTTATGAAATTATTAAGGAAGTTGAAAAACAAACTAACGGGAAAATTAAACTTAAACAACCTTCGCTTTATAGTAGTTTAAAACGTTTTGAACAAAAGGGTTACATAACCTCATATTGGGGTGATAGCGATATTGGGGGCAGACGCCACTACTATTCACTAACTGCACTTGGTAAAATGAATCACCGCTCAAACAAGAGAAACGACTTTGATGAAGTTGATGACATTAATAAACAAGAAATAACTCAAACAAACGAGGAAGTAGAACAAACATCCACAGAGGATACAACATACGAGTTGGATGAAAGTTATAACGAAGAAGTTGCTTTTAAGAAAAGCTTTGCAAACTTTAGCGTAGACGAACGCTTGAACTCGCTTTTGTCAGACGATAATCAAGATGCTAATAAAATACATGATAATATTGTGGATGTTAAGGAAAATGATGAACAACCAACAACTCTTTTGATTGATGAAAACTTTGATGAGGATACAGACGAAAAAGAGTTAATAAATACAATATCTGAGGCTGTTCGTTCTGAAGAAGATTATTATCCTGAACCTGAAACCTTTTATAACAACATTGATGATGAAATGTTATACGACCATCATTTTTATAAACCGATTCCCCTTACACAAATGCAAAAAGATGAAAATATTGAAGAATATGATAATCCTTTAGATAACGAAACATTAAACTACGTGGATAATGTTTTAGAGGATATGGAGAATGCAAACGAAGAGAACGAGCCAGATGAGCTGGGTACTCCTACCCCACATGTTGAGCAAGTTGCAGAGAGAGCGAATGACGACCACACTGGACGCATAGTTACTGATGCCTATGGTATTACAAAGATTGTGTATGGAAATGAAGATGTAAACAGCAAAAACGAAAAGAAGGTTTTCGATAATGTTATTTTAAGGTCGTCTAAGCCAGCACCAGTTTACGAACAACTTGAAAATTCAAAACAAAAACAGAGGTTTACGGAAGTTTCTGAAGAAGAACGAGAACAGCGCAATCAGAAATTCATGGAAAGATTTGACAGCATAACACAGGAAAAAACATCCTCAACAATTGTTAACAAGGACTACAAAAATAAGTTAAACAACCTCTTAAATAATGATTTTACTATTGAGGAAGAAGAAGTAACATTTAGACAAAACGAAGTCTCTATGCAAACACAAACACACGAGCGTGAACAAGCGGAAGCACAAGATACAAGACCATCAAAAGCCGTTGTGTTAAACAATTCAGAGTACAATGTAAAAATGTACGAGCACACCCCAAAAGAACGAAATATAAACAATAGTTATTTGTTAATTAATAAAGCAAAATTTGTTTTTGGCATAATTATGTTAGTGGTAATGATTTTACAAATAACAGTTTGCATGATGATAATAAAACAACACGATTTATTGTATAAAGCACACTTCTGGGTATATCAAGTGGCATACGCTATTACTGCAGCTGTAACATTGTTTTATTGCCTGCCAGTTTTTATTAGCCCAAACAAACAAGCCACTTCAAGATACAGATTAAATTATTCATTAATGTTTGGATTGTTAGCATTCTTAATTTCACTACTTCTTATTTACTCTATTAATACATTTATGGGATTTGAATACTCAAATCTAAAATCATTCCTAACGCCAATTTTAGTGCCTGCAGTATTAGCAAGCAACTTTGTGTTTGGTCCAATTATATTTAAACTTATTACACTTAATAAAAAAATGTACTAAAAAGAAGGGTTACTTACCCTTCTTTTTACTTTTTAACTTTGAAAGAATCCATTCTTCCATTTGAGGTTGAAATTTATATGTTACTAACACAACGGCAATTATTAGCACTGCCAACACTGCCCATACATACAAGCCCCAGCCCTGAAAAGGAATTATGTACCCTCCACCAAAATAACACATGCAAATTACACCAATAGGACGTGTCAGTATTGTTACAATTGAAAAATATGCCACATTCATTGTTGTTATGCCTGCAATCCAGCAAAGGATGTCGTCAGGGAATAGCGGCAATAAAAATGCAATAGGCAAGAACATTTTGCCACGGTTGTTTATAATGCCTGCATACTTAATTGCCTTTTCTCTGCCCGTTATCCACGAAACCAATTTAAAACCAAATACCCTGCCCAAAAAAAATGCTAAAAACGAACCCGAAAGGACACCCAAGCTGCAGTACACAGAACCTAAAAGCGGTCCATAAATTATTGCACCTGCCAAGGCGATAACTGTTGCTGGAACAGGAATAAGCACAACCTGTAGCATTTGAATTAATACATACACCACAACACCCTTTTCGCCTGTGCTTAAGATAAAGTTTTTAAACGCGTTTACACTTGAAAAAATAGACAAATAATTATAATATTTTAGAACTAAATAACCCGACAAAAAAATTGCAGTTATCATATTTATAACAAGGAGCGTTTTGCATAATGCTATTTTTTGGCTCTTCATAAAATATAATGCCAATACAAGCAACAAGGTTGATATAAATATTAGCAAAAATGTTGTTCCACCGCTCATTGTTCCATTGTTAAAAATCATTAAGAATAAAGACAATAAAATAGGACAAATGATGTTTAAAACAACAAATATAATTTTTTTACTGGACATACTCTACCCTCTTATTAATAATATATGTATATTCAATTTACATAACTTATATAACTTTACAAAAGGTTTATTGTGTGATAAAATTGTGCTAGTAAGAATTGGGTTTTATGGGGTTAAAAAATGTCAAAAAAAATTAATAACAACTTAATTAAAACTGAGGGACCCAAAAACGACGGCGTTGTACTTTCTGTTAAAAATATTACAAAAGTTTTTGGAAATCGCGTTGCAGTTAACAATATAACTTTTAATGTTCGCGAAGGTGAAATATTTGGTTTATTGGGCCCAAATGGCGCGGGCAAAACTACCACAATGAAGATGATTTGCGGACTTACTAAAATTACTCGCGGTGAAATTTTCGTGTGCGGAAACAATGTTGCCAAAAATAAGGAAAAATCTCTTCAAAACATTGGTGCAATCATTGAAAATCCGCTAATGTACACTTACATGAGCGGTTATGATAACCTGAAATACTATGCTAGCCTTTATAAAAATATAAGCAAAAAGGATATTATTTCTGTTGCAAGGATTGTAGGATTGGAATACCGCTTGAAGGACAAGGTTTCAACTTATTCGCTGGGAATGCGCCAGCGTTTAGGTATTTGTCAGGCGCTATTACATCACCCCAAATTACTTATTTTAGACGAACCATTAAGTGGACTAGACCCAGCGGGCGTTAAAGAAGTAAGAGACTTTTTAAAGTTTATAGCACAAAAACAAAAGATTGCTATTCTTATTTCAAGCCATATGCTTGGAGAAATGGAACGCCTTTGCGACACAATTGCAATTATAAATAATGGCAAATTGATTGAAATAAAAACCCTAAAACAGTTGCAAGAGGGACAGGAAAATTCCAAAAAAATTAAGATAATGGTTAACCTACCAAATTTTGCAGGTAAAATCATTATAAACGAGCTACAACACAAGGTCGAAATTGCTGGAAATAGTGTTATAGTTTATGCAAATCAAACTGAAGTACCTAAAATCACCAATAAACTAATAGAATACGGGATTTCAGTTTTTGGGATTGAAATTATATACAAATCACTTGAGCAAATCTTTATGGAAATAATGAATTCCGTTAACAAAGGCTCAACATCAATAAACTAGCTGAGGGAGAAAAAATGCGAGGTATATTTGCTATCACAAAAGCAGAATTTATTAAAATATTTAAAAAGCCAACCGTTTACATTATGGCTTTTATTTTGGTGCTTACTTGTGTTCTTTCGTTATTTGTATTTAAGCCAAATTCTCGTGAGGATTATCGCGTTACTCTTTCAACCGAAAATGCATTGGCCAATTACGAAGCTTTTATGTCTAACAGCGGTTCGGATAACAAATCAATTTATGATAGCACTATAGACGAAGCCAATGCATTGTATAATTATATTAAAAATGCTGAAAACAGAGATTATAACATGAACTTTTCTGTAAACAGTTTAATTAACTCATTAAATAGTTTATCGACCTCCTCCCCATCTAGCATTGCAAGCATACAGCAAAATCTGAATAATGTTTTGGAATGTTACACATCTCATTATGGATTAGAAAGCGTTCCATATTACGCAAAACTAATAACACTTACTAACACTAGCGGAGAAGTTATTTACTTAAAGGATTATGCAAAGCTTGAGGTGATTTCTAACCAAATTAACGAGTTAATTGCTAATTCTGAAGCGGATGAAGTCAATCAAATAATAAAACAATATATTCAAGAAAATGATGTTATTAAAAAACTAAATGACGCAAACAAAAACTATATTAACTACATCAATGTAATAATTGAAAATATATTAACTGATTTATCCAATACGCACGACCAGTTTATTTCTAGCATTCAAAAGCATTTTGAGAATGGCGATGATATTCAACTGCAAGCCGAACAAGTAAGGCACTTAAAAAACATTTTAATTCTTATAAACAATTATAAAGATGTAATCGACCTACTATCATCACCTGATTACCCTGTTGCTATTATATCCAATGCTAGTTACGAAAACTTTATGGTGGTTTATTCTCGTATAAAAAAGATAGTAGACGTTGGTCAAAATATTGAAAAATTTAGTGTAAGAAAACAATGCGCAAACGAACTTTCAGCTGATAACTATAGAACACAATTAAACTCAACATACAACTCGCTAAAATTTGTAAACATAAGTTCTAAAGATTTAATGAATACACTAAAAGATTATAAAAAGCAAACCGAAGCCAATGCGGAAATAGTTTATAAAAGCATTTTTAATTTGCGCAACGAAGCTTCGACCTCCAAAATCTGCGAAGAAATTACAAACTATAAACTATTGTCACAAACTTACAAACAATTAGTAGAAGACAATGTTACACAAGCAGTTGTAAGCAACCTTACAAGCTCTGAAATTAAAGAAATAAAAAACTACAATCTAAAAGATTATAGCGAATATGAAATTAAAGAACGAATAAGTAAAAACATATACTATTTAAAAACAAACACTTATTCAACAAACTATTTACTACCTTTTAACTTTAATGGAAACAGTGCCTATAAAACTAATGTTTATGATTATATGTATTTTGCATTAAAAATTTGTACACTTTTAATTATTGTGTTTACAATGTTTATGCTTGCAAGCATTATTACTGCTGAACAAGACCAAGGAACAATAAAACTATTACTTGTTAGGCCATTTAGCAGAAGTAAAATACTATCAGCAAAACTTCTTGCAACTTTCTTCTTTTCGTTTTGTTTTTTAGCTTTATCCACTATTATTACTTTTGTGGGCGGATATTTTAGATTTGGCCTTCCTGCTTTAGAAAAAGTTTTGCTAACTTTTAACGCAACAAGCACATTTGCAATAAGCCCAATATGGGCTATGTTAATATTTATGGCAAGTAACCTACTTGATATAATTTTCTATTTAATAGTAGCAACATTGCTATCAGTTGCATTTAAGTCATATGCAAGTGCGATTACAACCTCGTTAATTACAGTTATTATTTCTATCTTGATTTCAATATTCCTGGCAAATAGTGTAGTCTACGCATTTTTACCATTTACAACAATCAGTCTATTTAGGTTCTTCGGTAACTCATTCTTGCCAACTGGCGACTCTATTTTAAATGCGTTTTTCCTAATGCCAATCTCCCCTGGCATGTCAATTATATCAAGCGTATTAGTTAGTGGAATATTCTGTTTAGTCATTTATATAATTTCATTTAACTTATTTAACAAAAGAGATTTTTAATAAAAAAAGACTAAATTTACTTTAGTCTTTTTTATTTCTTTTAATTTCAGAAACTGCTAACGCATCACACCTATTATTAAGTTCGTTGTCACTATGCCCCTTAACTTTAACCCAACTTACGCTATGTTTGCTTAACTCATTTAGTAATTGTATCCACAAATCTTTGTTTAGCACATCTTTTTTGTTTGATGTGCGCCAGTTGTTAAGTTGCCAGTTTTCAATCCATTTTTCCGTGAACGCGTTACAAACATATGCGCTATCTGTGTAAATTGTAACCTCACAAGGCTCTTTAATTTTTTTCAATCCCTCAATAATTGCCGTAAGCTCCATGCGGTTATTAGTTGTGCTTTCACAATATCCCGAAAACTCTTTTTTGTGTTCGTTATAACATAACACTATGCCATAACCACCCATGCCAGGGTTGCCGCTGCATGCGCCGTCTGTATATAAATCAACTTTTTTCATATTATACCCTTTATAAAAATATTATAACAATAAAAATACATTTAAACAAATTTATTGACTATTTTTTTTTAGTGTATTATAATATTTTTGTTGTTTATAAAGGGGCGTAGTTCATCGGTAGAATAAGAGTCTCCAAAACTCCTGAGGAGGGTTCGATTCCTTCCGCCCCTGCCAATTATTTTGTGGGCTTGTCGTATGATAAGTCTTTTTTATTTTTAATCATTGAAATATATCAAACTGCATGATATAATACTTATATGAAAACAAAAACATTAACAAAAACAGATAAAGCAATGCTTTATATAATCGATAAGTACACAGATGAATACGAAAATGTTACTGAACCGGACAATCCTTTAGTAAAAGAGGCTTTCGAATACATTAAAAAAAAACAAGAAGCAAGAATGGGTATTGGATTATTTTGGAATAGTTATATTGTTGGCAAATCAAGAGAACAAATAAAAAATGAGCAAGAAGACATCGCAAATTTTGTGGATACTTATGTTGACCTATACGCTAAAAAGCATAACAAAACTAATGATGATTATACCATAGAATTTATTAACTACGGTCACAGCCAACTTGTATATGTACTAACAGATGATGCAACAAATCAAAAAATTACCTTACTTGTTAAACAGCCAATAGTAGAATATGGAAAATTAAAACAGGAAGCCAATAATCTTTTACAATTAAGCAAAAACAACTCTAATATAGTAGCACCCATCGATTATTTTACTCTAGAAAATCAAGAATTAATGGTTACACCATATATAAATCAAGCAAGATGCATAGCAAACAAAGATAACGCTTGGGGAATGTATATACCTGAACCATTTTATAGATTTGAAAATTTTACACCACTACAAGAAAAAATAGTGACTATTTGCATGATTGCAAAACTGATTTCCTGTTATGATTTTGAACATCAAGAAGGCATATCTGCCTGCAAACTAGGCGGTGGTGATTTTATGTTACCAAAAGATTGGGAGAAAAACTCCCCTTCACTACATAGTACTTTAAATAACATGTATTTAATCTCAGCAAGAGAAAAAATAAACTGCACATTTGATGAATACAAAGCACTTATATGTGAAGAATTCTCAAAAAGAACAATTAACTACCCACAAAATAATTATAAACTAAATCATGGAGCTCGCGCAGGCATTAAAAAAGAAAATATAAAAAGCGGCATTGAATTAGGTACAATTTTAGCTAAACAAAAATGCAAAGATGGAAAATAATATAGCAAAAAAATTATTTTTAATGCAGTGAATAATACTATTATATTATTATGAAAAAAATAAGTTTTTGAAAATTATATTTTATTCAAAAAATTTATTATACAAATTTGGCTAGTAACTTTAAAATAAAAAACCACTCAAATGAGTGATTTTTTTATTTTAAATAAGTTTTAATTATTTTGCGTAATCTACACTACGAGTTTCACGAATTACATTAACTTTAATTTGACCAGGATATTCCATTTCCTTTTCAATTTTTCCTGCAATATCCTTAGCCAGGAATAATGCGTCTTCGTCGCTTATTTCTTCTGGCTTAACAAGAATTCTGATTTCTCTGCCCGCTTGAATTGCAAAGCTTTTTTCTACGCCTTTAAACTCGTTTGCAATACTTTCAAGTTGTTGTAAGCGCTTGATATAGTTTTCCAAGCTTTCGCGTCTTGCGCCAGGACGAGAAGAAGAAATAGCGTCAGCAGTTTGTACTAAAATTGCCTCTAAACTTTCATACTCTACTCCACCATGGTGCGCCTCAATACAATGGATAACTTCCTTGCTTTCTTTATACTTGGTTGCAAGTTCTACACCAATTGTAACGTGTGTTCCCTCAACCTCGTGGTCAATCGCTTTGCCAATGTCGTGCAATAATCCACCGCGTTTTGCAATGTTTACGTTAGCACCAACTTCAGCAGCCAACAAACCAGCCAAATACGAAACTTCCAGGCTGTGTTTTAACACATTTTGGCCGTAACTTGTACGATATTTTAAACGACCCAACACCTTAATAAGTTCAGGGTGCATACCGTGAATTCCTGCATCAAAAACAGCACTTTCGCCTGCCTCTTTAATAGTAAGCTCAATGTCACGCGTAACTTTTTCAACCATTTCTTCAATTCTGGCAGGTTGAATACGCCCATCTAACATAAGTTTTTCCAAACTAATGCGCGCAATCTCCCTTCTTACAGGGTCAAAACAGCTTAATATAACTGCTTCAGGAGTATCATCAATAATAAGGTCAACGCCTGTAGCGTTTTCCAGTGCACGAATATTTCTACCTTCTCTACCAATAATGCGGCCTTTCATCTCGTCGCTTGGTAGTGTAACAGACGACACTGTAACCTCACTAGTATGGTCAACAGCGGTTCTTTGAATTGCTAAAGTAACGATTTCCTTGGCTTTTTTATCTGCCTCATCCTTGGCTTGTTGCTCAATGTTTCTAACAAGAATTGCGGCATCTTTTTTGGCTTCTTCTTCATATCTAGAAACCAATTCATGTTTTGCCTCTTCTTTAGAAAGCTTTGAAATTCGTTCAAGTTCCAAAACCATATTTTTAGTAATATTGTTTTGTTCCTCAATTTTCTTTTGCAAAGCTTCTTCTTTACTTTTTAAATCTTCCTTAATGCTATCTAGACTTTCACTTTTTTTATCCAGCATTTCTTCTTTTTTGTTAATAAAGTCTTCACGCTGAATAATTCTGTTTTCATTTCTCTGCATTTCTGCACGGCGTTCTTTAAGTTCAGCATCACACTCGCTTTTTAGCTTATGAACTTCCTCTTTCGCCTCTAAAATTGCTTCTTTCTTTAAAGTTTTGGCTTCAGTTTCTGCTTCTGAAAGCATTTTTTCAACAGATACTTTTGTTTTATTTAATTTAGTTTTATTTACTGCATACATTACGCCTATGCACACAGGCACAGAAACCAATAAAGTACATAAAGCAACTATTAAGGCTAGAACACCGCTTGAAAGCCCCATAAGGCTAATAGCGTTTTCTAACATAGTTCTTTCTCCCTTTAATATTAGTTAAACATATAATACAACTCTCAAAGTAAGATGACGATTATTAAATTGTATTTATTTTAATAAAACTTAATCTGTAAGTTTTTAATTTTATTATATGTACACTTATTTTAATGTATATAAAGCTAAATGTCAAATAAAAAGCAAAACAACACAAAGTATTATTTGTATTATTTTGCCTAAATTTTTTATTTATTTTTTAATTTCTATTAATTCTAGCGTTTCAACCGCCTCATTAACAAGATTGTCTATGTCAAGTTTACTTTCTTGTTTTAAAACCTTATCCAGTTTTGGCTTAATAAGTGGATGTTTAGGTAAAAATACTGTACAACAATCCTCATAAGGTAAAATTGAGGTTTCAAAAGCATTAATTTTCTTGGAAATAACTGTAATTTCTTCCTTATCAAAACCTATTAGTGGGCGCATGGCAGGGATATTGTTTAACACGCCATTTGTAACAGTTAAACTTTCAATTGTTTGGCTTGCCACTTGACCCAAACTTTCGCCAGTAATGATTGTTTGTAGCCCATATTTTTCACATACTTTTTCACCAATACGCATCATAATTCTGCGCATTATGGTTATCATAAACTCTTCGTCACAGGACTTATGAATTGCCTCTTGTATTTTTGTAAAAGAACAGACATAAAGCTGAATATTGCCAGCATATTCGCTTAAAATTTTAGCAAGTTGAACAACTTTTTCTTTAGCTTGCAAACTGGTGTATGGGTACGAGTGAAAATGTAACGCTGTTAGTTTCATGCCTCTTTTTGCCATTAAATATCCAGCTACAGGACTATCAATTCCGCCAGATAAAAACAATAATCCCTTTCCACTTGTTCCAACTGGCATTCCACCCACACAAGGAATATGTTTATAAAAAATAAATGTTTTCTTGTTTTCCCTAATATCGATGTTAATGTTCAGCTCATAATTAAATAAATCCACCTGCATATGCGGGTTGTTTTCAAGGACAATTCCTCCTATATAAGCCGAAAATTGATATGAATTCATTCTAAATGTTTTGTCACCTCGCTTTACACTAACTCTAAAGGTTTTTTCTACAAAATTAAGTGACGAAATATACTCAGATATAGCATCAAAATCGGTGTCCAACATAACACACGGGCTTATTGAGTGCAATCCAAATGTTTTGGACAAAATTTCACAAATATTGTTTTCTTGCTCGGGTTTATACCCCACAATATAATATCTTCCGCATGTTCTATTTAATTCAAAATCAAATCCTTTAAGGTTTGTCTTAATATTGTTTAAAAGTGTTTTTTCAAAATAATTCTTGTTCTTTCCTTTTAAAAATAATTCACCATATCTAATAAGAATTGCTTTTTCCATTGTTAATTTACGCTTCCTTTGTAATTGTTTACTGTGTTTTTAAGTGCACTAATAAATGACTGAATGTCGTCATTAGCATTTTCGGTCGAAAAGCTTATACGCAATGCCCCCTCAATAGTGTTTGTATTATAACCCATGGCTTTTAATATTCTGTTATCTTTCTTTTTGCTAGAACATGCCGACCCAGTTCCTATAATATAGCCTTGTTCATCCAGCATGTGCAAAATTGTTTCTGCACGCGTGTTCTTAAAAGATAACGATAGTATATATGGCGAAGCACCATCTGCAGAGATTATCTCACATCCATCAAAATCAAAAAATGCCATTCTAATAGCATTGTTAATTGCTGAAATCTTGTTATAGCTATCATTTACATTTTTAACCGCTAAATTTATTGCACACTCCAATGCAACTATCCCCGCAACATTTTCTGTGCCACTTCGAAGCGTTTTTTCTTGTCCACCCCCTAGTAAAAGCGGTCTAATATAAACACCCTTTCTAACATAAATTCCGCCCACACCTTTTGGGGCATGTAATTTGTGTCCGCTAATTGTGTAAAAATCAACGCCTAAATCTGCTACATTAACCGGTATTTTGCCTAGTGCTTGTACACCGTCCGAGTGAAATAACAAATTTTTATTTTTTTGTTTCGCTAGCGCCACAAGTTCTTTAATTGGGTTGATTGCGCCCGTTTCGTTGTTTACATGCATAACAGAAACAAAGCACACATTTTCGGTTAATTTTCTTTTAAAATCATCTATATCAACAGTGCCAGCTTTATTTAGCCCAACAAACTGCACATCATAGCCCTCGTTTTGCAAATTAAGTGCACAGTTATATACTGAAGGATGTTCTCCTATCGAAAATAAAAATCTGCCTTTTTTATTTCGCTTTGCGGAATTTATGACCATATTATTAGCCTCAGTTGCTCCGCTTGTAAATATAAAGTTGTCACAACTTTTTGCACCAATTAACTGCAATATACTTTCGCGTGCTTGATTAATTTTTACCGAAACATCAAAAGCACTTTTATACATCGCGCTTGGATTATAAAAGCAGTTAAGATTGTATTCCTTTAAAATGTTTAAACATTCCTCATTCATGCGTGTTGTGCTAGCGTTATCTAAAAACATAATATTTTTCCTTTTTGAACTGAGTATATTATATCACATTTATTAAATAACACAATATTTTTATAACAGATATTATATAGCATTAATATGGCACAAAGTTTAGCAGTGTAGATAGGTCGTCAGAGTGCAAATATACTTCAGGCACACTTCCCACAATGATGCTTTCACTTACTAAAACCTGTTGTTTGGTTGTGAATTTTTTTGTTAATAAAGGCAACACAACACCCACATTTGCAGTAATATCAACATAAATTCTATGTATAGTTTGGTTTATTCCTGCGTTTTCGAACTTTGAAACAAAGTTGCAAGTAACCGCACCTATAGGTGTTGCTCGCAAAGTCACTTTAGGACCTAATCCCACAAAAAAGGGTACTCCTGTAAACGAACCAAGCGCAACATCCACACCTTTTTGTCCATATTGCTCTATTTTGTTTTCTGTTGCTTGCGCCAAACTTTTGGAAAGGTTATTAATTTCCACACTGTTTGCTTGTATCATAGATATATTACCCATATCATCAGTTACAATATTTATTAGGTCGTCATATATAATCGAATTCATAACCACATCCGCAATAGCGCTGTTCATAGCACGCGTAGAAATAGACTTTGCGCGCAGTTCAATTGTGTTAACAATTACGGGATTAACGATAACTGAAAATATCATAAAGATAAAAACAACAGCAAAAAACAAGCATAATATAACCAGATATCGTTTTTTGCGTTTTTTAAAATTAGTTTTAATTTTAGCAATACTAATAATCATATTACATTCTATGCTTGTACAACACCTAAAATACGGCTTCAATAAAAATTTATATTAATACTTTTTGGTTCTACTACTAAATATTAGTGAGAAAATATAGGCAAAAATTACAGAGGCTGTAATGCCTGATGCTGTCGCAGTTAATCCTCCAGCAAGAGCCCCCAACAATCCCATTTCCTTAACACCTTCTATTGCACCACGCGCCAAACTCCTTCCAAAACCAGTTATAGGAACGGTTGCGCCCGCACCAGCAAATGCTATTATAGGGTCATATAAATCAAAACCTTCTAGTAAAGCTCCTATACACACAAACAAAACAAGTATGCGCGAGCTTGTAATGGTTGTTCTAATTATAAGTATCTGTCCCAACATACATATAAAGCCACCAACCAAAAAAACTTTTAAATACATTAATAACATAAATTTCTCCTAATTATTTTTTTCTTGCTCCACAACAATTGCATGACATGTACCAGGTATGCTATCGCCTTGCTGACTGCTTAATGGGCTTAACAAAGCACCAGTTGGCGCAAACAACACTTTTTTAAATTCCCCTTTACGCATTTTCTTTAGTACATACGAATTAAAGACAGTTGCACTACAACCCGCACCACTTCCGCCCTGAAACGTTTTTTGATTGTGATTATACATCATCTGCCCACAATCAGCGTAGTTACTAGCCAACTTATATCCATAATGCTCCATTAAATCCAACAAAATCTCGCTACCAAGTTTTCCCAAGTCGCCTGTTAATATTAGGTCGTAATCTTCTGGTGATGATTTTGTATCCTCAAAATGAGAAATTAGTGTTTTACATGCAGCAGGTGCCATTGTCAAGTAAGGACCATAAAAAAGTTAAAATTTTTTACTCTTTCAACTAAAAAACCCACATATTTAGGGCAAATTTAGGCAAATGTCCTAAATAAGTGAGTTATCCCTTAAATAATTTATAACAGCGTCAAATTCATCTTGGAACTTAAAATTGATTTCAATTTTATTGTTTTCATAAACATATATCACATCAATAAGTTCTTGTGCCATCTCTTTCGTAAGTGATGTAAAATTTTTATATTTCTTCAATGCTGTTATAAAATTAGTATGTGCATTTTCAATATTATTATTTAAGGTTGCTGAAAGAGTAATTATTTGGTTTTCACAAATTTTAATTTGGTTTTCTATTTTTTCTTTTTCATTTCTATAATCAGTTTCTGAAAGTTCACCACTTTTGAATTTTAGATAAAAATTACCAAGTGATTGTTTATATGAAAGAATATCTCTTTCTCTTTGTAATTTTAATTTTTCATTGGTATTACTACTAACCTTGAATTTGCTTTTATCAATTTTATTTATTATGTTATCTATATCAACTGACAAATCTATATATTGTTTGATAATCTCAAAAACTATATTTTCAAGCTTATCATTCCTTATAGAATGTTTTGAACATAATCTTGAATTTTTAACAAATGTGGAACATTTGAAATAGTATTTGCCCAATAAAGATTTCTCTGTGCAATAACTTGAATTCATTGCAAGTCCACAATCACCACATCTTACTAAACCACATAAAATTTTTGTTCTGTATGGTTTTGTATATGTTTTTCCATTGATTTTTAGCAAGTTTTGCACTTTTTCAAAATCATCTTTTGAAACAATGGGTTCGTGAGTGTTTTCAACTATAACCCATTCATCTTTTGGTTTTTCAATTTTTTTCTTGTTTTTATAACTAACAACACAACTTTTACCTTGAACCATATTTCCTATATATACTTCATTTTGCAATATAGTTTTTATAGTGGTTGAAGTCCAAATATGATATTTACCAACATAATTTGGAATTTTTATTTTATATCCTTGTTGTTTTTTGTAATCTATTGGCGAAATATAACCTGCTTTATTTAATTCTCTTGCTATTGAAATTATTGATTGCCCTTTAAGACACATTGAAAATATTTGTTTTATAATGGGTGCAACTTCTTCATCAATAATTAGTTTATGATGATTATTTGGGTCCTTTTTATAACCATAAGGTGCAAATGAACCAATAAAATCACCTTTTCTTCTATGAGCTGCATTTGCCGATTTAACCTTTGTAGAAATATCTCTTGCATATTCATCATTCATAAGATTTTTGAATGCAATCAATAATTTTTGATTAGATAAGTCTGGATTAAGAAATGTATCCAACTCTTCTAACAAAGAAATAAATCTTATCTTTAAGGTTGGAAACACAACTTCTAAAAAGTTGTCTGTTTCTATTGTATTTCTGCCAAAACGAGAAAGGTCTTTAACTATCACACAATTAACATTTCCATTTCTTATATCTTGCCACATTCTTTGAAAGTTTGGTCTATCAAAGTTAGTTCCTGAAAAGCCGTCATCAATGTAATAGTCAACTACATTGAAATCCGGATTTGATATAACAAATTTAGTAAGCATTGCTTTTTGGGAAGCAATACTTTCACTTTCATCTTGTTCACCATCATCAACTTTTGAAAGTCTTAAATATAATGCAACGTTCCACTTTGCTTTTTTCTCTTGAATTTCATTTTCATTCTTGTATCTGCTAGTTCTACTCATACTTCACCTCTACGCAGACACAATAACTTGTGCATTTTTGAATTGTTGTTGTTTGATATAAACTTGTCTATTAACTTCAATGTATTCAAGAGCTGTCAAATACTCATCTCTAAATCTAACAACAACCTCAATTTTGCCACCTTCGTATATATAAATATTTTCTATAAGTTCAACAATAATGTCTCTTGTAAGTTCAGTAATGTTTTGATATTTCTTAAAGTTTTCAATAAACCTGTTTTCTTTGGTTAAACCATTTTTTATAATTTCAATTTGTTGTTTTATCTCTTCAATTTTATTGAGTATTTCTTCTTTTTGTTTTGAGTATTTCTCTCTATATGCAAAATACATTTCTTGTGTAATAAAACCCTTTTTCCAATCTGGATATAAATCATCAAGCAATCTTGTTACTTCATCTCTTTCACGATACTTAACCTTTAATTGCTTTTCATATTTAGTAGTTTCTTTACACTTTTCTTCGCTATTATTGATAAAAGTAATAAGATTATCCATTGTTAAGGCAATGTTTACATATTGCTTTATAATTTCAAATACAGCATTTTTTACACATTCCGTTCTTATTGCGTGTTTTGTGCAAGCACTTTTACCATTTTTCTTAAATGTGTTACAAATATAATAATAGTAATCTTTGTAAGGTTGATGAATGTGTTTTTTGTTCATTCCCCTCTTGCAATCACCACATTTTACAAATCCAGAGAATAAATCTAATTCTTTTGTTGTTGTGCAAACTCTTGTATCCCTTTTAAGCAATGATTGAGCTTTTTCAAAATCATCTTTTGAAATAATAGGTTCGTGAGTATTTTCAACTATAATCCTTTTATCCAAGTCAACCTTTCTACATACTTGAACTTTATAACTAACAATTTCCATTTGTTTTTGGACCATATTGCCAATATACATTTGATTAGTCAACATTCTTCTTATTGATATTGTATCCCAAAAAGATTTATCGTGAGTGCTGTAATGTCTATCATTAAAACCCTTACTTCTTTTATATTCACTTGGTGTTAAAATACCATTGTCATTAAAGTAAGTTGCAATCCCTCTTAATGTAGAACCATTTAAGAACATTCTAAATGCAGTTCTAACATTTTCAGCAGCTTCATCATCAACTATCAGTTTGTGTTTATCCTCTAAATCCTTAACATATCCATAACAAGGAAAAGAGCCGATAAACAATCCATTCTCTCTTTTAATATTTAATGAACTGCGAATTTTTACCGAGAAATCTCTACAATACTCATCATTAAGTAGGTTTTTGAAAGGAACAATAACATTATTAACAGACTGTGGTCTTAAATAACTATCTACTTGGTCATTTAAGGCAATAAATCTTACTTTAAGCATTGGGAATAGAATTTCAATATACTTATTTGTTTCTATATGATTTCTTCCAAGACGAGAAAGGTCTTTTACAATAACACAATTTACATTATTGGAACGTATATCCTCAATCATTCTTTGAAAATTTGGTCTATCAAAGTTTGTTCCAGTAAAACCATCATCAACATATTCATCTACATATTTAAGGTCTGGATTTTGCGACAAAAAATGACATAACATTTCTCTTTGAGATGTTATGCTCTCACTTTCTAACTTATCACCATCATCACGTGATAAACGTATATACAAAGCGGCTTTCCAAATCTTGTCGCTTGAATTTCTTTGATTTAAGTTCTCAAAATTGTTCATATATCATATCTCCCAAAAAAAATGAGATGATATGCTACGAATATCTAATACGATATTATTATAACACATCATCTCAAAAATATACAGTGTTTTTACAAAATTTTTTTATTGAGCTATTTTAGCAGATATAATATTCTCCATTTTTTGTTGAAAACTTTGAGTGTTATTTTCAGAAAATCTTACTTTAACGACTGTATCACCGACCTTGAATAAATATGGATTTTTGATTTTTTCAATAAAATCAAAAAGTTTTTCAGTCTGTGATTTTGTTTTGTCAACTTTCACATCTCTTATATCCACTAAATCATCAATATTGCAAGATTGTAAATCTGCATTTTTCATTTCATTTAAGTTCTTTATTGTTATCATATACCCGATTTTTGACAATGTGTGGGCTTTTATACATTTACTACATAAAAACCCACTTATCGCCAAATTCTCCCCTTTATCTTAAATTTTTAAGTGGATTTCTATTCTTAATTAAAGTTCACTAGCTTGCAGTTCCTTTATTTGGTCTTTTGCTATATCTATAAGTTCATCAACCAACATTTCCATATCACCTGATGTTACATTAGCAAGGTTTCCATAACCATCTATCCTATAAATGTCAGCTGAATATGTGTCTCCTATAAAACATCTCAATCTATCAATATCATCAGAATTTTGTTTTATTAGACCATCTAGTATTTCATCATTCAGAACAAAATCTTGTTCTGTGATATGGTCAGTTAGTTCATAATTTCCGTATTTATTATCAATATCACAACATAAGTTGTAAATTTGATTGTATTCTCTTTCTACACCAATAAGACCATTTTCTTGAAGGTCTTTCAAATCTCTTATTAGTTGTCGTCTATCTCTAATTTCACTCATTTCACAACTCCTTTTGCCTTTAATATAATTGGCGCCAATTTTGTTGCTATTCTCTTTATCATTATTGGTGGAACAGACATTCCACAAACATAAGTTATATTGTCAAGATTATCTGACAAGAAATTAAAATCTTGTGGGAATGTTGAGATTGACACAACATCTTGTTTTGATAATCTTGTTTTACTATCCCACCTAATGTTATTACAATGTGCTGTGAGTGTTGGTGCGACTTGTTCGTCGTAAACAAAACAATAGTTAAAAAAAGAATTCTTGCCACGTTGCCGCATACAAGCATTCTCCAAATTTCTATCTCCTTTCTTTGCATAACTAATTAAATCAAGTAAACGTTCAGTCATTCCTTCCATAGAACCATTTTCACTTTTTATTTTTTCAAACTCAATAGGTTCATAACAAAATGCCATATCAAGTTTTTCCAAATCAAAATCTAATCGAGTTGCAATAAAAAATACTCTATGTCTTTTTTGTGGGACACCCATTTGCTCTCCTTTCATAAGCCAATGTTTGACTTTGTATCCCACACTATTAAAGTGTTTGTAAATATTCTGAACATATTTCCAAGCATTTCCTTTTGTAAGACCTTCTACATTTTCCATAATTACAAATCTTGGTTTAAGTTTTGCCACTGTTTCTATAAAAACAAATGACAAATCATCAAGTGTTTGCGCTTTTTGTCCTTCACGAAATTTCTTTTTCTTTCCCCAAGTTTTCTCACGAAGTCCGGCCATACTAAAAGTTGTGCAAGGTGGACTACCATCTAAAATGTCTAAATCAAATAATTCTTTTGGTAATTCCTCATCTGGAATTTTATTAAAATCCCTAATATCAGTGATGTAATTGTATTTTGGATTATGATTAGCAACATAAATAGAATTCATACGTTTATCTATTTCCAAATCTCCAATTACATCATATCCAGCAAGTTTATATCCCATAGTGGAGCCACCGCCACAGGAAAAACAACTGAAAACTTTTAATCCATTTTTTTCTTTTGGATAATCAGCAAAATGCCAATACCAATCATTACTTTGTTTTGTTTTTAAGTAATCATATTCGTCGCCCAGCAACTCAAAAAGTGATTGTTGCATAAGCTTTTACCTCATAATTAAATATCAGTCTTTCTATTACTTACATTTCTGAATTAGATTGGTTCTTTCTATTATTTGAATTGTCTATTGTATTTACTATGTCATAAATACTTTTTTTGAACAATTCTTTATTCTCTACAAGTGCTTGATTTGCGTCCTTGTATCCACAATTATCAAAAGCAATATACTTTATTCCATTATTGTTAAAATAATCAATTAAAGAATTTTTAGCATTTTGTCCCGCCTCATCATTATCTAGTGCAAGAATGTATGTTATTTTATTAGATTTTTCTTGTTCTATAAATTTATGAATATTATTTGCACTACCAAGACTAATTGCATTGATTCCAATGCTTTCAAAACTCAAACAATCAAACTCACCTTCTGTAATTACACAATACTTAATATCACTTTTTAGAATTACAGAATTAAAGATTTCAAGTTGGCAACCCTTTGATTTATAGTATCTAATACCATCTTCTTCATTCAGTATATTCCTCGCTGTAAAACAATGATTGTTTATAGGAATAACAACTGCATTTAATTTATAATCACCAAAGTCAAATGAGTTATATCCAATCTTGAATTTTTTGATTGTTTTATCGTCTAATCCCCTTGATTTCAGATAGAGAATTGCTGTTTGATTTTCTTTTAAATTATATTGCCAAACGTTATATGCTTTTTCATAGTTTTTATTATTCTGTTTGGTTTCCTTTTGAATTGGCCTAACATTATAGTAGTTTTTACCATAATATTTAAGTGTTTGCTTAAAAGCTTCACTTTTGTTTAGGTTTTCCATTATGCCAATAACATCAACAAGGTTATAACTTGCACCACAACCAAAGCAATATACTCTATCATCATCAAAGTATTTCATTGAAGCATTGCTATCAATATGTTGTGGATTTATACAATGGAACAAGCGACTTGTATTGATACCGTGTCCTTCAAGATATTGTCTTAAATTTGACAACATTCCATCAACTTCATATCGTTCCATTTTTAATCCTCTTATTTAGTTTTATCTGATTTTGTCTAAACGGTTTCTTTTTCAGACAATAATTTTAGTTTTGCATAGTAGTAATTCCAATTTCCATAATTTTGATACATTTCAAAACTCTCATCTGGAACATAGATGTTTTCCACATAACTTTCCATAAATGTATTAGTATAAACATTTGGAACATTCAAAGCTTTAATTGTTATATTACGAAGATTTGTGCAATTATAGAATGCTTGATTTTCAATACTATCTATTGTGCTTGGCAACTCAATCTCTTCCAATGCCCTGCAATTATAGAAAGCCATACTACTAATGTAATTTACACCTTCTGGAATATTGATTGATTTTAGTTGTCTGCAATTATAGAATGCTTGATGAGCAATTTGATACTTATATCCCAACAATGTAACTGTTTCCAATCTATCACAATTACTAAAACACATATCTGCAATGTATTCTACTTGTTCTGGAACAACAATCTCTGAAAATTTATCGCAATCTTGGAAAGCTTGTGGGCCAATATATTGTAAAGTGCTTGGCAATTCAAGATTTTCCAAAACTCTACAATTATAGAAAGCTGCATTTTCAATTCTTGTTAGCCCATCTGGCAAATTGATTGTTTTCAATTTTGTGCAACCACTAAAAGCGTTGCTACCTATTTTTTCTACTGTGTTAGGAAGAGTAATTGATGTTATATTGCTTTTGTTTTGGAATGCTTGTGCTGATATTCCCTTAACAACATAATCTGTTCCTTCAATTACTTTCTTCTTGTCGTAACACAAAGTATATTTTTCTTGATAATATACATTACCAAAATCATCGGTCATATTTCCGGTTTCATTCTTGATTGTATATTGGCGAATTCCAAGTCTATTTGCTTGTTCAACCAAACTATAAATAGAACTTGATGACAATTCTACACTCTCTGATTTAGAAGAAAATGAGTAAGTTTCCGGTATTACAATGTCTGTCATAGAACCTGAATAACTCAACAAGTTACCTTCTTCATCAAAAGCATAATTTGATATTTCACTAGGAGTTTCTTGTTTTAATCCACCAGTTACTTGTGTTAAACCAATAACAAAACCAAAACCGATAACTATCACCAAAATTATAATGGCAATAGATATACCCTTTCCTTTTGATTTAGTTTCTTCCATTTGGTTCTCCTTATTGAATAATTTTATATAAATCTCTATATCTACTCCAAGGGGAAGATGTTTGATAATATTCAAGCATACTTTCCTTAACATATATTGTTTCTAAATTAGGACAACGTGAAAATGTTTGATAATAATCAGTTTCCCAAGCTGTTATTTCATATTCCGATAAAATAGTTACTGTTTTAAGGTTTGTGCAACCATTAAAAGTTCCCAAATACATACTTTTAACGCCGGTTCCAATAACAACGGTTTCAAGGTTTTGACAACCAAAAAATGTATATGGATATATAGTTTCAACGCTATCTGGGATTACAATATGCTCAATCGCACAACCCCAAAATGTGCTATCACCAATAAATTTTAGACCTTCGCTAAATTCAATTTCTTTGAGATTTGAACAATTTTGGAATGCAAAATTTTCAATTCTTTCAATAGTGTATGGGATAACAACTTTTTCTATTGTTGTATTACCTTGAAATGCACTATCTGATATTGTATTTACAATAATATCTGTGCCTGCAATATACGAATATTGATTTATTTCATAGTTATAAGTCCAAGGATAAGTTTGATTGTATATTTCATTATAGAATTCATAGTATCCTTCTGCACCAACAGCGTAATTCTCTTGCAAAAAATTAAATGCTTCATTACGATTATTAAATGTAATAGTTCCAGTTTTAGTTGATGTTGGACCATACGAATAACAAGCTGGAATTTCTAAAACTCCATTATCACTACTATAATTTGATATTGTTCCACCAACAAAAGTAAAACCTGTTACATCAGTCGCCACTAATTGTGGTTCTGTTGGTGTTAGAATTGGTTCGTTTGTCTTTAATTGTGTTCCCTGAACTAATCCTATTAAAAACAATGAAAATATGCCTATGAACAGAAACAAAATTCCCCACGAACTGCTTTTTGTTTCCATAAATTCATTCCTTTTTCGTTTGATTTTTGGAAAGTCTATAAAGGTTGACCTTTATAGACAATCCTCTTTATTCATTTCTTTCTTATATAGAGTATCAAATAAAAAATAATATTTTTTATCTACATACTCTTTCATTTCATTTAACATATCTTTAAGGTTTTTCTTTTGAAATCCTGAAATACTGTCAATAATGTTAAAATCCTCATCTCTTAAACAAAAATAGTAATATTCATTAGTTCCTTGCAAATAGTTATCATATTCTTGAACTTCTTTTTCTAGGATTTCCTTAACCTTCTCATAGTCAGTTTCTGGATTAAATCCTGCGCCAATTACATCATCAGTTCTACAATATATATAACCTATTTGCCCACTATCCCAAGGGTCCTTAAAATCTCGTGTTGATATAGCAAGTCCTGAATGGTCATATAGATATACATTCAAAATCGCATAAATATCGTTTTTATGAGTTTCAGTATAAACTTGGAATTCAAAAGGTGTTTTGAAATCCTTTATATCACCAAGATTATATCTTCTATGCCAACAAACCATTCTACCAAGATTACTATTGAAAATTCTTGGATTTTCTTCGTATGAATAATCTCTATCTACTTTAAGGGTATATCCTCGCCTTTGAATTTTCATTTCTGACATAATTACATCTCCGCATTTTTTCTCTTTTGGATATTGTATCTTTTTGTCATAAGAGCCCTTAAAACATAGAAATCTTCATACAAATCCATACCATCTGGAATTTTGTATAAATCAATATACTTTTTAGCTTCTTTAATCTGTTTATCTGTTAAATCAAGATTGCTTCCGTCTTTTGGATTATAACCTATAAGATAGCAAGTTCCAACAGCACAATCTTCATATTCCGGCAACCAAAAATTACCTTGTAATCTATCAAGTTTTCCTTCTTCATTGACAAACAAATCAACATTCTTCATTCCCGGCATTTCAACACACTCAATAAGACCACCTACGATTTCTTGAAATGTTTCCAAGTTATTATCAACAACTTTTTCATAAGGTTCTTTATAAGGTTCTTTTATAAGAATTCTAACTGTTTTTGGTTTCTCTATTTTTTCTTCCATAAACACTCTCCTTACATTTCATTATCGCTATATTGTTTTTCAAACAATTTGAGAAATTCCTCATTTCTTAACATTGTGTCCGAATTTTCAATATTATTTCTAACATCATACCAATAAGCATAAATTTCTTCTTTTGAAATGATTTTTTCATCAACATATAATGTCAATGTAATGCAATGTAAATCACCGTTTTCGCAATCATTTATGTCAT
This sequence comes from uncultured Christensenella sp., assembly GCA_964564685.1. Lineage (GTDB taxonomy): Bacteria > Bacillota > Clostridia > Christensenellales > UBA1242 > UBA11490. The sequence continues at coordinate 215,535 of CAZMBC010000002.1, forward strand.
TCAATTCCCTTTCATATTGTTCAACTATTTCAGCAATATGTTCGTGGAATATATTTTCTCCCAATGTTTTATCTCCTAGAAGATTTTTAATGCTTTCACTATCAATAAAGATGTATCCAATAGGTTCTTCCCCACAATCATCAAGAGATAATTCTTCATAATCATAAATTGGTGTTGCACACATATAATTGCTAGTTTTATAGAAATCTTCAAATTCTTTTTTATTTGTAATATTTGGAAAATCACTATATTTTTTGAAATCGCCTTCAAAGACAACAAGGGACGCATAAGTTTCAAATTTGTCCGGTGTGGCTGGATTTATGTCTATTGATAATCTTTTATTGTTCTTTTTTAGTATCACTAGAATTTCCTCCTTTATTGTTCAATCTCTTAAATCTTAATAGTTCATATTCACTTGTATAAAAAGCTTGTTGAACTGAAATTGCAAGGTATGGTTTGAGTTTTATCCTATCTTCCTTTGGATATTCCTGCAATTTATTTCTACAATCTCTCAATTTATCCAATAATTCTGGTTTTGATGAATAATCAATATCACCAAGAATAAAAGCAAGTTCTCCTCCTAATTTCATTATGCCACCTCACTCTCTGATTGCTTTGTTTTAGTGCTTGTCTTTTTATTGACTTTTGTTTCTTTGATTGGTTCTACTTCAACTTTTTCAGCTTCTTTAACTTTTTCTTCTATCTTTTCTGTCTTCTTTTCTAATCCACGAATAGCAATTTCAATAGATGTTTCAAAGTTAGAAAGTAACTGATAACTTACTGAACGAACTTTTTGCAAATTATTTTTGAATTCAAGTTTTTCTTCATTTGTGAAATCTTTAACTTGGTCATAATCAAAATCTGGTAGATTTAATCCAAGTTTTGATTTAATTGCATACAAAGCGCAATTATATTCAAGTTCTTTAATATTAGGTTTTACACTTTCAGAAAGACCTTCATCGTGTCTGCTTTCAATCAAAACTTTTGTAACTTGATTTACCAAAGTATTGATAAGTTCATCAATAGATAAACCATCTTTGATATAGATAACTTTATTTTCTTTATCAATTTTTGCATAAGGTTCTTGGTCAACATAAGAGAACTTATATCCTCTTGCTGTTCTTTCAAGTGAGTTCTTTGCCGCTTCAAAATAAGTAGCAATAGTTTCTTTATTTGTGTTTAGGTATTGATATTCCCTACCTGTTGTTTGGCTAATATCAAATACGTGTCCTACAACCAAATCAAATTTTTCTACACCTTTGCTATATACATTTCCATTCTCTTCATCAGTGTAATCTTGATTGTATTTTTTTAAGCAATAACTAACAACTTTAAGTGATTTTTGATTTTCTTTTACTTTGCGTCCATCTTTATTCCAATCACTTAATCTTTTTGCAAGTGTGATATTTGGCATTTGCGTCATTAAAAGAACATCATTCAAAACTGTGTAATCTGGCATACGACCAAGCACTTTTAGAATATCAGTAAGTTTACCTTCATTAAGATATTTCAAATAATTTTCAGTTGCCTGTTTTGTAAGTTCGTCAACTGTAACAAATGTTTTTTCTTCCATTTAATTCTCCTTTTTTATTTTTCAAATATTTCTCTAACGTGTGGTGTCGCAACAATCCTAATGTTTGTCCTACTTGCTGGGCCTGTGATTAAAAAAGCACTACCTCTTGGTAAGTTCACAATATTATCACTTTCATTTTCATTGATTTGACCTGCTCTTTCATACAAAGTGCAAAGGTCCGTCATATCGTTTGGCGACAATGAGAAAATGAAAGAATACTGACTTACATTGATGATTGCAGACGATTTTCTTGCTATATCTGGACTTCCAACAAAGTCCTTAATGTTCTGTGTGATTACAATCTGCATTCCATTGTATTTACGAATTCTCTTTGCTAACTGATACATAAAGTCCAATGCTATTGGGAATTTTTCATCAATAAATACGTGTGCTTCATCAATAGCAACAACTATTTTTCTATTAGCGCCATAAATTTGATTGTAATCTCTGTTTTTTATTACTTCATTATCCAACCATTTTAAGACAAGTAACATTTGTGCATTTCCTATCTGATTGTTTTTGTTAGAAAGCAATTTTTGGAAATTAAAAACAACAAAGTTTTCGGTTGGATTAAAAGTAGTAAAACCATTCCAAAGAGCTGAATTTCTACCACCTCTTCTAAATTTACTAACATAATTTGATAAAACCTTATAACAAGACAAGTTATATTCATCTTTTTCAGTTTCAATTCTTTTATCAATTTCTTCTGCAAGGTCTTGGAATATTGGATAATCTTTTGGTCTTAAAGTTGTGAAATCAGTTTTTGCTGTTATTCCTTTCTTGTTGTATATTTCAACAATTATCTTATTCAAAAGTTCCAAACTATCAGCATTTATGCCTTGTAGGATAATTCTAAAAAATTCTTCCAAGAATTGTAAGTGTGAATAAAAAGAATTACTTGAACCATCTTGGTTTTCATCATCAAGACTAGCAATAATATGGAATGGATTTATTCTTCCATTCTTTGAAGATGAAACATCAAGCACTCTACCATTTAGATTTTTGGCCAATTTGTCATATTCGTTTTCCGGGTCCAATATAAAAACCTTTGCATTATCACTAGCGAGATTTGCTAGTAATGTTTTTGTGCAATAAGATTTACCAGAACCGGGTTTTCCGATAATAACAGTGTTGGAGTTTACTCTTTCCTCATCTCTGCGGAAAAAATCTATAAATGTAGGCAACTTGTTCTCACCTATCAAAATTCCATTTTTATCAAGAATTGCATTGCTTACGAAAGGAAAAGTTGAAGCAATGATTGATGAATTCAAACCTCTTGAAATGTTTGTTTTGTTATAAGTATTGATATTGCTTGAAAAGTAACTATCAATTTGTCTGCCAAACATCTCACTAAATTTAAATCCAAATTCTCTCAATTTTCTTCTTACATATTTTTTATTTGTTGTATCTTTTCCAATATCATAAGCTGTGATAATTAGTGTTGTATCAAAGAAAACCTCATTATCATTTTGCAATCCTTCAAGTAAAATTTGAAGAGATTCCAAGTGTGTTTGTTTGTCAATTTGCACACTTGCTTTCCCTATATTTCCTTGCGACATTAACTCATTGATTGCATTATCAATTCGTTTAATCGCTTTGTATTTTTCTACCGGTTTACATTTCATTACAACTTTCGTGTTAGGAATATCAAATAATTCCTGTCCCCAAGCATTTTCAACTTTTAATGGATAATCAGTTATCACAAAATGCGTCAATGTTTTATTATTTTGTCTTGTTGAAAGAACTCTAAATTGAACATTATCTGGATAGATATGTTTTATATAATCCTTGACTTCATAGTTATCAAATTCTCTTTCATCAAAATCTTTGTCATAAGTGTATTTCAAGAATATTGCCAATTCTTTATTATCAAGTCTTTTGACTTCAAGGTTGCTACCTGCAAGCGTGTTCAAGATTATTTCTAGTGAATTATCTAAACTCTTTCGGTCAATGTCGTGCAATGCAATATAATAAAAACTTGAATAAATCTTTTCATTGGAATTTAGACTATCAATCAAATTCATTCTATCTTCAATAACTTCTACCCTTTTTCTGAATTCTTCTTCAACCAAATTACCATTTTCGTTTTCTGCAATAAGGTTTTGAATTCTAGTAAGTTCGTTATTCAGATAACCATCAAAGATTATTGGTTTTTCCAATTTTATTAGGTCGTATTCTTGAAAAACTCCAACATTTTTAAGAGTTGAAGATATTGCACCATCAATCAAATAATTTTGTTTGTTGAGAGATAACATATTAAATTCTACCGGTGTTATTTGGATAACTCCTGTTAAAGTGTTATCTTTACCATATATTATGTTGTTATCTATCTTTGCATAAGGAATGACATTACTGATGTGAGCATTACCTTTTTTATCTTTTCTAAAAGATTTTTTAGCGACCACAAAAGTAAGTCCATATCCCAATGCTTGATAGAGTTTTACATCTCCAATCGGTATGAACATTGGAGCTGCAATCATTAAAACAACTAATGCAATAATGTATTTGTTTGGTAAATTACTTGTTACTGCAAGTGCTATAAACGCAAGTGCAATTACTCCAACAATAACATCATAAATACCAATACCTTTATAAAATTGCATTTTTACCTTCGTATTTTTAGGTATTATTCGCATTGTTTGCTCCTTTATCATCTAATTTTTGTTTTGCTTGTGCGTGGTTAAAAAGACTATCACCTTGTGCAATATTCTTTAATCTTGGAACAAAGTTTTTACCCATTCCAACAATTCCACCTTGTGTTAGGTCTTTTATCATACCAATCGGCATTGTTGCTATACGAGTTGGCATTCCACCATATTTTGCAAGTTTGCTTGGTTCAGCACTCTTATTTATATAAGGTTTGCTTGTTGGACTTCCAAATGAACCTGCAAATCCTTTGGAAAATGAACGTGTTGATTTTTTTGTATCAACAAATCTCTTTCCGCCAAGTATTGCTCCTCCAACTGTTGCACCTGCTCCAAGAGTTGCTCTTGCAAGGTTTCCACCATATCTCATATTGCTTATAAGTTGTTGAGTTTCGTTCTGTCCTGCTGTGCCTCCTGTAAGTTGAGCAATTACTAAATTAGATTTTGTTACAGCGAATGCACCACCAATTAAGAACAATATCTTTACTATTCCGTTTTTGAATGCGTCTGCAAAGAAAGTAATGCTACTTATTTGTGGAATTATTATGAAAAATAAATTCATAGATAATATAATTCCATAAGCACCTAATACTTTTGAAATTATCATATCTCTCCATATCTTAAATCTTTGACCATCATCAACCGGAATTGTGCTAACACTAACCGGCGAAATGATATAAAGTAAAACTATATCAAAAATTCTTTGGATAAATGTAACTGCACTCATTACGAACATAACCATAATTACTATTGAGCCGAATATTCCAATCAAAAAATCCAAACTTCTTAAATTGTAATATTGAGCAACAACTGATGTATCAAAATAACTTAATTCACCAGTTAAGAACATATTTTCAATTTCTAATCTACTTGCCTCTGGGCCAATATAAGCAAATTGACCACTTGTTACAAGAATTTGTCCGCCAATACTTGTTGCACCAGATGTCATAAAGTATGGGTTCATACTATTGTTGATTGCTCCCATAACAACATTTGTTAAAGTTATGCCTGCAATTAAGACAAATGGAACAAGTAAGAAAATGACAAAGCTCTGCAATGCCTTGCCAAGTATTTGTCCTTTGGTTTTTTTATTTCCACCATTTGCATATTCACTACGAATTATTGCAATAAGGACAAATACTACAAGCAAGATTGTTGCTACAAGAAAAATTGAAAAGAAAGTTCTTTTAACCGTATCTGATAGTATGAAATGCGATAACAAATCAGTTTGTTCACCATCAATAGTAACCGATTTAATTCCTGCTAATTGGTAAAAGATTTCTCGTATGAAATCAATAATATAACAAATGGTTTTTTGCAGACTATAAAGCAATTCAAAAATCCAATTTGTCAACCAATCCATCTAATTACCTCTCTTGTAAGAAAAATAACAATGTGTCAAAAACATAATTTGATGTTGATGTTATTTTTACTGAATATTCGTCAGTTGTTGAAATTTGAACAGCTTCGTCTAACACCAAATCAACATTTATAACTTCGTTAGCCAATACAGAAGATGAGAAAGATTTTATTACTTCATTATTCTTACAAAGTTCAAAAATCAATGTTGCATTTTCATTTGTCTTTGCCATAAAAGCAACTCCTAAACTCTCAAAATCTTGACTATGATTGATAACTATTTTTTTGTAATTTTTTTGTTGGATTTCACTATCAAATTGAATGTTATTTGTTAGAAGATAAATCTCATAATTTACATCATTTTCCCCTTCAATTTGACAAGTAACTCCTGTAACTGTTTGTGTTAAAGTTTCCTGTGTTGGAATATTTTTTGTAGTGTTTGCACCACCAATCAAAATCAAAAAGATTATGAAAATGGTAAGCACAATTCCACCACCAATAATTAGTCCTTTTCTTTTCATTAAATCACCTCGTTTTAAGCATTACACAATTTGAGTTTGAACCCAATCTTGAAGAATTGGCATAGCAATTTTTAATCCAATAATCAACACGAAAATAACAACAAAACCAATGATTGCTCCAATCAAATCTTTCTTTGCCTTTTCTCGTGAACCGGCCTCATCTGCCTTTGCAAGTTTAACTCCAAGAATAATACAATAGATTGTGCCAAGAGAACCTACAAGTCCGATTGCTGGCCAAAGGATTGCATTCAAAACCTCCAAAATTGGTGCAAGCACCGGATTAAAATCAATAGCTGCTAACATACCTTTCATATAATAATTAACCTCCGAAATTTTATAAATTTTAGTCTTTCTATTCTCTCTTTCTATGCTGTCTTTCTATAAAATTTCATCAGAAAAAAGAAGTGGGTATCACACTTGCTTTCCTAATGGGAGCAGAAAAAATGCAAAAAGAATTGTTGTTCAAAGTGAGTCAGCGGAAATGCTTGATTTTTCAAGCTTTTTCACTTTGAAAATTGCATTTTGAACCTGCTCTTATCCTGCTCGTTAAAAATACAAGGATTTTTAACTAATTTTGTCCGTTCTCATCACTTTCATTGTCATTTATAACTACATCTTCACCATCATCAAAATCATCTTCTACAATCGTCTCTTCAATGGTTTCTTCAATCTCTTCTTTGTAATATTTCTTTCTTGATTTAACAATAAAGATTATTACTAAAACAACCAAAGCACCAAGTCCAGCGAGTATCGCAATACTTGGGCCATTAAGAGAATAAAGTCGTTCAAAACTATAAGTTGTCTTATTACCTGCTTCGTCAGAAAGCACTACTTCAAACCTTCCGTCCTTTTGAATTTCATTACCTATTTTATATTCCCAAGTTGCTCCGTCAACTGTAATGTAAAGTTCATAAGGAGTTTCAGAAACATCTTTCATAACAACTACATTCTTAGTAGAACCACCATTTTCTACGCCAACCAAAACAAGTGTTGGTGGAGTTGTATCAAGTGTTATTTCAAAGCTGTAATTTTGACTTTTTTGTTTATCAAAAACATCAACTTTATAGGTTCCTTCGTTATAAAGATATAGCTCTCCATTTTCAATTTGAAAATCAATATTTTCATCATTGAAGATTATATTTGTGATTTCAATATCCTTTTGTAAAACGTGTTTTAGGTTCTGTTTTTTCTTCTTAATGATTGTAAAAAATGAGCTTGTCCTATTTCCCAATTCGTCAACGATTGTATATGAATACTCACCATCTTCTTTTAGGAATTCTTCAAAAGAATATTCTATTGGTTTATTATCTTTATACATAATTATTGAAAGATTTTCGTGAGCTATAAGTCTGACATCTTCACTAGAAATTCCACCACGATAAGTGTTTATATCAAATGAAATTTCTTTATCAATTTCAAATTCAAAACTAATATAATTTTTAGCTAAATCTGAAATGTAAACTACATAATTCCCGTGTTGAGTTATCTCTTGACCAATTTGGTAAGTTTCTCTAACATTGTCATCTCTTACATACCAACATATAAGATTTGGTTCTGCTGATGTTACCCAAGCATTACCATTCGTCCTTCCATAATTCTCTACCCCATACAAGGTAGCGATTGGTGGAGTTTTGTCTATTGTGAATGAGAAGAAATATGAGTTTCCATACTCATCATATAACCTTACTAGATATGTTCCTTCATCTGTTATCATCAATCCAAATGTATAATCAAAAACTTTATCGTCTTTCTCAATGTTTATAGTCAATGGTTCTTGTTCTACAATTCTAATATCAAAATTGATATATCTTATATCTTCTACTGAATATGTTTTTCCTTGTGTGTCTGCTATTACAAAATTGATTGATTTGTCTATGTTAAATTCAACGATTGTTGTGTTACCTATTTCATCTGACAAGGCAATTTTATAATTACCTTCGGTTGACAATATTTGTCCCTTTCTATAATCTTGTTTGTTACCATTTGAGATATAATAAGCTGTGTATTGCTCATCACCACTATCCCAAGTTGCATAAACATTTCCACCGGTTGTTCCGTTAGGTTCAACCCCATAAAGATTGATTGTTGGCTTGATTGTTTTTATAACAAATGAATAGATGTTGTAGTTTTCTGTGTCAGTTCTATCAAATAATTGTATTGAATAACTATTCTCGCTGTCAGTTTCTGGGGTAATAATAAGAGTAGTTAAATTATTTGATACTTCGCTTTCGCAAGTGTAAATTTCACCATTTTTTGTTACAACTGTAAAGTATTTATTAGAGTTGTAAATAAAGCTAACTACACCATTTGTTTTGCCATTATGAGTTACTCCAACAAGAACCCCTGTTGGCAATTCTTTCTCAAATTTGTATTCATAAGATAATAATCTTCCAAAATTGTCAGTAATTTCAACTGTATAAATTCCACCCTTATTGAAAACATATTTCAATGTTGATGTATTTACATAAATAAGTGAATTACTGTCATCATCTGGGAATTCATCATATCCTATTTCAGAATTAAGGCAAATTCCATTCCTATAAATTTTAAGGTCGGTAATTGTATTGTAATTTTCACCTAAAACAATTTTTACTTGTAATTGAGTGTTTGCGTTGATTGTTTGAAATTGAGCTTCTGGTGCTTTTCCAAGCAATACAACCTTAAATTTGAATGTATTATTTACCCTATCGGCAATAGTTATTGTAAATTCACCTGAACCAAATTCACTAAAATTTGGCAGTTGGTCTAAATAAGTATATCTTTTAATGGAATTATCCGGACATTTAACTTCCATTACCCACCACTTATCATTTTCAATTACATCTAAAATTTGGAAATCCTCATAATAATAAATAAGTTCATTATTACTTGGAACATCTGCATTTGAAATGGTTTGTGTTATATACTTATCCTTTCCGTATAATTTTGCTCTAACATCAAGCAATGGACCTTGTTTATCAAGATAGACATAATATGTGGTTTCGTGGCCGACATAATCTACTTCTTTTATTTTGTATAATCCATTTGATGTTACTTGGCTTGAGAATTGATATTTGTAAGCAAATTCTCTCCAATCCTCTGTGCTATCTTCTTGATAGTCATAATAGATTTTGTATGTGTCATTATCGTCTAAATATTTGAATGTGAAATTATTAACGATATATGCCTTTATGCCATAAACTTCTATGAAATTATCAATAACACTTTGGTCAATGGTATTTCCATAATTATTTGGCGATAAAGTAGAATTTATTTTGTATGTTTGTGGTTCAGATACATATTTTTTTGCATAAAATTCAATAGCTTCATCAAGCGAATTTCTATCAAAATAGTAAACATACAAATTTTCGTTTGATATTGATTTATAATACCAATAGTCGCCTTCTTTTACTGTATTTCCACTTGCAATCAAATTCGTTGCAGTAAAATCAGAAATATCATTCAAAGTATATTGTTGAACTTTATTTTGTTCTTCAATATTCTTTGCAAAAGATAAACTATCTTCATAAGTTGCAAATGAATATGAACCAAATCCGTTATATCCATAAGGAATATCTACTAAATACCATCTTGAAATTTTATATGTTTTATCATTTTGTAATCTTTCAAGATTGTAACTAGGATTTGACTTATCAATTACAAATCTACTGATAGTTGTATTTCCTGCAAGGTCAGTAATTGTAACAGTGTAAGAACCTTCATCTGACAACCAAGTGCCACTTGTAAGTGGTTTTGTTTCTCCATTAAAAGTATAAGTTGCTGTTTCTGGGGCTTCTGTATCAGCATTATAATCAAAAAGAACTTGCACTTGGTCCCTAAAAGTTCCCTCATTTATTGTTTGCGATTTTGAACCATTTGCATTTGTTTGTATAGAACCTGCAACTCTTTTATCAAGAGCATTTGCGTTATGATAGGTATAACTAACATCTGGCAATGTTGTATCAACAAAGCAATAATATGTTGTGTATGAATTCTCTGAACCATTTTCAATGTCAACCTTTGTTTTTCCATTGTTTGAAATTAGTATGTGATGACCATCTTTATATGGTGCTACACTTGTTCCATATTTAGATGTGGCTTGAACATCATCAATTTTTATATAGTTATTAAGATTTGTTGCTATGGCAGTAAATTCTTTTGGCGAATAATAAGCTGTTTTTCCTTTGTAGGTTGATTTTTTTGCATTAGCATTTAATTGGTTTGACCAATTTCTTTCTGCTCTTGGCATAAATCCACTCATAAAGGACCTAATATCTACATAGTCGTAAGAACCACCCCACCAACCATTTTCCCAATAACCTGTGGCAGATAAATCAACTGTAACATAAGGAGCATTGCAATAATCCATAGAACATAGTTTGTAATACTCTGGTCCCGGATTTACTCCACCATTTCTGTAATTTCCTGAACCCATATTATTTGCGTCTTTATCGTGAACATTACTTTCGATACTATCCCAAGGGTCCTCTCCACCGTCCCAAGTGATTATCAATTTGGCTCCACTCTTAAATTTTGCATTTAATACTGTTCCAAGAAATCCTTTATAGTTATAGTTTAAGATTTGAGTTTTTACATAAAGGTCAGCTGCATAATCCACAACTTCATCACTTTCTGTAAAGATACCATTTTGCCACCATCTAACATCAAGAACTCCATCATCATCATAAATTGGTCGTCCATCAGTTCTAACAATTTTGAAATATTTTACAAATGAACTATATTTCCAATCACCATTACTTACATTGAATTTATCGTTCACAACAAATAATGATGAATAATTTCTTAATCCACCATCAGTATATGGTGTTGCTCTTGTAACTCCTGTTGTTGAACTCCAATCATTTGTTGTTGACGGAGTATCAGAAATAATCACATCATCTAATCCCACGATTGGGCCAATAATGACACCCAAAGCTGGATTTGCTCCCGGTCTTGTTATTGTAATTTTACCTGACGCAAGAAATATCGTTGGAATTACAAAACAAACTACAAGGAACAATGAAACCCATAATTTTTTTATTGTTTTTTTCATATTTTCACCATTTTATTTAGATTTTTTATCTTTTCATAAAGGTCTTTTGCATTGCCATAGTTATCCATATCAACATCTTTGGCCGTTTGCTCAACCTCTTTACCAAGACTTTCTAACTTTGCATATTCCTTGTTATTTAATGCGTCTTTTAATTTGTTTCTCATCTCTGGCAGTCCCAAAGTTTGAAAATCAAATTTTTCTATATTTACTTTAATTATTTCAGTAAATTCACTTACATCTTTTTCTTTTGTTCCATCATCTTTTTTGGTTATTGCCTTATTTCTATCAAGCATATTATAAAATACTTTTTCTTCATTAAAGTATTTACCCGCTGACAACAACTGATTTGTCTTTTCAAGAACAAAATGTTTATTTTTGTAACTTGGTGTATATTTACTTTTTATAGGTGGAAATCCAAACACACTAACTATCGCATTTCCCATATTATTTGGACTATTCAACTGTTGTAATTCGCTAGGATATATCAAAGGTCTTTCTTTAACACTAACCGAACTTCCAACTCCACTCTTATCAGAAGAAAAACTGATATTCTTTTGTGTAATTGAATAGTTACCACATTTTTTTGAGTATTCATCAATAGTTTTTTGGTCTGTTGTTCCAATGAACACCTGAATATTGCAGTTTGATTTAATAATATCTGCCGACTTATCATCATAAACTTTTGAAAGTTGCGCATAAGATTGAACAACCAAACATAACCAAATTCTTCTTGAACGACCTACCGTAATCATTTGCTCTAACTTATGAATTTGTGGTAGATTTCCAAATTCGTCCATAAGTAAATAAACACTTCTTGGCAATGATAAGTCTGGATATGAATTTGCCTTTGCAACCAAAGCTTTGTAAGTTTGCAAAATAACCATAGCAGCAAGAGTATGTCTTGTTTCTTTTTCATCTGGTATTTGCAAAAATAACGCTGTTGGTTTTGTTGCTATTTCGCCCAAATTTATCTCATTTGCACTCGTAAGGGAACATATACTCATATCACTAAAAAGTGAAAGTTTATCAAATATGGTTGATAAATATGAGCCACGAGTTTTATCACTTGCGTCAAGAACTTGTTTAGATAGACTTACGCATTTTGAAATTGGACTTCTTCCATTGAAATATTCAATTAAATCATCACAATCGTTTTGTGTGTTTGTTGCGATTTTCATCACATTATAAAAGTTAAATTTTTCTTTTGTCATACCAAGTTCTGGTTTTTCGCTATCTTCAAGCATTGCTAGACAAATAGCCAAGATAAAGTTTTTTGCACCACTCTCCCATATAGGTTCGTTCTTGCTTTTTACCGGACAAAGAACTGAACAAATATCGTTTAAGTCCTCGTAAACTTCATCAAATATTGCTTGTTTTCTTACCTGAACTGCCGCATTTTTTTCATCTTCATCATAATAGATTTTATTTTCAAAAATATAATATCCTTCTTCTTCATTGACTTTTACCTTATCTTCAAGACCAAGCATTTCTTGATACATCATATAAGGTTTTTCAAGTGGATTCCATCTAACTGAACAATAAGGATTTCTTAAATCAATTACTTTAACATCATATCCCCTTTTCTTCAAACTTTTTGCGTGTAAAGCATATAGTTCACCTTTCGGGTCCGAAATTAACATTGATGGTTTTCCTTTTGTATTTGCAAGAATTTGAACTGTTGGATTTATGAAAGTTGTTGTTTTACCTGAACCAGTAGTTCCTATAATTAAGGTGTGAGCTGGTTTTGAAAATGTAATTTCATAACCTTTTGGTTTTTCTTCTGCAATAATTGGTATTCCTTCAACATCAAGTTTTGGTAAATCATTGTAGTTGTATGTTTTGAAATTTGTTTTAATTTCTTTTTCTGATTGAAAATGAGCTTGTTCTAGTCCAGTATAAATTTCATTTGGCTTCCCTTTTGTTTGCATAAGTGTTTTAGGGTTTTTTCCTATACTTTTATACCAAGCAAAACCATACAAAAGCATAAAAATAGCAAACAACTCAAAACCATATAAAAATGTTTTCTTTGCAAGCAATAAATCCTTTGAAATTGTAAATTCAAAGACAAAATTGTTACTCACAAACATATTTACTAAATATCCAACGCAATAACATATAATCAATCCAATAAAAGCAACGATTATTTTTTTTGCTATTTTCAATCCAAATATCCTTCTTCTTTTAGGATTGTATAGTGAGCAACTTCAAGCTTTTCACGATAGTCTTGGAAAGCGTCAATCATTTCCCTATTTACAAGTTCGCTTAATCTTACACATTGTTTAAGAAGAACTTGGCGCCTTTTCTTCTCAATATGCTTTTGTATCAATCTACTTCTTGTTTCATAAGCAAACTTGTTTTGTTCTGTGCGAATATCTTTTACTGCACGAATAACTATATTTCCAAGTCGTCTATACAAATCTTCAAGACATTTATTTCTAATTAACTTATCTTCACAATCAACTTTTATTTTTGAATATGCTTTTGCTACTTGAATATCTCTTTGTGTTAGCAACTCATCTAGGGCCTTAAATTTTTTATCCATTTCTTTATCAGATTTTATAATTGCTGTTATAACACAATCTATTTCTGGTCTATAATTTTTCAAATTTTCGCTGTCGTATTGCATTCTACCCTCACTAGGAAGAGTGCCTACGAGTGATTTAATTTTTTTCATAAACACTCCTGCTTGAATATTTCTTTTCATATTTTCTGTCAATGTTTTCCTTCCTAAAATAATTTCATCTTGAATATCTAAAAGACTTCTTTCTATTAAAACCTTTGTATTGTTTATTGCATTGATAGGAATAAAACCATCTGAAAAAGACAATCTTTTATGATTTTGCTTTTGTCTTAAAGGGGACTTTTCAAAAAATGAAAAATGAATATGTTTATTGTCAGTATTTTCGTGAAGTCCAGCATACCAAGTAACATTACTAGGATTAAGTCCGGCCTCTCTCAAAAACTTTGGCCATACTCTTTTCATCAGCTTCAAAGCTTTTTCAGTTGTATTGCAATAACGATTTCCAAACTCTTCGGTAAATGAAATGACACCGTGCCAAATAACACTATTTGTCTTTCTCAATTCTGTCCTTAATTCCTTTACATCTTTTCTACTCATCAATCCATTTTGATTAAATAATCCGTGGCTTTTTTCTTCGTTTCCGGAATAAGCGACATAATCAACTTTTTCATTACTACCTGTATTCACATACTCAACATAATCTCTTGTTTGATTACAACTGTAAAATTTTCTTTCATTAGCAGATTGTTCTTCTTTTTCATTCTTAAAAATTTTTTTTCTATTTTTTTCTGCATATCCAATAAAAAGGTTTACATTTGGAACTTCTTTACTTTCCATTTTGTTTTAGAAAAACATCTAACACATCACCAAGATATACGTCCAATCTACTTGGAATATCATCATAAGCCCCACTCTCAACCATTGTTTTGCTTTTTGGTGCCTTTTCAGATAGTCCTAAAAGCATATTATAATTACAACAAAGTAATTTTTGTGTGATTGTAGAGTTTGCAATAATTTCTCTTGTGTTTTTTTCACTCAACATAATTAGTTCATTAAGTCTTTCAAAAGTCTTTTTGATTTCTTCATACAATTCATCAAAACTTTGAATACTTTTAATTCCTCTAATTTCTTTTTCAATCGTATCAAGACCTTTTTTCAAACAATAAACTAAAAATTGATTCGTGGTTGGAAAGTTCTTTTCTAAATCCTTTTGAAGAGTTTTAATTCTTTTAAGTTCCTTCCCATCATAAACTCTAATTGTAAATTGTTCTCGCATTCTTTTCTCCTTTTTTGTATTTGAATTTTTTGTCTTTAAGTCGTGCGAACGCATAACTCAAAGGACAGCTAAATTCACAAGCTTTTCTTTGTCCCCTCACTAATTAAGGACACCTCTTTTAATTTGTCCGTGTTTTTTTTCGCAATTTTTTCAAAAAAAGTTGAAAATTTTTTAATTTTGAGTGTCTGAAAGGTATTTTTTGATGTTTTTGTATGCTCTTAACTTTCTATCAGAGACTGATTGTTTTGATATTTTTAAGTCATCAGCAATTTCTTGATTTGATTTGTTTTCTCTCAAAATCTTATCAACTACAACCTTTTGTTTTTCTGGCAAATGTTCAAGAGAGTTTTGAATAATTGTTCTTTGTTGGTCAATTAAGCTTTCTTCAAATCTTTCTTGTTTTTCTCTTTCAACTTCTACTTCATCACTATCATCAATTAAGAATTGCTCCTTCTCATCATCTAAAATTCCATTACCAAACAATTCTTCAAATGAAATGTTATGTCTATAATAGCGATTATCATTTCTTTTTATTTTCTTATCATTACTTGCCAAAAATCTGGCAACTTCTTTTGTAACCTCAACCTTTATCCATTGGTTGTGAATTCTATCAAAATAGTCAATCACAACAAGTTCTTTGCTATCATCAACCACATTCTCTTGAATTTTCTCTTTCATCATCTTTCTGCTCCTTGTATTTCGGAAGAGCAAATCTTTCTAATAGGGCTTTTAATAATTCTTGATTAACCTCTTTATTCTCACTATTCTGCAACATAGTAAGAGCTTGATTGATGACTTGCAGTTCATCACGAGTTAAAACCTTACCTTGATATACATACCCTTTTTCAAGATAAACTCCACCGGGAATTGTGCCTCCACAAAAACTTTGGATTGGATAGTGATAAGACAAAGATTGTATGTATCTTTTAATAGTTGAACGAGATACTTCAATTTCATTTGCAAGTTCATCAATGGTATGAACTTTGCAATCTGAAAGAATGAACAACATATCGGATAAGATACTTGAACTTCTTATACTCACCACTATCACCTCCTTTTAATTTTTGTTTTGACACCCATACTTTAACAAGGGCGCTGGCTCAACGGTTGAACCACCGGTAAAACTTTTTCAAAAAAATTTTTATTTTTTCAAACAATAAAAAAACTCCAACCTCGTATAAGGCACTTTAACCTCATAGAAATTGGAGTATAAATTATCAATTATTAAGCTTTCCCTATCACCAAGATAGTAAAAATATTTTTTATAGAGCATAGAATCCTCCCATTAAATCGCAGATACGAGTTCTACGCTATAATTTTACAATACCTAACTAGGTATTGTAATAAAATATAATCTCTAATCTTGTTGAATAGGCACTAATTTTGTCTAATTACAAAGAAAAGACCATTAGTCCCATAATAATTGATACTCGCTGGTATCTCTATGGGCTCTAATGGCCTCTTAATTGGATTTAATCCCTAAATCCTAACATAATATAAACTAATTTACTACATCTATGACATTTCGTTTGAAATGACCGTTCTTTTGCTTCTTGGCTTTTAGGTGGCGATTTCAAAACCTTACTATAACAAGTTTTATCACTACCGTAACTTTTTCCTAAACATTTTTGACAATAAGGACATTGCAATTCTTCATCAAACATACCTTCATAAACCTCCTGTTTGTTAGAATTTGTGAATATTGCTTATAACTTTGCCCTGAATAATCACATTATCAAGGATTATATCCTCAAATTCTGGATTTTCTGGGTGCAAGATAATCTTGCCTTTCCTTCTAAACAATCTTTTAACTGTCGCTTCACCATCAAGTTCTGCTACTACTATATCACCATCATCTGCCTGACTGCATTGTCTTATAACAAGAAAATCATTGTGTCGTATCCCGGCATTTATCATACTTTCACCTTGTGCTTGTAATATAAATGTAGGTCCTGTTCCAAAAATATCTGCTGGCAATTTATATGTTCCAACAATGTTTTCAATAGCAGTAGTCATCTTTCCACAAGCGACCGAACCAACCAATGGGGCTAAAATGGTTTTGTTTGGATTGAGATTTGGCAAAATAGCAATTCCACCAAGCTTGTTTTTACTTAATTTCCCTTGTGCTTCTAACTTTCCAACATAACGATATACTGTTGAAATTGTCTTAAAGTTCATTGCTTTCATTATGGTTCGGTATGAAGGCGAGATACCATTACCCTTTTGATAGTTTTGTATGAACTCCAAAGTAGCATTTAATTTACTTTCATCACACATTTTCATAAGTAAAATCTCCTTTTAACGAAACACCCCGTTTCGTTATGTCTAAATTATAGAACAGATGTTCCATAATTGCAAGTTTATATGACAAAAAAAATGGGACCTGAAATTTCAAATCCCTTTTTCTACCTTTATGTGCAATTCATACCCCAAAACCAATAATATATAATTTTCTAACAAGAAAAATATTATTATTAAATATAATATATAAATATAAAAAGGGTGCCAAGATCTATCTCAAACACCCAATTTTTCCTTGTTAGATATATAATTTATTTCAATATTTCCTTGTTAGAAAGTCGCGCCGCCTCTAACTTTCAAAATATTTTTTGTGCATTTCTTTAAGAAATTGTAAACTAATTGTGATTCCACTAGCATTACCTATTACAGCGTCAACCCAACAATAAGGACATTGTGCAGTCTGGTCTTTGCTATCATTTATCCATTCTTTTATTTCACTTGGTGCAAATATTTCTTTGCAATGAAAACACCCGCAAGTATTACTTTTTTCAATCTCTGCTCTATTATTGATTGAATGTTTATGTGCTTTTTCTAATTCTATTTCTGTCATACTTCTAATCTACTCCAAGTGCTTTGAAAATGGCGTCCTCTGGCGAATTATAGAACAACAAAGTAATTGCATTCAATAAGTCATCTGGAACATCTACAAGTTGTTTTTTAGCATTGTTTGGTAACAATACTTTTGTTGCTCCTGCGTCGTGAACTACTTGTAATACATTTGCTAGTTCTTCAATTCTATTTATAGAACCACTAATGCTTATGCTACCTAAAACAGCAAGTTTAGGTAAAACTTCTTTTTTCAAAGCTGCTGAAGATAATGATACCAAAGTTCCAAGTGAAAGGTCTTTTGCATTGCCAACCCCTTGTAAATCTCTATAATCCATTAAGTAATCAGAGTTTGTAATGCTTATATTAGCCGAAATATGCTGTTTATTGGCCTTAAAATAGTTGATTGCATTATTTATACTATCTTTAACTTCTTGACCTGATACACCGGTTCTATTGAATTTGCCATTACCTGCAACACATTCATTTTCAATTCTATAAACACCAAATACACCTGTTTCAGAACGTTCAACACAATAAACTGTGCCCGGTTTAGTTTGTCCTTCTGGAATTAGTTTATCACTACCCTGTTCTGGAACACCAACATATTTTTCTTCAAATGTTTCATTGTCAATGTATGAGAAATTAACTCCATAGAATTCCATTCCACCTATTCTCTTTAATTGTTCTTTAACTCTTCTTCTACCTTCCAAAGCATATCTCAAAAGTTCTTCAAGTTGTTCTTTTGTAAATTCTCCATTTGGATATAGGATTTTTACAAGACCTGACACCGTTTTTCTTACAGCAACTGTATCTCTTTGGTTTAGAGATGTCCCAAGCTTAAAGTATTTATCCAAAGCGTCAGAATAGTTGTATTTTCTCATTGTTCTAAAAAATTCTGATACATAATCTGTTACAAAACCATATCCATCTGTGAAATATTTTGGCGCAAACTTTGGAACTTCCCAACCCGGAATATAATAGTGCATTCTATCAAAGAAAGCTGTATCGTTAGACATAAGTTCTGGGAATGGTTGGAACAAATGAGATGTTTTAAGTAATACATCAACACTTAAATTGATATTTCCAACAAATACCATACTTGCACTTGCTGTTATTTGGTCTTTGCCTCTTGCAAATGAGCCAGAATTCATATAGTCTTTCATAATTTGAATTCCATCTTTTTCTTTGAATTGAATTCCTGCAACTTCATCAAATGCAACACAATCCCAATGTCCTACAAGACCAATCTGGCGTCTGCCCATATTATAGAACAAATTTGCAACTGTTGTTTGTCCGCCTGAAATCAGTATCGAGTTTGGCGAAATTTCTTTATATACGTGAGATTTACCTGTTGAACGTGGTCCTAACTCACACATATTATAGTTGTTTTCTACGAGTGGCACTAATCTTTCAATCAAGTGCATTTTTTCTCTTGGTTTAAGTTGAGTTGGTTCCATACCAATAGACCTTAAAATAAGGTCTTTCCATTCTTCAATATCAAAACTTTTTCTACCCTCAAAGATTTCTTTGACATCAACATTTGGCATTTGGATTGGTTTAATACTTTCAACAATTAAAACACCACCCAAATCTTTGTTTTTATCTTTTTTCTTAACTTCTTTTGCCGCTTCTTCCAAATCAGCATTTTCATCTTCGTCAAAATAGCCAAGTTTTACGATACACCAAATTCCACCTGCAAGGAGTTTTTCATATTGCTTTACATAATCTGAATGAATTGGAATTTTTGTAAGTCCTAAATTCATAAGACTTGCAAAACAAATACCCCTTTCAACATCAACTGCAACATCAACTCTATCAATAATTGTATAAGAACCTTCTTCTGTAATTTTGAATTTAACTTTTTCAGCTTCATCTGGTCTTACATAATTTTCAGCAAGAATTCTCTTTACCTGTTTTACACCTTCTTTGATACTATCTTCATTATCAGTTGAACAATACATACTCAACAAGTATTCAAGAACATAGATAGGAACATTTATTCCTTCCTTAATTTTCTTTGAAAGGTCTTTTCTAACGACACGACCTGCAAATACTTCATTTACTTTTTTATCAAACTCATTCATTTCCTACTCCTATATTCTATAAATCAAAATCATTTTCAATCAAAATGTCAATTATAAATGGCAATTTAACTCTTTCTGCATAAGGGTCGTCATAATCCGTAATAACCAAATAATATTGTTTGTTTTTGTCATATTTTTGGTTTCTCAAAGTGAATTTTTCCTTATACATTCTATCTTTTACATCTTCACTCTTGCTATCTGCATTAACAACAGCAGAATTGGAAATTCTCTTACCTTCTTCATCTTCAAAATAAATTTCATAATTCTTTGGCAAGAGTTTATCTGTAACTTTCTCATTCTGGAAGAATTCCAAGAATGTGATAAGTGATGTAACTTTATTTGAAAGAGATACGCAAGAAATAGTAACATTTTTAGCTGCATATTTATCTCTTTGAGAACGTTTGTTATCTATTTGAATAATTGGAATAACAATTTCTTGCAAACTATCCCCACCGTGAACATACTTCT
Source organism: uncultured Christensenella sp. (assembly GCA_964564685.1). Lineage (GTDB taxonomy): Bacteria > Bacillota > Clostridia > Christensenellales > UBA1242 > UBA11490. The sequence goes on from CAZMBC010000002.1 coordinate 235,864, forward strand.
TACTTTCACCTTGTTTTTTATAGATATTTACGCCATAAGGAACAACAACATTTAAGTCAGTATTTGGCATTATGTAATCAAGTGATAATTTTTTTGACATTTCGGTTTCATTGTTATTTCTTGTAATAATAAATCTTCTTTTTGCGATAACACTATCAGAAATCTCATTTGGAGTTTTATCCATCTCTTCAATATCATTTCTCTTGTAAATAAAACCGTGGTCAGCTGTAATTAAGACATTTGAAATTGAGAAATTTTGCAATTTTTTAACTATTGCTTGGATTTCATTAAAACAATCTTCTGCTCCATTGAAAACTTTATTTTCTGTTTCAATATGGTCGCCCATTGCGTCTATTGTGTTGTGATATATGTAGATAACCTTTTGACCGGCAATTTCGGCCTTAATTCTTGTAGAATTTTGTGGTTTGATAAATTCTTCATATTTATATACTTTTCCTTCTACAAAGCTATTCAAAATCTTTTCACGATTTTCTGAACTTGTAGAACTTATACCATCTATCAAAACATCAGAACCACTATATTCTATTTTGTTATGTGGCAACAAACAAGCCATTCCAAGTGCTGTATAGCTAGGGATTGTTGAAAGTGCTGGATACAAAGTTGTTTTTGCTTTGAATGTATTTGATATTCTCTTGTTAAGTTCTTCCCCACATTCATATCGCATAGCGTCTGAAATAATAACTGCAATTTTGTCCGGACAAGTTCTAACAAACTTATTATAGAAATCCCATTGTTTTGGAGCATTTAACTTGTTGTAATCAATAAGTTTTAACTCATTTGACCATTTTGTTGAAAGTTCATTCAAATACCAATTTGTATATGTATTTTCAATTTTGTTGAATAGTTCAGCAAAATCTTCATTTTCAACCTTGTCATAAGCGGTTATAAATTCACGATAATATTGGTCAAACTTAAAATAATTCTTTGTATATTTGTCAAGTAATATTTCTGCTGTTCCCTGTGCAAAACCTTTGGTTTCTTCATCAACTTTTGCAAGGAATTTTGTTGCGTGATGTAATGCTTGGTATTCATATTTCAATGTATCATTCCAATATGATTTTCTTCTTTGTTTGATGATACTTAAATATCTTTCATACTCTTTTACACCATCTACAAGCCAACTTTGGATTTTTTGAATGATATGAATGTCATATCCCATAAATGTATCAACATCTTCATATACTTCAATATCCCAATCTTTTGTAATTCTTTCAAATTGGATTTTATCAGCAACTTTTTCAGCAATCATAACATAACTATCTGAAAAATCACTTTTCATAAATCTATCTACAAAGATATAAGCATTGTTTTTAATGGCAAAGTTGTTTATATCCGGTAAATTTGTTTTCCAAGTGTTTGGCATTGGACCTTTTAAGTAAAGTGATGTATGTAATAATAGCAAATTTGTCATAAAGTTGTCTATGTTATCAAGAGCATTCACTACTCCAAACTTGTTTTCAAGGAATGAATTTAATGTTTTAACATCACAATATTTCTTAACTTCTGAAAGCAATGTTCCTTCATTGATTTCATCTGAAAGAATTGTCATCAGTGCTTCTTCAAAATCTATAACATCAAGTTTGCAAACAGCACACAAAACAGCAATATGTATTGTGTTTTCACTCCATTTTTGAATGTTATAAGATTTTAATCTTGCTCTTCTTTCCTTGCTATTTAAGAAATCTTTATATTTCTTAACAACACCCACAAGTGCTGGATTATCAATCCCAAACTCTCTCATATAGATTGTAGTAATATCCGCTTCAAACTCTTGACTATAAAGACAAGTATCAAGCAAATAGTTATCTTGTGGTTGTGGTTTATATTGTGGCGAATAGATAAGATAATTACTATTCAAATCAACCTTTTCAAGAGTGTATTTGATTTCAAAGAAATTATTTCCATTGAACACCAAAATTTTAGCATTGTTAAGGTCTAATTCTCCAAGCTTATCCTTGAATTCCCCTTCACCATCATACCAAAAAACTACATTACGAACTTGACCATCACGTGGCCTTTTGTTAAGCATAATGTTCAATTCTTTTGATACTTCCTTAAAGTCTAATTTACTCATTATTTTCTCCTTAAATTAGTGGATTTTTTGCAAAATCCCAACTTGTTTCATCAATATCCCAATCATTTTTGCAAATTTCAATACATTTTGCAGATTTTTCTTCAATCTCTTGATTTACTAACATCTCTTCTTTGCAAGGAACTCTTGTAACAGATGATACTTCATAAGCGGTTGTTGTTGATAATTTCATAAAATAAGATGCAACACAAGAATTCATATATCCTACAATTTTTTTAATTGATACATTTTCATTAGCAAAGATTTTAGAACCTTTACCATCGAACATATATCCATTTGGCGTATATCTCAAAGCAAAACCAGAATGTGAACGATAAGTCCAAGTTGCTCCTTCTAAAAATCCATATTTTCCATTAAATCCGTGGCTTTTTAATTTACCTGTAGCTTCATCAACATTGCTTTTAACATTTTCACCATCATTTTCCCAATCAATTACATATTCATTGTTTCCATAATATCTGCGATATTGACCACCTTTACAATAAGGAAACCATTTTTTGTGAGAAATTTGTGCATTTTCATTGTTTTTTGCAGTAAAATTGCACTTTTTTTCATTAACCTCAAACCATAAACGAATATAATTTTCATTTCCGCCTGTGTGTAATCCATCTCTTCCAACAACGAAATCTGAAATTTTATTTTGATTGAGATGATTACTTGCACCTTGTGAGATTTTAAGACTAATGATATTTGATGGTATATTTAAGAAATGCTGTCTGCTAATATATTCTGGTTTTGTATTTGTTATGTTTTTATTTATGTCCTTTCTATTGTCTTTATCTTTTAGAGAGAAATATGAACCTTCAATATCTACATTAGAATTTCTTGTAACAGTTGCAACTGTTTCAACCATTGCATTTACTTCACCTTCGCCAATATCTGCTAAAGTGATTATACAATTTTCTGATAATAGTTTTTTTCTTAATAAATTAAAGCTTTCTTGTATCAGCCACAATGAAGATGTAATCATTGATGTAAATCCATTCTCTTTTACAAGTTTGTTATCAAGATATATTGAACAGAAGTTTCCTTTTGCTTTTGAAGTTTTATATTTGTCTAAAATATAAGCTTTTGGTTCTTCATCAAGCTTCGCAATAGTTGAATATGGTGGATTTGTAATAACAACATCATATTTTTGAACTAATACTTTTGCCAAGTTTGCTAATTGTAATAAAATTTCAATATCATTATTTACAAACATTAAATCATCAAAAGTGTATTGTTCAAAATGTATATTTTTTAATGTTTCAATAAACTTATCGTAATCATATTTTTCAAGTATAAGAGATGAACCTATTACTTTTCCATACTTAAATTGTTCAATTAAGTATTCGGCAATTTTTACCATATTTTTAGGTAAATGTTTATTTAATGATATTTGTAATTGTTCTCTATCTGACAAATTACTTGTATCAATCAACTCAAATACATTTGGTTGCTGAACATAATCTCTGTTCAAAAATTGATTGTCTATACTTTGTGCTTTCATCATCAATGAAAAGTATGCTAATTGAGCCGCACGTTTATCTATATCAAGTCCCCATAAGTTATTTTTAAGTATTAGGGTAGGAATTTCATCTACAACATACCCATTTTCCTGATACATTTTGAACAGTAAGTCAAAAGCATAAACAAGGATATGACCACTACCACAACAAGGTTCCATTATCTTAATGTCTTGTGGATTTACTGATTTATATTTTATATTGTTAAATTTTTCTTCAAATTCTTTGTTGTTTTTATAATCCACATAGTATTTCATCTTGTGTCGTAATGATGAGTTTGGATATGATTCCAACCAAATTCTTCCGATTGAATTTTCTGCCAAATATTCGACAATCCAATCTGGTGTAAATACCTGATTAACTGTTGCCATATTTGATTTATTTACTACATTCAATTTCCTTAATTTTTCTCTATTTGTTGACACATAATATTCATATAACCAACCAATAATTTGGACTTGGTCTTTCCAATCATCTATTGATATATCATTTAATAAATGGTCAATAACTGCACCCTTATCAAGTAAATTGTTTGGTAATAACAACTCTGTATATCCACCAATTTTTTCAAACATCAAAGGCATAACTTTATTCAAGTTATTGCAAAGTGATGTGAGAATATATCTATAAAGACCATTAGTATCATTTGCGTCTTGATAATCATAGACCTTAAACTTGTCAACAAAAGATAATTTATCTGCATAAGTAATAGCGTCTGGTTCAGTTTTCCCGACAGATGTAGAGCCAATCACATAGATTTTATCTCCATTGCCATTTTTCAAATAACCATTAACTTCCATAAAACGAAGAGCAACAATTCTGTTGAACCAAGTATATGCTATTTCTTCAATAGTTTCTTTATATCCATTTTGTTTAACTTTTCTAATAAAGTCATTACGCATTTGAGTTGAGTAATTAAAGGTAATACCATTGACAACAAATCCGTTGCTAGTTTCAGCTTGGATTTGCTTTGTTGGTTTATCTTCATAAACACCCAAAGAATTTGCCCTATCAGACACCCTTTTAATTAAATCTTCTCTCGCCCAAATAGCGAAATTTCTCAATGCGTTTTTATCCATTAGT